>JADCHE010000208.1 GCA_020248665.1 Burkholderiales bacterium | reverse complement strand
GCGAGGCGCCGGCGACGAAGCGGGCCGGGTCGCCGATCGTCGCCTCGACCACCGCGCGGCAGGTCCCCGCGACGAGCCGTGGCGACGGCTTGGCCGGGTAGCGCTGCAGCTCGAGGTAGGCCTCGCCGAGCCGGCGCGTCGCGCCCGGGCCGTCCGGGTGCACGGCCGCGGCCATCCGCCACGCGCCGATCGACGCGCCGGCGAGCAGGCGCGCGCGCGGCGCCGACGCGAGCCACTCGCCGAACAGCCACGCGTCGAGCGGCAGGAACGCGAGTCCCTTCGGGCCGCCCGCCGCGGCCGCGACGCCCGCGACCGCCTCGGCGCGCAGCCCGTCTCGCACGATCCGCTCCCGGGCGCGCGGACCCGCGATCAGGCGCAGCGCCCTCATCGCAGGCCGGCCCACCGCGCGCGGCCGCCGGCGGCGATGCGGCCGGTCACGTCGCGCGCGGCACCGTGTGCAGCTGCTGGCCGGCCCGCTCCCACTGACCGTCCGCGAGCAGCGGCACGATCGCGAGCGCCGCCGGCATCCGGTCGTCGATCGCCTGCCGCTCGGCGCGCGACGGCCGCTGGAGCACGAAGTCGACGACCTCGCGCCCCGGGTACAGGTCGCGCGGATGGCCGATGCCGATCCGCAGCCGCCAGTAGTCGGGGCCGCCCATCGCGGCGGTGATGTCCTTCAGTCCGTTGTGACCGCCGCTGCCGCCGCCGCGCTTGAGCTTCACCGTCCCGGGCGGCAGATCGAGCTCGTCGTGCGCGACCAGGATCTCGCCGGCGCCGATCCGGTAGAACTTCGCGAGCGCCGAGACGGACTGCCCGGAGCGGTTCATGTAGGTGCCCGGCTTGAGGAGCCAGACGTCGGTGCCGCCGACCTTCGCGCGCGCCGACTCGCCGTGGAACTGTCGCTCGCGGCGCCAGCTGCCGCCGTGCTCGCGTGCGACCGCGTCGACGAACCAGAAGCCGGCATTGTGCCGGTCGGACTCGTGCTCGGGGCCCGGGTTGCCGAGCCCGACGATCAGGCGGATCGCGGTCATGCGCGCAGGTCGGTGGGGAGGAGGCGATGGGGCGCCAGTGTAGGCGAAGCCCCGCGGTCCCCGAAAACGACGGGCCCCCGGTCGGCAGCGCCGCGCGGGGGCCCGCCGGGTCGGCGCGCACGGGGCGCGCCGGCCGCCTTACTTCTTGTCGTCCTTCTTCGCCGGGGCGGCCTTCGCCGCCGGCGCCGCCGCCGGGGCCGCCGCGGGCTCGTCGGCGTCGCCGCCGCCGCCCTTGACCGTCGCCACGACCAGCACCGGGTTCTCCTTCGCCTGGACCGGCGTCACGCCTTCCGGGAAGGTGACGTCCGACAGGTGGATCGGATGGCCGGCGGTCAGGCCCGACAGGTCGACCTCGATGAACTCGGGCAACGCGGCGGGCAGGCAGGTCACGTCGATCTCGGACAGCACGTGGCTGACGATCGCCGCCGAGATCTTGACCGCCGGCGAGACCTCCTGGTTCACGTAGTGCAGCGGCACCTTGACGTGGATCTTCTGGTCGGCCGCGACGCGCTGGAAGTCGATGTGCATGACCTGCGGCTTGTAGGCGTGCCACTGCACGTCGCGCAGCAGCACGCGCTCGGCCTTGCCGTCGAGCTCCATGTCGAGGATCGACGAGTGGAAGGCCTCGACCCGCAGCGAATGGTAGAGCGGGTTGTGGTCGAGCTCGATCGCCGTCGGGGTGGCGGTGCCCCCGTAGACGATGCCGGGCACCTTGCCCGAGCGGCGCAGACGGCGGCTCGCACCCGAACCCTGCGCAGTACGTGTCGTTGCGACGACTTTCATCGCGAACTCCTTCACGGTCTGCCCGGACTCCGCGACCAGAGCGCCGGGCGTTCATCACCCCCGCCCGGAGGCGGGGACCTGGTTCGCCCGCCTCTCGGCGGGCATCGGGGCGGGCGCGTCGCTCGCGCGACGCGCCCTCCGTTCGAATCAGTCGTCGACGAACAGCGACGACACCGAGTCCGCGCGGTTGATCCGCAGGATGGTCTCGGCGAGCAGGCCCGCGCAGCTGAGCACGCGGATCTTGCCGCAGGCCTCGGCGGCCTTCGACAGCGGGATCGAGTCGGTCACGACGAGCTCGTCGAGCGCCGACTGCGAGATGCGCTCGACCGCGTTGCCCGACAGCACCGCGTGCGTGCAGTAGGCGAGCACGCGCGTGGCGCCGTGCTCCTTCAGCGCGTCGGCGGCCTTGGTCAGCGTGCCGGCGGTGTCGACCATGTCGTCCATGATCACGCAGGTGCGCCCGCGGACCTCGCCGATGATGTTCATCACCTCGGAGACGTTGGCCTTCGGGCGGCGCTTGTCGATGATCGCGAGGTCGGTGTCGAGGCGCTTGGCGAGCGCGCGCGCCCGCACCACGCCGCCGACGTCCGGCGACACCACGATGCACTCCGACAGGTTCTGCGTCGCGACGTCGGACAGCAGCACCGGCGCGGCGTAGATGTTGTCGACCGGGATGTCGAAGAAGCCCTGGATCTGGTCGGCGTGCAGGTCCATCGTCAGCACGCGGTCGACGCCGGCGACCTCGAGCATGTTCGCGACGACCTTGGCACTGATCGCGACCCGCGAGGAGCGAACGCGGCGATCCTGGCGCGCATAGCCGAAGTACGGGATCGCGGCGGTGATGCGACCGGCGGACGCGCGCTTGAGCGCGTCGACCATCACCATCAGCTCCATCAGGTTGTCGTTGGTCGGCGCGCAGGTGGACTGCAGCACGAAGACGTCCTTGCCGCGGACGTTCTCGAGGATCTCGACCATCACCTCGCCGTCGGAGAAGCGACCGACGGTCGCCTTGCCGAGCCGGGTGCCGAGGCGTTCGGCGACCGATTCCGCGAGCTTCGGGATCGCATTGCCGGTGAACACCATCAGGCCTTCCGGCTTGAGGAGGTCAGGTGCGCTGCGGATCGGCCGGTTCATCGTCGCGGGACAGAAAGGGTGGGCTGGGGAGGAAGGATTCGAACCCTCGAATGCCGGAATCAAAATCCGGTGCCTTAACCAACTTGGCGACTCCCCAACGGGTGCCGGGACAGTCCGCGACACACCCGGACGGTACCGACCTCGCGGCGCAGGACCTCCCCCGCCATCTGCCCAGCCCGGGCTTCGGTGGGGGCGGGACAGAACACGCACGCGCCGGAGCCCGACATCCGGGTCCGGGCGGGATCGAGCCCCGCCGCGACGGCGGCTTCCTTCAGGGACGCGAGTGCTGCCGCCACCTCCGGATACCGCTTGACGACGACCTCCTGCAGGTCGTTGCCGCCCTGCCAGACACGGTCGTCCCGCGAAAGACCCGCGATTTTGAGCGGTTCGGTGTTGCGTGTCAAATCGGGGGCAGCGAACGCCGCGGCGGTCGGCACGGCCACATGCGGGGCCACGACGACGTACCAGCAGGGGGGCAGGTCCAGGGGTTCCAGGCGCTCGCCGACCCCCGTCGCGTAGGCCGTGCGGCCGAAGACGAAGAAGGGCACGTCGGCGCCGAGCCGCAGCCCGAGCGCCGCGAGACGGTCGTCGGGCCAGTCGAGGCCCCACAGCCGGTTGAGCGCCATCAGCACGGTCGCGGCGTCGGAGCTGCCGCCGCCGAGGCCCCCGCCCATCGGGATCGCCTTGTCCAGCGCGAGGTCGGCGCCGAGCGGGGTACCGCTCTGGGCCTGCAGCAGCCGCGCGGCGCGCACGACCAGGTCGGCCTCCGGCGGCACGCCGGGCAACGCCCCCTCGCGTTCGATCCGACCGTCGTCGCGCCGGCGCAGGTGCACGCGGTCGCACCAGTCGATCAGCTGGAAGACGGTCTCGAGCTCGTGGTAGCCGTCGGGGCGGCGGCCGGTCACGTGCAGGAACAGGTTCAGCTTCGCGGGGGCGGGAGCGTTGCGGATCTCGGCGAGCATCGGCGCGATGGGTCGGGGCGCATCGGGGAAGGGTGGGCGGGCGTCGAGCTCAGCGGTCGAGCACCAGCACGACGCGCAGCGTGCCGCCGCCCTGCGGGCGCTGCATCGCCCAGCGGCGCGGCTCGCGCTCGATCTGCCAGCCGCTGTCCTGCGCGAGGCTCGGGCGGCCTTGCGCGTCGCGCTCGAGCACGGTCTCGAAGCGGTCGTCGAGCCACGCGGGCAGCCGCTCGATGGGCAGCGACAGGCCGAGCGCGCGCTCGAGCAGCGCGTCGAGCGAAGGCGCCTCGAGACGGCGGCCGTCGGACAGCGTCAGCGTCGACGCGCCGTCGGGGGCGCGCCGGCCGGTCGCGATCGTCTGGCCGAACGGGGAGGCGACCTCGAGGTCGAGCGCGCGGCCCGTGGGCGTCGGCCGGGAGACGATCACGAAGCGGCCGGTGCCGGTGTCCTGGTTCGCGCCGGGCACCGCGGACTGCTGCACGACGGAGAAGCGGCCGGCCCACTGGCGCACGGCCTCGGTGGCGGGCGCGGGCGGCGGGACCGGCTCGGGTGGTGCGACCGCGCAGCCGGCGAGCGCCGCGCACAGCGCGACGGCCGCTGCCGCGGACGGGACGGCGGCCGGAACAGCGGCCGGAACGACGGCCGAGCCGAGCGGGCGCCGCGCGCGCCGCTCAGAGCGCCACATTCAGCCGGGCCAGCGTCTCGCGCAGCGTGGTGTTGTCGGGCTCGCGGCCGCGCGCCTCGAGCCACAGCGTGCGCGCCTCGTCGCGTCGGCCCATCGCCCACAGCACCTCGCCGAGGTGCGCGGCGATCTCGACCTCGGGACGCTTCTCGTAGGCGCGGCGCAGATAGTCGAGCGCGCGCGGATAGTCCTTCTGGCGGAAGAGCACCCATCCCATGCTGTCGAGGATGTGCGCGTCGTCCGGTGCGAGCTGCAGCGCCTTCTCGATCAGCTTCGCGGCTTCGTCGAGGCGGATGTTGCGATCGGCTAGCGTGTAGCCGAGCGCGTTGTACGCGTGCGCGTGGTCGGGTCGCAGCCCGATCAGACGGCGCAGCGACTTCTCCATGACCGCGAGCCGGTCGATGCGCTCGGCGGCCATCGCGTGGTCGTAGAGGAGGTCGGGCTGGTCGGGCATCCGCTCGAGCCCCTTCTCCAGCACGTCGAACGCCTCCTGGTTGCGCTTGGCCTCGCGCAGCAGCTGGGACTCGGCCGACACCATCTGCGCGCGCTCGCGCGGCGTGGCGACCGGCGCGTCGCGCAGTACCTCGCGCGCGGCCTCGACCTTGCCCTGGCGGCCCATCAGCAGCGCGCGCTTGATCGTCGCCGATGCGAACTCCTCGCCGCGCGGCACCTTCGCCAGCGACTCGATCGCGGCGTCGAGGCGGCCCGCCTCCTCGTCGATCTGCGCCATGAACAGCAGCGCCGGCGCGTTGTCGCGCGGCACCGAGCGCGGCAGGTCGAGGTAGCGCTGCAGGTAGCGCTTCGCGTCGTCGGGCTGCTTGCCCTGGTAGGTGAGCTGCGCGAGCGAGAACAGCACCGCGGGGCTGCCCGGCTGCTGGGCGAGCGTGCGCTCGAGCTGGGCGCGCGCGTCGTCGGAGCGGCCGTCGGCGAGCAGCAGGCGCGCGTACGCGTAGCGCGCCTCGATCGCCATCGGCTGGCGCTGCAGGAACCGCTCGAGCAAGTCGAGCGCCTCTTGCTTGCGGCCGGGCAGGCGGTGCGTGGCTCGGGCGGCGGCGACGACCGCGTCCTCGTCGTCGGGTGCGAGCCGCATCGCCTCGCCGGCCTCGACGGCCGAGGCCGCGAAGTCCTCGGCGCCGGCGGCGAACTGCGCACGCGCGAGCCGCGCGGCCGCGACGTCGAGGTCGGGCGCCGACAGGCGCTGGATCATCTGCCACGCGCCGGCTCGATCCTGCACGCGCTGCAGCGAGCGTTGCAGCTGCGTGTACGCCGCGGGCAGCGTGCCCTCTGCGCGCGCCTTCGCGAGCCGCTCGGCGAGCACCGGCTCGACCTCCTTGAGCCGTCCCGCGCCGAGCCACAGCGTCTCGAGCATCTGCGCAGCCGCGCGCGACTGCGGCGCGAGCTCGCGCCAGAGCTGCGCCGACTGGACCGCCTCGTCGAGCGCGCGCGCGCCGACCGCGACCTCGGTCGCGCGGCGCGCGATCCGCG
Source organism: Burkholderiales bacterium (assembly GCA_020248665.1). Lineage (GTDB taxonomy): Bacteria > Pseudomonadota > Gammaproteobacteria > Burkholderiales > Burkholderiaceae_E > UBA4615. The sequence goes on along the minus strand of JADCHE010000208.1, from coordinate 11,583 downwards.
GGTCGCGCGTCTGGCGCGCGACCGACATGTAGGTCGACCAGGCTGAGCCGACCTCGCCGCGCTGCGCGGCGAGGTCGGCGGCGAGCAGCTGGAACAGCAGCTGGGGCGAGAGCTCGACCTCGGGCAGCGGGCCCTCGGTGTCCGCGCCGGCCGCGTCGGCGCGGGCGACGGCCGACGCACCGGGACGGGCCGGGGCGGCGGGGCGGGCGGTGTCGGGAACCCCGGGCGAGGCACCCATGGACGGGGCGGACGGCGGCGGCGTCGAGCACCCCGACGCGGCGGCCGCGACCACGGCCGCGACCAGCGCGAAGACGGCTTTCATGCAACGATCTTAGGCTGGATTACACTGCTGGGCAACCGAGTCCGGCGCCTCGCAGCGCCCATCCGGCGGCCGATTCCGGCCCGTCACCCCGTCCACCCGATGCCCGAACTCCCCGAGGTCGAAGTGGTCCGCATGGGCCTCGCCGCGACCGCGGCGGGGCGTGTCGTCGAGTCGGTCGTGCTGCGCGCGCCCGCGTTGCGCTGGCCGATCCCCGGGGACCTGGATGCGCGGCTCGCCGGCCGCACGGTGCGCGCGGTCGAGCGCCGCGGCAAGTACCTGCTGCTCGCGTTCGACCACGGGCGCCTGATCGTGCACCTCGGCATGTCCGGCACGATCGCCTGGACCCGTTGCGACGCGCCGCTGCGCCCGCACGACCATGTCGACCTGGTGTTCGCCGACGGCGTGCTGCGGCTCAACGACCCGCGCCGCTTCGGCGCCGTGCTCTGGCACGACGCGACCGACGGCGACGCGGCCTCGCACCCGCTGCTGCGCTCGCTCGGCGTCGAGCCGTTCTCCGACGCGTTCGACGGCGCGCTGCTGCACGCGGGCACGCGCGGGCGGCGGGTCGCGATCAAGCAGCTGCTGCTGTCCGGCAGCGTGGTCGTCGGCGTGGGCAACATCTACGCGTCCGAGAGCCTCTTTCGCGCCGGCATCCGGCCGACGTTGCCGTCGCATCGGCTGTCGCGGCCGCGCTGCGATCGGCTCGCCGACGCGATCCGCGCGACGCTGTCGGCGGCGATCGCGGCCGGCGGCAGCACGCTGCGCGACTTCGTCTCGAGCGAGGGCGCGAGCGGCTACTTCCAGCTCGAGTGCTTCGTCTACGACCGCGCCGGCGAGCCGTGCCGCGTCTGCGGTGCGCCGGTGCGCACGCTGCGCCAGCAGCAGCGCGCGACGTACTGGTGCGCCGGCTGCCAACGCTGATCGCAGGGCCGCGCGCGCACGCGCCGGGTCGCTTCCGCGGCCGCCTTCCGAAGCCTTGCGAACAGGGGCGCCGACCGTCCGTCGGGCCCGGCCGCCGGGCTTCGCCCGCGGGTCGGCGGCGCAGGACGCCGTGATACGCTCGGCGCGTGCCCGGCCTACCTGCAACGTCCCGTTCCATGCGGATCGCGTCACTTCGATGAGCGGCTTCAACGAGCGGATCCGGGCCTACGGGGCGTGGCGGACCGAACTGTCGGCCTCGATCGGCCGGTACGGCCAGTGGCTGGCCGACGTGGGCCTGTCCGATCCCCAACTCCAGGCGCGGCTCGGGCGCGTGCTTGACCGGCTGCGCGACGACCGGATGTCGATCGCGTTCGTCGCCGAGTTCTCGCGCGGCAAGTCCGAGCTGATCAACGCGCTCTTCTTCTCCGACTACGGCCAGCGCGTGCTGCCGTCGTCGGCCGGCCGCACGACGATGTGCCCGACGGAGATCGCCTGGGACCCGTCGCTGCCGCCGGGCATCCGGCTGCTGCCGATCGAGACGCGGCTGCGCGATGCGACCGTCGCCGACCTGCGGCACGCGGACGACGAGTGGCGCTGCGTGCCGCTCGACCCGAGGAACGTCGAGAGCCTGAAGCTCGCCTTCGAGTGCGTGCGCGAGACCAAGCGCGTGCCGGTCGAGGACGCGATCCTGATGGGGCTCTTCGACGAGACCGACGAGGACTCGCCGCTCGCGCCCGACGCCGACGACATGATCGAGGTGTCGTGCTGGCGGCACGCGCTCGTCAACATCCCGCACCCGCTGCTCGAGACCGGCCTGGTGGTGATCGACACGCCCGGGCTGAACGCGATCGGCGCCGAGCCCGAGCTGACGCTGAACCTGATCCCGAGCGCGCACGCGGTGCTGTTCGTGCTCGCCGCCGACGCGGGCGTCACGCGCACCGACATCGAGGTCTGGCGCGACCGGATCAGCCCGGCGCACCGCTCCGGCCGCTTCGTCGTGCTGAACAAGATCGACGGACTGTGGGACGAGCTGAAGCTGCCGCCCGAGATCGACCGCGAGATCGACGAGCAGGTGACCTCGGTGTCGCGGATCCTGCAGCTGCCGCCACAGCGGATCTTCCCGGTGTCGGCGCAGAAGGGGCTGGTCGCGAAGGTGACCCGCGACCCGATGCTGCTCGCCCGCAGCCGGCTGCCCGAGCTCGAGCGCGCGCTGTCGCGCGAGATGGTGCCGCAGCAGCAGTCGATCGTGCGCGAGACGGTGCGCCGCGAGTTCGACGAGGCGCACGCGGTCACGTACGGCGTGCTCTCGGCGCGCAAGCGCAACGTCGTCGAGCAGGTGTTCGAGCTCAACGGGCTGCGGGGCAAGAACCGCAGCGCGGTCGAGCAGATGGCGAGGCGCATCCGCGTCGAGCGCACCGAGTTCGACCGCAGCCTGAAGAAGCTGCAGGCGCTGCGCGTGGTGTTCGGGCGCCACCAGCAGGCGATCCGCGAGTCGGTCGGCATCGACCAGCTGAAGCGCCATGTGCGCGGCGCGCGGAACTCGATGCGCGCGAGCAAGCTGTCGGTCGGGCTGCGCGACGGCATGGCGAGCCTGCTGGTCGATGTCCGCGGCGACTTCGCGCGGCTCGCCGCGCACGTCGACGAGGTCCAGACACTCATGACCGCGATGTACGGCAGCTTCAACCGCGAGCACGGGCTCACGCTCGGCCAGGTGCTGCCGTTCACCACGCGGCCCTTCGTCGCCGAGCTCGACCGGATCGAGGCGCTGCAAGACAGGCACTTCGGCGCGCTCAGCCTCGTGACCACCGAGAAGTGGGCGCTGACGCGGCGCTTCTTCGAGTCGGTCGCGGTGCGCATCCGCGACGTCTACGAGAAGGCGGGTCGCGAGCTCGAGGGGTGGCTCCGAGCGGTGATCGCGCCGATCGAGAGCCAGGTCCGCGAGCACCAGGCGCAGCTGCGCCGGCGACTCGACTCGGTGCAGCGCGTGATGGACGCGAGCGAGCAGCTCGAGTCGCGGATCGCGGAGCTCGAGGAGGGTCGTGCGCAGGTCGATCAGCAGCTCGACGCACTGGGCGAGCTCGCGCGCGAGGTCGCGCTGGTACTCGAACGGCGCGAGGCTTCGACCGAGGATCCGGTCGCCGTCGTCTGAGCGACGTGACGTTCGCCGACGCGCTGGTCGACTGGCAGCGCCGCGCGGGTCGGCACGACCTGCCGTGGCAGCGCACCCGGGATCCGTACCGCATCTGGGTTTCCGAGATCATGCTGCAGCAGACGCAGGTCTCGACGGTGCTCGGCTACTACGGGCGCTTCCTCGCGTCCTATCCGGACGTCGCGGCGCTCGCGGCCGCGCCGATCGACGATGTGCTGCGGCACTGGAGCGGCCTGGGCTACTACTCGCGGGCGCGCAACCTGCACGCGGCGGCGCGTGCGGTCGTCGATCTGCACGGCGGCGCCTTCCCGACCGACCCCGGGGCGCTCGAGGCGCTGCCCGGTATCGGCCGTTCGACCGCGGCGGCGATCGCGGCGTTCTCGTCGGGCACGCGCGTGCCGATCCTCGACGGGAACGTCAAGCGCGTGCTGTGCCGCGTCTTCGGCGTCGAGGGCTTTCCCGGCGAGCGCGCGGTCGAGCAGCGCCTTTGGGCGCTCGCGGCACGCGAGATGCCCGAGGCGGGCGAAGGCCGCATCGAGACCTACACGCAGGCGCTGATGGACCTGGGTGCGACGGTGTGCGTGCGCACGAAGCCGCGCTGCGACGCGTGCCCGGTGGCCGAGCGCTGCGTGGCCCGCGCGCACGGGCGCGTCGACGCGCTGCCCGCGCCGCGTCCGGCGCGCGCGGTCGGCACGCGTGGCGCGCACTGGGCGCTGGTGCGCGCGGGCGACGCGGTGCTGCTCGAGCGACGCGCGGCGTCGGGCCTGTGGGGCGGACTGTGGAGCCTGCCCGAGGTCGTCGCGCCCGGCGAGGCGGTGACGCCCGATGCGGTCGACGCGGACTCGGTCGCCGCGTGGGCGCGTGCGCGGCTCGGCCTCGACGCGGACGCCGCTGCGGTCGCGCCGCTCGGCGACGTGAGACATGCGTTCACGCACTTCAGGCTGCGTGCGCGGGTCTGGGCGATGCGGGTCGAGCCGTCGGTGGCCGCGCCGGCGGAGCATCTGTGGCTCGCGCTCGGCGATGCGGCGGATGCGCCGCTGCCGCGGCCGGTGAAGGTGCTGCTGACGGGGCTGGTGGGGGCGGGGGAGGGGTTGTTCTGATCGGCCGGCTCCCGCCGGATTCACGCTCTCGACGCACCAGTGCCGCGCAAGCATGCGCAGCCCGTTCGACCGGCGGCGAGCAGTGCTCGCCGAAACCCCGCTCTCACCGCCCCCCTCGCGCGTCGACGAGGCTCGCGGTCACGTACGACGATTCCTCGCCGTCGGCGAGCCAGACGATCGTGCGCGCGATCTCCTCGGGCGTGCCGATACGCTGCATCGGGATCTCGCGGGCGATGCCCTCGAGCTGCCCGGGCGGCCGCGCGGCGTGGATCTCGGTGTCGATCAGCCCGGGGCGCACGCCGTTCACCCGGATGCCTTCGCCCGCCACTTCCTTCGCGAGACCGACGGTCATCGTGTCGATCGCGCCCTTGGTCGCCGCGTAGTGCACCCAGACGCCCGGCGTGCCGAGCTGCGACGCGCCGGAGCCGACGTTGACGATCGCGCCGCCGCGCCCGCCGTGGCGCGTCGACATCCTGCGGATCGCCTCGCGCGCGCAGACGAACGGCGCCCACACGTTGACGCGCAGGACGCGCTCGAGCATCGCGGCGTCGAGCGCGTCGACCCGGGTCACGTCGCCGGTGACGCCGGCGTTGTTGACCAGCGCGGTCAGCGGGCCGAGCCGGTCCGCGGCCTCGAACGCGGCGCGGATCGCGGCCTCGTCGGCGACGTCGGCCCGGATCGCGAGCGCGCGCCCGCCTGCGGCCTCGACGTCGGCGACGACGCGCGCGGCGTCGGCCGCGCGGTCTCGGTAGACGAGCGCGACCGCCCAGCCGCGCGCGGCGGCGAGTCGCACGGTCGCGGCGCCGATGCCCCGGCCGCCGCCGGTGACGAGCATCGTCCCGCGGTCAGCGCGCATCGCGTGCCCGCTCGATCGGGCCGTCGGCCTCGCGCGCGGCGTGCATGGCGGACGCCTCGGCTTCGCACGGCGCCTCGTTGCGCGCGCGGGGGATCCATCGGGGAGCGGTCATCGGTCCGGGACCTCGTCGGAAAGGGGGTCAGAGCACCTGGTGCTGCTGGAGCCAGCGCTGCACGAGGTGCAGCCGCGACAGCGGCTCGTCGAGTGCCATCAGCTTGTGCTTCGCGCCCGCGGGGATCGGCAGGAACTCGCACAGCCGGTTCGCGACCCAGGCCGACGACTCGAAGTCGACCGGCTCGGCGATCATGCGCTTGTCCGCGTCGGGCTCGCGCTCGCGCAGCTCGTCGACGATGCGCCGCAGCAGCATCGCGCAGTCGGCGAAGTCGTCGGGCACGTCGATGCGCGCGTCGTCGGGCAGCTCGTCGACGCTCGCGCGGATCAGCCCGGTGCGGCCGACGCGCCGGTCGACGATCCGGAAGCGCGCCCCCCCGACGGTGCGCAGCTGCAGCAGCCCGAGCTGCTCCATGTCCCAGCCGCGGATGTGCGCGAGGCAACCGATCGGCTCGTGCTCGGCGGGCTCGCCGACCTCGCCGCCCTTGGTGATCAGGCATACGCCGAACGGCGCGTCGCGCTGCATGCAGTCGCGCACCATGTCCATGTAGCGCGCCTCGAAGATCCGCAGCGGCAGCACGCCGCCGGGAAACAGTACCGTCGACAGCGGGAAGATCGGCAGGTCGGCGATCATGGGGTCCGTCCGGCGACGCGGCTCAGGCGACGATGCGGCGCGCCGCGAGCGCGCGGTGGCGCACCAGCACGCGCTCGCTCGCGCGAAAGCGCCCGGCCAGCTGCTCGACGACGTAGACCGAACGGTGCTGGCCGCCGGTGCAGCCGATCGCGACCGTCAGGTAGCTGCGGTTCTCCTGCACGTAAGACGGCAGCCAGGTCCGCAGGAAGTGGCCGACGTGGTCGATCATCCGACCGACCGACGGAATCTCCTGCAGGTATTGCGCGACCGGCTCGTCGAGGCCCGACAGCGGGCGCAGCTGAGCGGTGTAGTACGGGTTCGGCAGGCAGCGGACGTCGAAGACCAGGTCGGCGTCGAGCGGCACGCCGTACTTGAACGCGAACGACTCGAACAGCAGCGTGATCGGGGCGCGCTCGAGGCCGACGACGTCGCGCACCCACTGGCGCAGCACGTTCGGGTGCAGGTCGCTGGTGTCGATCGACACGCCGATGTCCTCGACCGGGCTCATCAGCTCGCGCTCGCGGTCGATCGACTCGAGCAGCGTGTGCGCCGAGCCGTCCTGCTCGGTCCTCGAGGCGAGCGGGTGGCGCCGCCGGGTCTCGGAGTAGCGCTGCACCAGGGTATCGGTGCGTGCGTTGAGGAACAGCACCTTGACGTCGTGGCCGGCGCGCGCGAGGCCGGCGATGATCTGCTTCAGGTCGGCGACCGAGTCGCCGCTGCGCGCGTCGGTCGACACCGCAACGCGCTCGTAGCCCTGCTCCTGCAGCGAGCCGATCACCTCGTGCAGGAACTTCGCCGGCAGGTTGTCGATGCAGAAGAAGCCGTCGTCCTCGAGCACGTTGATCGCGATCGACTTGCCAGAGCCGGAGATGCCGGTGACCACCACGATCCGCATCGCGTCACTCGCCGCCGGTCTGGATCGCGGCCTGCTGGCGCGCGACGAACTCTCGCATCGTGTCGATGCCGCGCAGCCGCAGGATGGTGTTGCGCACCGCGGCCTCGGTCAGCACCGCGATGTTGCGGCCGGCCGCGACCGGGATCACCACCTTGCGCACCTGGAGCCCCAGCACGTCCTGCGTCAGGTCCTCGAGCGGCAGACGCTCGTACTCGTCCTCGTGCGTGCTGCGGCGGACCAGGTGGACGATCAGCTTGAGCCGCATCTTGCGGCGCACCGCGGTCTCGCCGAACACCGTCTTGACGTCCATCAGGCCGATGCCACGGACCTCGAGCAGCCCCTGCAGCAGCGGCGGACAGCGACCCTCGATCGTCGTCGGACCGATCCGGTGCAGCTCCACCGCGTCGTCGGCGACCAGGCCGTGGCCGCGGCTGATCAGCTCGAGCGCGAGCTCGCTCTTGCCGAGGCCCGACTCGCCCGAGATCAGCACGCCCATGCCGAGCACGTCCATCAGCACGCCGTGCATCGTGCAGGAGATCGCGAGCGCCTTGGCGAGCGCGCTGCGCAGCAGCTCGATCGTGCGCGCGCTCGAGTGCTCGCAGGCGAGCAGCGGCTGCCCGCGCGCTTCGCAGGCGTCGAACAGCGCCTGCGGCAGGCGGGCGCCCTCGGACATCACCAGCGCGGGCGGGCCGCCCGCCGCGATCTCGTCGAGGATGTGCTCGCGGCGGGCGGTGCTCGATCTCTCGAAGAAGGCGACCTCGGCGTCGCCCATCACCTGGATGCGGTGGGGATGGATCAGGTTCAGGTAGCCGACCTGGTCGACGGTGTCCGGCGCCGGGGTCGCGGCGGGGCGGCCGGCGCCGTCCCGGCCGGCGATCCAGCGCAGCGCGAGAGTCGGCGCGGTGAGCTCGACCAGCTCGCCGACGGTCAGCGTCCGAGGGATCGCCACGCCGCCGGCGTCCGGATCGCGGGGGAGGGTGCCGTGCTGCGGGTCGGGCATGCGACGACTGTACACCGACGCCGGGCGGGTCGGCGTGCCGGCGGGGCTCTGCCGGCGGCGGGCGACCGACGCCGTGCGGCGCGGACCGTGCCAGCGCCTCCCGGGTTCAGGCCGCGGGGCGGTACGGCTCCCAGGTCGACAGCACGCGGTGGATCGACGCGGCGTCGTCCGAGGTCATCAGGGTGTCGCGGATCGCACCGTCCGACAGCAGCTCCGCGAGCTCGGACAGGATCTCGAGGTGCTCCTCGGTCGCATGCTCGGGCACCAGCAGGAACACCAGCAACCGGACCGGCTGACCGTCGGGCGCGTCGAACGCGATGGGGCTCGCGACCCGCACCACCGCGGCGATCGCCTCGCGCAGGCCCTTGATCCGTCCGTGGGGGATGGCGACCGACTGGCCGAGCCCGGTGGAGCCGAGCCGCTCGCGTGCGAACAGCGAGTCGAACACCTTGCCGCGCTCGATGCCGTGCTCGTTCTCGAAGAGCAGTGCCGCCTGCTCGAACGCCCGCTTCTTGCTGGACACCTGCAGGTCGAGCAGGACATTCCGGGCCGGGAGCAGCTTGGCGATTCTGTTCATCGGTCGGGTGCCGCGAGCGGCCGGTTGTTGCGATGCAAGAAACCTGCACGACCCGGGCCCGACCCGGAATCGCAGCGGATTATAGCCACGATGGTCCGCTGCGGACCGTGCTCGATTTTGCGTTGCGGAAACCCGACCTGCGGGTTTCCGACGGCGTTCCGGAAGCGACGTTGTCCAACGCCGCTTCCGGATTGTCCAGGACAGATCAGGATTCGACTTGATGCTTGAGCGCGTCGTGGGGATGTGCGAAACGCTTGTCCTTGTACTTCAGCACCTGCCGGTCGAGCTTGTCGACCAGCGCGTCGATCGCGGCGTACAGGTCGTCGTCGATCGCCTCGGCGAACAGGTCCTTGCCGCGCACGTGCAGCGCGATCTCGGCCTTCTGCTGGAGCTTGTCCACCGACAGGAACACGTTGACGTCGATCACCTGGTCGAAGTGACGACGGATCTTCTCGAGCTTCGCCGTGACGTACTCGCGCAACGCAGGGGTGACTTCGAGGTGGTGCCCGCTGATGGTGAGGTTCATTCGGTGCTCCTGTAAGGCTCACGACGTGGCGATGGCGGCGCAGCGGGCACGCCGTCGTCGGGAGACCCCCGACCCGGACTACAGCGACTTCCGCTGCGCGACCGGCGGGATCTGCAGCGCCTCGCGGTACTTCGCGACCGTGCGGCGTGCGACGACGATGCCCTGCTCGCCGAGGAGTTCGGCGATTCGGCTGTCGGATAGGGGGGTCTTGGAGTCCTCCGCGGTGACGAGTTGCTTGATCAGGGCACGGATCGCGGTGCTGGAGGCGGCACCGCCCGTGTCGGTCGCGACGTGGCTGCCGAAGAAGTACTTCATCTCGAAGGTGCCGAAGGGTGTGAGCATGTACTTCTGCGTCGTCACTCTCGATACCGTGCTCTCGTGCAGGCCCAGGGCGTCGGCGATCTCGCGCAGCACCAGCGGCCGCATCGCCACCGCCCCGTGCGTGAAGAATGCACGCTGTCGGTCCACGATGGCTTGCGCGACCCGCTGGATGGTGTCGAATCGCTGCTGGACATTCTTGACCAACCAGCGCGCCTCCTGCAACTGAGAAGAGAGGCTGCTTCCCGGCCCTCCTCGGTTGCGCTTCAGGATCTGTGCGTAGACGTCGTTGATCCGCAGCTTCGGCATCACGTCCGGGTTCAGCACCGCCTGCCAGCCGCTGCGGCCGCGCCGCACCACCACGTCCGGCACGACATAGGCGGCCGGATCGCCGGCGAAACCGCCGCCAGGCCGCGGATTCAGCGTCTGGATCAGCGCCTGGGCGGCGCGCAACTGGTCGTCGTCGCAGCGCAGCACGCGCTTGAGCCGGGCGAAGTCGCGCGCGGCGAGCAACTCGAGGTGCTGCACGACGATCGAGCCGGCGAGCCGGGCGACCGACTCGGACGGGCGCCGGTCCGGTGGCAGCGTGCCCAGCTGCAGCAACAGGCACTCGGGGATCGAGCGGGCGCCGACGCCCGGCGGGTCGAAGCTCTGGAGCAGCCGCAGCGCGGCCGACAGTTCCTCCGGCTCGATCTCAAGCTCCGCCGGCAGCGCCTGCGCCATCTCCTCCAGGCTCGCGAGCAGGTAGCCGTCGGCGTCGAGCTCGTCGATCAGCAGCGACACCAGCGCGCGGTCGCGGCGGGTGCAGCCGGTGCCGGCGAGCTGGGCGAGCAGGTGATCGCGCAGCGTCTCGCCCTGGGTCGACACCTGCGGGAACTCGCGCTCGTCGTCGTCGCCCTCGGGGCGGGAGCCGCGGGCCTCGCCGCCCCACTCGAGGCCGTGCTCGCCATCGCCGCCCTCGTTGGCGACGCCTTCGCCGCCGCCGCCCTCCTCGCCGCCGCCGGCGTCTTCGGCGCGCTCGCGCCGCTCGGGCGGCGGGGCGTCGCCGTCGGCGTCGGCGGTGCCGGGGGCGCGGTCGAGCGAGCCGTTCGGGGCGATCCGGGCGCACTCGGCGAGCGGGTCGTCCAGCCGCTCGAGCAGCGGGTTCTCGGCGAGGATCTGCTCGAGCTCCTGGTTCAGCTCGAGCGTCGACAGCTGCAGCAGCCGGATCGACTGCTGCAGCTGGGGCGTGAGGGCGAGCTGCTGGGAGAGCTTGAGCTGTAGGGACGGTTTCATCGCGGGGCCGCGGGCGCCCGGCGGTCCGTCACATGCGGAACTCTTCGCCGAGGTAGGCCTTGCGAACGCGATCGTCCTGGATCACTTCGTCAGGCCGCCCGAAAGCAAGAACGATACCATCATTGATGATGTACGCGCGGTCGCAGATGCCGAGTGTCTCGCGCACGTTGTGGTCGGTGATCAGCACGCCGATCGACCGCTCCCTCAGGAACCGGACGATCCGCTGGATCTCGATCACCGCGATCGGGTCGACGCCGGCGAACGGCTCGTCGAGCAGGATGAAGCGGGGCGAGGTCGCGAGCGCGCGGGCGATCTCGACGCGCCGGCGCTCGCCGCCGGACAGCGACTGCGCCGGGTTGGAGCGCAGGTGGGCGATCTGCAGCTCGTCGAGCAGCGCGTCCAGGCGGCGCTGGATCTCGGGCCGGGGCAGCGGCCGGCCGTCGGGGCCGACCTGCAGCTCGAGCACCGCGAGCACGTTCTCCTCGACGGTCAGCTTGCGGAAGACCGACGCCTCCTGCGGCAGGTAGGACAGTCCGCGGCGCGCGCGCTTGTGGATCGGCAGCCGGCTGATCGACACGTCGTCGAGCTCGATGCGCCCCCGGTCGGTGGGGACCAGGCCGGCGATCATGTAGAAGCAGGTGGTCTTGCCGGCGCCGTTGCGCCCGAGCAGCCCGACCACCTCGCCGCTCTTCACGTCGATCGACACGTCCTTGACGACCTGCCGGCCGCCATAGGCCTTCATCAGGTTGCGCGCGACGAGGCGGCTCGCCGGCGGGTGCGCGAGCAGGCCGTCGGCGTCGGTCTCGTCGGCCGGGGCGGCGGACGCGGCGGCGGGCGCGTCGGTCGCGCCCATCAGCGCGGCTCCGCCGGCCGGGCGTTGCCGGCGCCCGGGGCGGGGC
>JADCHE010000207.1 GCA_020248665.1 Burkholderiales bacterium | reverse complement strand
CGGCATCGGCTGCCACACGATGGCGATGTTCGTCGACCCGACCAAGACCACCACGGTCTCGCACATGGGTGGCGAGGGCGCGATGTGGCTCGGCCAGCAGCCGTTCACCACCGAGAAGCACGTGTTCGCGAACATGGGCGACGGCACGTACTTCCACAGCGGCTTCCTCGCGGTGCGCCAGGCCGTCGCCGCGCACGTGCCGATCACCTACAAGATCCTGCACAACGGCTTCGTGTCGATGACCGGCGGGCAGAAGATCGACGGCGACCTGTCGATCGCGGGGATCATCGGCGAGCTCGCGTCCGAGGGCGTGCAGCGGATCGCGCTCGTCAGCGACGACCCGTCGAAGTGGCAGGGCACGACGCTGCCGGCCGGCGTGAAGGTGCACCACCGCTCCGAGCTCGACGCCGTCCAGCGCGACTTCCGCGAGTACCCGGACGTGTCGGTGATCGTCTACGACCAGCCCTGCGCGACCGAGCGCCGGCGGCTGCGCAAGCGCGGCAAGTGGGCCGATCCCGACAAGCGCGTGTTCATCAACAGTGCGGTCTGCGAGGGCTGCGGCGACTGCGGCACCGTCACCAACTGCATGTCGATCGAGCCGCTCGAGACCGAACTCGGGCGCAAGCGCCGCATCAACCAGTCCTCGTGCAACAAGGACTTCTCCTGCGTCGAGGGCTTCTGCCCGAGCTTCGTCACCGTCGAGGGCGCGAAGGTGCGCAAGGCGGGCGGCGACGGGGCGGCGAAGGCCGACCCGATCGCCGCGGCCGCGGCCGCCGGCGACGCCGCGTTCGCGTCACTGCCCGAGCCCGCGGTCGCGCGGCCCGATCGCTCGTACTCGATCGTGATCGCCGGCATCGGCGGCACCGGCGTCGTGACGATCGGCCAGACGCTCGCGGTCGCGGCGCACCTGGAGGGCCTCTATTCGTCGAACCTCGACGTGACCGGCCTCGCGCAGAAGTACGGCGCGGTGCTCTCGCACGTGAAGCTCGCGCCGGAGCCCACGATGCTGCACGCGACGCGCGTGGCCACCGGCGAGGCCGACGCGCTGATCGGCTGCGACCTGATCGTGTCGGCCGGCGACGAGACCTTCTCCAAGCTCAAGCCCGGCGCCTGCGGCGGCGTGGTCTGCACCGACATGGTCCCGACCTCGGAGTTCTCGAGGAACCCCGACTGGAACCCGGATGCCGACGCGCTCGCCGCGAAGCTCGCCGCCGCGTTCGGCGGGCGCGGCCTCGCGCTCGAGGCGCTGCGGCTGTCGACCGCGCTGATGGGCGACTCGATCACCGCGAACATGTTCATGCTCGGCGCCGCGTGGCAGAAGGGGCTGGTGCCGCTGACGCTCGCGTCGATCGACCGCGCGATCGAGCTGAACGGCGTCGCGATCGAGAGCAACCGTCGCGCGTTCCTGTGGGGCCGGCGCGCCGCCCACGACCCGCAGGCGGTCGAGCGGATCGCGGCCGGCTCGGCCCCCACCGCGCAGGTGATCCGCTTCGACCCGAAGAAGCCGGCGACGCTCGCCGAGATCCTCGCCGACCGCATCGAGCGGCTGACGCAGTACCAGGACGCCGCCTACGCGCGGCGCTACGCGGCCGCCGTCGAGCGCACGAAGCAGGCCGAGGCGAAGCTCGGTGCCGGCGACGCGCTCGCGAAGGCCGTCGCCAGGTACCTGTACAAGCTGATGGCGCACAAGGACGAGTGGGAGGTGGCGCGCCTCTACGCGCGGCCCGAGTTCCGCAAGGAGCTCGAGCGCGCGTTCGAGGGCGACCTGAAGCTGCGCTTCCACGTCGCGGGCGGGCCGTTCGGCAGGCGCGATCCGGCGAGCGGCAAGCTGGTCAAGCGCGAGGTCGGGCCCTGGCTGATGACCGCGTTCCGGCTGATGGCGCCGCTTCGGCGGCTGCGCGGCGGCGCGCTCGATCCGTTCAGGAACTCGGGCGAGCGCCGGCTCGCGCGCGAGCTGCTCTCGACCTACGAGGCGGACCTCGACCGGGTGCTCGCCGCGCTGACCGTGGAGAACCACGCGATGGCGGTGAAGCTGATGTCGCTGCCCGAGAAGGTCCGCGGCTACGGCCACGTGCGCGAGCGGCACGCCGAGGCCGTCGCGAAGGAGCGCGAGGCGCTGCTCGCGCAGTGGCAGCAGGGCGACGGCAAGGTGGTGGCGCTGCGGCGGCCGATGCAGGCGGCCTGAGCACGGCCGCGCGGCCGGGCGTGGTGACGGGTACGCGCGCTCGGCGGGCCCTGCGCCGGCGTGCCGCGCCCGGGTCGCGACCCCGCCCCGAGCGGCGCGCGATTCGACGTTCCCGCGGAAACGTCGCCGGCATGCCCCTGCCTCACCCGCCCCCGAGCCCGCGGGCCAGCATGAGCGCCCCGGCGCCGAGCAGCACCGCGTCCATCACCCCGCGGAAGCGCTCGGCCGGCATCACGACGACGATGCGCTTCGCGATCCACGCGCCCGCCATCAGTGCGGCGCCGACCAGCAGGCCTCGGCCGATCTCCTGCGGCGTGTAGACAGCGCTCGCGCCGAACACCGCGAGCTTGGCGCCGTACATGGCGACCGACGCGGCCGCCTCGGTGCCGACGAATGCGCCCTTGACGAGGCCGACCGCGAGGAACAGCGGCGTGCTGATCGGCCCGGTGGAGGCGACGATGCCGGTCAGGAAGCCGACCGGCGCCGCGGCCGCGGCGAACAGCGGCCGCGACAGCACGAACGGCCGGCCGCGCAGCGCGCGGCGCGCGACGACGACGGCCAGCAGGAACGCGCCGAGCGCGGCCTCGACGACGGCGGCGTCGAGCACGAGCAGCGTGCGCGCGCCGATCGCCGCGCACGGCGCTGCGACCGCGGCGAACGCGAGCGCGGTACGCCAGTCGACTTCGCGCCACCAGACGACGACGCGACTCGCGTTGGCCATCACGCTCGCGATCGCCATGATCGGGATCGCCGCCTTCGGCCCGAATGCGATCGACAGGATCGGCACCATCAGCACCGACGCGCCGAAGCCGACGATGCCGCCGAGCGTGCCCGCGACGAGGCCGACGGCGAGGATCGCGAGCCAGACGGTCACGGCGCCGCCCCTGCGGTCGGGTGGGCGGGCGTGGCCGGGCCGGTCAGCCGGCCGCGGGCTCGGCGTCGCGCTCCAGCACGAATCGCTCGAAGGACGCGCGGATCTCCTCGAGCGGCGCGTCGCGGAAGATGAACACCAGCTTCGAGCCGCGCGCCTCGTCGGGCCAGCGCGGCAGCACGACCGGCGGGTGGAACACGTGGTGCACGCCGTGCAGCACGACCGGCAGCGGCTCGTCGGCGAGCGCGACCACCGCCTTCGCGCGCAGCAGCCGGTCGCCGTACTCGCGCCGCAGCCCGGCGAGCCACGCCTGCAGCCGCAGCCAGTCGAGCGGCGCATCATGCGTCAGGCACAGCGCGCGGACGTGCTCGCCGTGCGCGTTCGGGTCGGGCCGCGCGTCGTGCGGCGGCTCGAAGCGCAGCCAGCGGCGCACGCGCGACTCGAGGTCGGGCAGGGTGCGCGGCAGCACCTCGTCGGCGCTCGCGCGGCCGGCGATCACCGTCGCGATCGGCGCGACGCCGTTCAGCGCGCGCAGCCTCGGCTCGAGCCGCGCGAGCGCCTCCGGGTCGAGGTCGGTCTTGGTGACGAGGAGCCGGTCGGCGAGCGCGACCTGCTTGCGCGCCTCGGAATGCTCGTCGAGCTGGCGCGCGGCGTTGATCGCGTCGACCGTCGTGATCACGCCGGCCAGCGCGCAGAAGTGAGAGACGAGCGGATTGTTCAGCAGCATCTGCATCATCGGTGCCGGATCCGCGAGGCCCGTGGTCTCGACGACGATCCGCCTGAACGGCGGGATCTCGCCGGCGTCGCGCTTCGCGAGCAGCTCCCGCAGCGCGCTCTCCAGGTCCGAGCGCAGCGTGCAGCACACGCAGCCGCTCTGCAGCACCACCATCTCGCCCTCGATCGCGTCGACCAGCAGGTGGTCGAGCCCGACCGCGCCGAACTCGTTGACGATCACCGCGGTGTCGCCGAGCTCGGGCTGCTTCAGCAGGTGGTTCAGCAGCGTCGTCTTGCCGCTGCCGAGGAAGCCGGTCAGTACGGTGACGGGCACGCGCTCCGCGGAACGGTCGAAATCGAACAGGCTCAAGCGGGTCTCCTCGTCGCGGCGTCTTGACCGCGACCACGAGTGAGCATAGCTTGATCGACGCGGCGGCCCCAGCCGGCGTCGCCCGGAAAACCGCTCCAGCAGCGCGTTTCCGGCAACCGAGTTGCATCAGAACGAAGACAGAGGAGACCCGATGAGCGACGACGCCCAAGGCCGTCCCGAGCGAGAGCAGGACCCGTCCATCCCGCAGGCCGAGGGCGACAGCCCCCGCCGCGACTTCTTCCGCAGCGCCGTCGCGGCCGCCGGCGTGATCGGTGTGGCCGGCGCGCTGCACGGCAAGTACGGCAGTGCGCCGCTGATCGCGAGCGCGCAGGCGCAGACGCCCGCGGGCGGCGCGCAGCGGCAGTGGTGGCCGTCGCGCTGGGGCCCGAACGACGAGGCCGGCGCGTCGAACTGGATCACGCCCGAGAAGGTGCTCGACGCCTCCAAGTGGATCCGCGACGGGAAGATCTACCGGATCGGCCGCGTCTACGAGCAGGGCATGCCGATGTTCGGCGCCCGCGCGTACTCGCTGCGCATCCCGGGCGGCCCGACCGGCGGCCCGTTCGGCGACAACAAGCTGATCTACAACGACGAGTTCCTCGCCGCCGAGGTCGGGCAGAGCGGCACGCAGTTCGACGGCCTGGGCCACATCGGGCTCCAGATGGGCCCGGACGGCGACAAGAACCAGATGCGCTACTACAACGGCTTCACCGAGCAGCAGGTGGGCGGCGCGTACGGCCTGCAGAGGCTCGGCGTCGAGAAGGTCAAGCCGTTCTTCACGCGCGGCCACCTGATCGACATCGAGGGCGCGAGCGGCCGGATGTGGGACGCGGGCCAGGAGATCAAGCTCGACTGGATCCGCAACGCGCTGCAGCGGCAGGGCATGAACGAGGCCGACATCAAGCAGGGCGACGCGGTGTTCTTCAACACCGGCTGGGGCAAGCTCTGGATGAAGAACAACGACCGGTACGTCGCGGGCGAGCCCGGCATCGGCATGGAGGTCGCTCGCTGGTGCATCGAGAAGGGCGTGTGCCTGACCGGCGCCGACTCGTGGGCGACCGAAGTCGTGCCCAACCCCGATCCCAAGCTGGCCTTCCCGGTGCACGGCGAGTTGATCACCAAGCACGGGATCTTCAACCACGAGAACCTGCAGTTCGACGAGCTGATCAAGGACCGCAAGTACCAGTTCGTCTACATCTTCTCGCCGGCGCCGATGAAGGGCGCCACCGGCTCGAACGGCGGGCCGATCGCGGTGACCTGAGCGACGCGTCGCGGCCCGCGCGACGGGCCGCCCGCGTCACGCACGACCCGGGGGCCGGCGCGAGCCGGCCCTCGTCGCGTCCGGGGGCGCACGCCGCGGCGTCGCCGCGTCGGCCCGTCGGCCCGTCGGCCCGTCGGCGCGTCGGCGCGTCAGCGCAGCGCCGAGAGCACGTCGGCGACGAAGCCGCACTCGTCGAAGGTCCTGCGGTCGAACGCATACCCGAGCCGCACGACGACCGCCTCGCGCGAGGGCACGATCGCGACGATCTGCCCGCCGTAGCCCTGCATCGCGAGCGTGTCCTCGGGCAGGCCGCGGCCGCGGCACCGGCCGGCGACCGCATCGCCGATCCGCCAGACCTGCGCGCCGTAGCCGCGCCCTTCGCCGTCGGGTCGCGCGGGGCGCGACGCGCGCGCGAGCCACCCGGGCGCGAGCACCTGCCGCGCGCCCCAGCGGCCGTCCAGCCGCGTCAGCTCGCCGAGCCGCGCCCAGTCGGCGGCGCTCGCCCAGCCGAACGACGAGCCGACGAAGGTGCCGTCGAGGTCCGTGCCGACCGTGACCGTTCGCGCGCCGATCGGCTCGAGGAGCTCGGCGTGCGGCGCGGCGAGGTACGACGCATCGTCGGGGAAGCGCACGCGCAGCACGCGCGACAGCAGGTTGGTGCTCGCGCTGAGGTAGCGCCAGCGCTCGCCCGCGGGCGCGGCGACGGGCGCGGCGGCCGCGAACGCGGCGACGTCGGCGTGCCCGTACAGCATCCGCGCGACGCTGCCGGCGGCACCGTAGTCCTCGACGTGGTCGAGGCCGTCGCGCATCCGCAGCAGATCCTCGACGGTGATCCGCGCGCGCGCGTCGGCGCGCCAGGCGGCGAGCCACGCGGGCTCGCGCGGGCCCGCGGCCGCGACGACGACCGGCGCGGCGAGGTCGATCCGGCCGTCGGCGGCCATCCGGTCCGCGAGCATCGCGACCAGCGTCTTGGTCATCGACCAGCCGTGCAGCGGCGTGCCGGGCTCGAAGCCCGCTGCACCGCGGTCGACCAGCAACCGTCCGGCGTGCACGACCGCGACCGCCCGGGCGTTCGCGCGGACCGGGTCACCGGCGCCGACGAAGGCGGCGTCGAGCGCTCGGCGCAGCGCGGCGGTGTCGACGCGCGGGCCCCAGTCCGCCGCATCGACCGCGCGGTCGCCGGCCGGCCACGGGGCGTCGCGCGGCGAGGGGCGCGCGGGCGCCGGCGGCGTCGCGACCGCGGTCGCCGGGGCGTCGAGCACGCAGCCGCGGCCGGACAGCCACCGCGCGGTGCGTGGCGCGACGCCGGGCGCGCGGCCGGTCGCGGTGCGCGCGTCGGTGTCGACCGACACGTCGAGGATCGCGGTGACGCGGCTCAGCGGCTGCACGTCGGCGTCGAACACCGTGCCGGGGGCGCGGCCGGCGACGAACGCCCCCGAGCAGACCGCGTGGCCGGCGAGGCCGGCGCCGACCGAGCGCACGCCGTCGGGTGCGCCCGAGAGTGCGGCGCAGCCCTGCAGCGCGGCCAGCAGCACGGCGAGCGGCGCGGCCTTCGCCACGGTGCACGTCCGCCGCGCGCGCAGCGCCGATGCGATCGTCACGGACGTGACGATCGACCGGGACGGAGTCGGCGCGCCGGTGCTCATCCAGCCATCGCCGCGCGCTGCGTCTCGACGCGGATCTCGTCGGTCAGCCGAGCCTTGTGCCGGGCGAACTCGGGCGTCGTCTTGATCCGGTAGTCGCGCGGGTGCGGGAACGCGATCGCCTCCTCGTGCTTGATGCGCCCCGGCCGCGCGCTCATCACGACGACGCGGTTGGCCATGAAGATCGCCTCGTCGATGTCGTGGGTGACGAACAGCACCGTCTTGCGGTGCTCCTCCCAGATGTCCAGGAGGAGCTCCTGCATCAGCTCGCGCGTCTGGTGGTCGAGTGCGCCGAACGGTTCGTCCATCAGCAGCACCTTCGGGTCGTTGGCGAGCGCGCGCGCGAGCGCGGTGCGCTGCTGCATGCCGCCCGACAGCATCTTCGGGTAGTGGCCCTCGAAGCCGCGCAGGCCCACCTGCGCGATGAAGTGCCCGGCGACCTCGGCCTGCCGCGCGGTGGGCACGCCGCGCTCGCGCAGCCCGAAGCAGATGTTCTCGCGAACAGTGAGCCACGGGAACAGCGTGTAGCTCTGGAAGACCATGCCGCGATCGGCGCCCGGGCCGGCGACCGGCGTGCCGTCGAGGAGCACCTGCCCCGAGCTCGCGACGTCGAGGCCGGCGACGATCCGGAGCAGCGTGCTCTTGCCGCAGCCGGAGGGGCCGAGGATGGTGATGAAGTCGTTGTCCGCCACCTCGAGCGAGGTCGCGGACAGCGCCTGGGTGGCCGCGTGGCCGCGTCCGCCGGGAAAGGTCCGCGATACGTCGCTGATCGAGAGGTTCGCCATCGCTACGCCCCGCTCACCGCAGCGCCGCCCACGGGAAGAGCCACCGGTTCGCGGCCTTGAACGCGAAATCGGTGACCAGCCCGATCAGGCCGATGACGATGATCCCGAAGATGATCTGCCCGGTGGCGAGCAGCGCCTGGCTGTCGGTGATCATGTGCCCGATGCCGGACGACGAGCCGATCAGTTCTGCGACGATCACGTAGGTCCACGCCCAGCCGAGCACGAGACGCAGGATCTCGGCGATCTCGGGTGCGGCGTTGGGCAGCAGCACGCGCGCGACCAGCGAGCGGTCGGTCGCACCCAG
This sequence comes from Burkholderiales bacterium, assembly GCA_020248665.1. Classification (GTDB taxonomy): domain Bacteria; phylum Pseudomonadota; class Gammaproteobacteria; order Burkholderiales; family Burkholderiaceae_E; genus UBA4615. The sequence goes on along the minus strand of JADCHE010000207.1, from coordinate 122 downwards.
CGTGTAGGCCGCCTCGACCAGGTCGCGCCGGGTATTGCCCACGACCACCGCGACCATCAGCACCAGCTGGAAGAACGACCCGATGAAGATCACCAGCAGCTTCTGCAGCTCGCCGATGCCGG
>JADCHE010000206.1 GCA_020248665.1 Burkholderiales bacterium | reverse complement strand
CGCCGCGCGCGACCGTCGCGCCGCCGGTGCCCGCGTGCGGGGCGCCCGGGGCGGCGTGCCCCCTCTGCGCACGGGGCGCGGCGGGCTTCGGCGATCGGGCGGGTGGGGTCGTCGCGCGGGCGTTCATGGTGCGTGGGGCCCGGTGTGGCGGGCGACCGGTGCGATCGCCCCGAGACGCGTGCTTGCGTCGGCCGACCGGCCGGCTATAGTTTGGTTGACCAGATCGTAATGGATGATCGACCGGATGGCATCCCCCGGCACGACCCCCTCCCCGTCCACGTCGCCTGCGCCGGTCCGGCTCGACCTGCCGCTGCTGGACGTCGACGTGCTCACCGTCGATCCCGACCGCCCCGAACTGTGCGGCGCGGCGATCGGCGTTCTCGACGGCCGCATCGCCTGGCTCGACGCCGCCGCGCCCCCGGGCGTCGTGCGCGACGCCGGCATGAAGGCCGACTGACATGGGTACGCTGCCGTCGCGGCCGATGCCGCGCGACCTGCTCGGCTACGGCGCCACGCCCCCGGACCCGCGCTGGCCCGGCGGTGCGCGCGTCGCGGTGTCCTTCGTGCTGAACGTCGAGGAGGGCGCCGAGACCTCGGTGGCCGAGGGCGACTCGCGCAACGAGGCGGTCTACGAGGTGATCGACCGCCTCGAGGGCCTGCCCGACCCGTGCCTCGAGTCGCACTTCGACTACGGCACGCGCGTCGGCTGGTGGCGGATCATGAAGGTCTTCGACGACGCCGTCGCGCGCTGCACCGTCAGCGCCTGCGGCCGTGCCGTCGAGCGCACGCCCTCGCTCGCCGCCGACGCGGTGCGCCGCGGCCACGAGGTGTCGGCACACGGCTGGCGCTGGGAGAGCCATGCCGGCATGGCCGAAGCCGACGAGCGCGCCGCGATCGCGCGCACCGTCGCCGCGATCGAGCGCGCCACCGGCGTGCGCCCGGTCGGCTGGCACACCCGCTCGGCGTCGAGTCCGAACACGCGCCGGCTGCTGATCGAGGAAGGCGGCTTCCTCTACGACAGCGACTGGTACGGCGACGACCTGCCGACCACGCTGCGCTTCGGCGAGCGGCGCCACGTCGTGCTGCCCTACGCGTTCGACACCAACGACATGCAGTTCCAGAACACCCACCGCTTCGTGCGCGCGTACGACTTCAGCGGCTACGTGCTCGACGCGTTCGACTGGCTGTGGCGCGAGGGCGCGCACGCCCCGCGGATGATGTCGGTGGGGCTGCACCTCAGGATGCTCGGGCGGCCGGGGCGGATGCAGGCGCTGGTCGACATGCTGGTCGAGATGACGCGGCGGCCAGGGGTGTGGATCGCGCGGCGGGACGAGATCGCGCGGCATTGGGTGTCGTCGGGGGGGTGAGGTCGCGGCCCGCCCCGGGGCGACGGCCCGGCGCCACCCGTCCTCAGCAGACGCGCCGAGCCGTCGGCGAAGCAGAGCCCCTCGCCTCAGATCCCCGTCCAGGACCTCCAGCCGCCGTCGCGGGTACGCGGCTTCGCCGCCTCCGGCCGGCCGCACTTCAGGAACTCGCCGCCGCCCGCCGTGCCGAGATAGTTCGTCCCGTCCCACACCACCCGCCCGCGAGACAGCGTCGTCGCCGGCCACGCGCCGACCTCGATGCCCTCGTACGGCGTGTAGTCGACGTCGTGGTGCAGCATCGCGTTGGTGATGGTCCGCTTCGTCGACGTGTCCCAGATCACCAGATCCGCGTCGGCGCCGATGGCGATCGTGCCCTTCTTCGGATAGAGGCCGTAGAGCCGCGCCGGGTTCGTCGCGGTCAGCGCGACGAACTGCTGCAGCGACAGCCGCCCGCCCATCACGCCCTCGGAGAACAGCAGCGGCAGCCGCGTCTCCAGGCCCGGGATGCCGTTGGGGATGTACTCGAACGAGGGCTCCTCGCCGCCGAGCTTCTTGCCCTGCGGGTCGTCGTACTTGAACGGCGCGTGATCCGAGGACACGATCGTGAACAGGCCGTCGGCCAGCCCGTCCCAGATCACCTGCTGGTTCGCCGCGTCGCGCGGCGGCGGGCTGCAGACGCACTTGGCGCCGTGGAAGCCGTCGAGCCCGAGGTGCTCCTGCGTCAGGAACAGGTACTGCGGGCAGGTCTCGGCGAAGATGTTCAGGCCCTTGCCGCGCGCCCAGCGGATCTGGTCGACCGCCTCGCCGCCCGAGACGTGCACGATCAGGATCGGCACGTCGACCAGCTCCGACAGCGTGATCGCGCGGTGCGTCGCCTCGCGCTCGACCGGCATCGGCCGCGACATCCCGTGGAAGCGCGGCGCGGTCTTGCCCTGCTGCGTGAGGCGCTTGGTGAGGAACGCGATCGCGTCGGCGTTCTCGGCGTGGATCATCGCCATCGCGCCCTGCTCGCGCGCCACCTCGAGGCAGGTGAGGATCTGCGCGTCGTCGAGCTTCAGGTCGTCGTAGGTCATGTAGATCTTGAACGACGTGTAGCCTTCGTTCACCAGCGCCGGCAGCTCCTCGTCGACCACCGTGTCGGTCGGGTCGCTGACGATCAGGTGGAACGCGTAGTCGATCGCCGCCTTGCCGTCGGCGCGCCGGTGGTAGTCGTCGACCGCCTCGCGCAGCGAGCGGCCCTTCACCTGCGCGGCGAACGGGATCACGGTAGTGGTGCCGCCGCAGGCGGCCGAACGCGTGCCGGTCTCGAAGTCGTCGGCCATGCGCATCGGCTCGACCATCGGCTGGTCGAGGTGGCAGTGCGCGTCGACGCCGCCCGGCGTGACGATCCGACCCGCCGCGTCGATCTCGCGGTCGGCCGCGCCCGAGGGCAGCCGCTGCGCGATCGCGACGATGCGCCCGCCCGCGATGCCGAGGTCGCAGTCGAAGGTGTCCGACGCGGTCGCGGCGCGCGCGTTGCGGACGATCAGGTCGTAGCGGTCGGTCATGCGAGGTCCTCGGAGAAGAGGCGGCCCCAGGCCGCGAGCGGTCGGGCGTCGACGCCGCAGGTGCGCAGCGCCTTCCACACGGCGGTCGACACCGTGTCGTACACCGGGATGCCGAGCTCGGCCTCCCAGCGCGGCACCAGGTGCGCCGCGTTCAGGTTCGTGCAGAAGGTGGTGATGCACTCGGGCTTCGCGGTGGCGACCTCGCGCGCCATCCGCGTCAGCGTCGCCTCGGTGACCTCGGAGAACTCGAAGTTCACCGACTGCCCGGTATGCCGCTCGGCGACGCAGTCGAAGCCCTCGCGCCGGTAGTTCTCGACGATCCGGGCCTGCACGTCGTCGAGGTAGGGCGTGACCAGCCCGAAGCGGCGCCGCCCGGTCAGCGTCATCACCTCGTTGAACGCGAGCACCGCGGTGCACGCCGGCACGCCGGTCTCGGCGGTGATCGCGGCGCACAGCCGCTCGTCTCGCTCGAAGCCGAGCCATCCCGACGAGGTGCCGCTCCAGACGATCGCGTCGACGCGGGCGTCGGCGAGCAGGCGCGCCGCGTCGAGGATCGGCTCGAACTCGAACTGGCCCTGGGAGCCGGCGCCGAGCGAGATCTCGGTGACCCGGAACCGGCCGAAGTGCGCCGAGACGCCGGGCAGCGACGCGACCATCGCCGAGGTCAGCGGTTCGAGCGCGGTGTTGGAGGAAGGCGTCAGCACGCCCAGCAGCGTTCGCTTCAAGGAGGAGGTCTCCGGGAGGGTCGCGGGGGAACGGGGTCGCGCGCAGTCGGGCCGGCGGCTCTACAATCCAGCCCGTGGCACTCCGCAGAACCCATCCAGAATTGTCGACAATCAATGCCCGAACGGTCAACAAGAAGACCGCGCGGGCTCGCCCGTCCGTGGCACGCGTGGCCGAGCCGACCGCCACGGCGACGGTCGGCGCCGCCCTGCGCGAGGCGATCTACGACCGGATCCTGAGGGCGGTGCTCGAGCACCGGCTGCCGCCGGGCACGAAGCTCGTCGAGGACCGCCTGGCCGAGCTCTTCGACACCAGCCGGGCGCAGGTCCGCGACGTGCTCGCCCGGCTCGCCAACGAAGGCCTGGTGCAGACCTTCCCGAACCGCGGTGCGTTCATCGCGGCGCCGACGGTCGAGCAGACGCGCGAGGTGTTCGAGGCGCGCCGGCTGATCGAGCCGGCGCTGGTGCGCCGCCTGATCGCCCGCCGCGATCCGGCGGCCGGCGATGCGCTGCGCGAGATCGTCGCCGAGGAGCAGCGCGCGCGCGCGAAGCAGGACCGCCCGACGATGGTCCGCCTGTCCGGCGAGTTCCACATCCGGCTCGCCGGGTGCGCGGGCAACCGGATGCTCGAGCGCTCGATGCGCGAGCTCGCGTCGCTGACGGTGCTCGCGATCTTCCTGTACGACGCGCCGCACGCGACCGCCTGCCGCGAGGACGAGCACGAGCTGCTGGTCGCCGCGATCGAGGCCCGCCGCGGCGAGCGCGCGGTCGCGCTGATGCTCGAGCACCTCGATCACATCGAATCCTCGCTCGACCTGACGCCGCGCCGCGACGCGCCGGTCGACCTCGCAGCCGCGCTCGGCGCCTCCTGAGGCCGGGCCGGCGGCCGGCGCCGGCCCGAGCGTCCTCAGACCTTCACCTCGCGGTTGAACCGGTCGATGTACTCCGGCCGGCGCGGGTTGAGCTTCGCCCAGTCGACGGCGCTCATCGCCTCGAGCGCCTTGGTGTCGGCCGCGTAGGCCTGCAGGCCCTTGCTGAACGTCGCCTTCGTGCTGGTGGGCGCGATGAAGTAGGGCGCCTCGGCCATCCTCGTCTGCACCTCCGGGCTCAGCGCGGCGTTGATGTACGCCGCGGCGAGTTCGGGGTTCTTCGTGTTCTTGACGACGTGCATCGTGCTGCGGATGAAGACGTAGCCGGTGTCGGGCCTGGCGAGCGCCACCGGCACGCCCTTCGCCTGCAGGTCGCCGACGTTGTTGTTGTAGTGGACCGAGATGTCGATCTGGTCCTGCTGGAACAGCGTCGCGAGCGCGCCGGGGTTGGCGGCGACCGCGCTCACGTTCGGCAGCAGCTTCTTCACGAACGCGAAGGCCGGTTCCATGTTCTCCTCGGAGCCGCCGTTCAACTTCGCGATCTCGGCCATCCATGCCGACATCAGCGTCGAGCCCATCCCCGCGAGGCCGACCCGCCCCTTGAACTCGGGCTTGAGCAGGTCGTTCCAGGACTTCGGAGGCGTCTTGATCTTGTCGCTGTTGTAGGCGATGCCGATGATCTGGCCGGACACGAAGGCGCCGAGCCCGCGCGAGTCGACGAACTTCGCGGGCAGGTCCTTGATGTTCGGCATCCTGTCGAGCGGCAGCTTCTCGAAGATGTCGTGCTGCAGCGCGGCGAGGTACGGGCCCTCGTCGAGGATGATCACGTCGAACGGGGGGTTGGCCTTCGAGGCGACGATCTTCGAGACGGTGTCGACCGCGAGCGAGGCGACCAGGTTGGTCGAGCCGCCGCTCGCCTTCGCGTACGCCGGCAGCAGGATGCCGCGGTGCGCGGACTCCCAGGCGCCGGGGTAGGTGGTGGCGGAGATCGCCTTCGATTGGGCGAACGCGAGACCGCCGGCGGACGCGGCGCCGGCGACGGCCGCGACCTTGAGGATCGAGCGACGGGATTCGGACACGGGCATGACGGGACTCCTTCTGGGTGGACGCGGGGATCCGTGCGTGCGGACCGCCGTCACTGGCAAGCTTCGTGCCATCGGACGGTGCGGGCGCGCTGCACGGCGGCGGGGCGACACGCCTCGGCATGGTGCGCCGGAATCGGGCGGAGTGCACCGATCGTCGGCATCATCGGGTAGGATTGTAGACAATCGGTGCGCTAAACGTCGGCACTGAGGCGGTGCGGGCCGGTGCGGCGCCCCCGCCGGTTGGCACGGTTCTTGATCGTCATAGGCCCCCGCGTTGCCCCGCGCACGGCGATCGCGGGTCGTATCCAGAGGTCCGATGTCAGCCACCATCGCTCAGGCGTCCGCCGCCGCTCCGTCCGCCACCGCACCCGCCGCAGCCGGCGTCGAGGTCCGCCTCGACGCCATCCGCCACCGGTACGGCGACGCGTTCGCGGTCGAGGACGTCGACCTGCGCATCGGGCCGGGCGAGCTGGTCGCACTGCTCGGGCCGAGCGGCTGCGGCAAGACCACGCTGCTGCGGATCGTCGCCGGACTGCTGCGGCAGACCGAGGGTACGGTGCACATCGGCGACGACGTCGTCGACGCGCTGCCGCCGAACGAGCGAGGCGCCGGCATCGTGTTCCAGAGCTACGCGCTCTTCCCGCACATGACCGTCGAGGCGAACGTCGCCTACGGCCTGCGTGCGCGCGGCGCTCCGCAGGCCGAGTGCGAGCGCACCGTCGGCGCGATGCTCGAGATGGTCCGCATGTCGGGCTTTCGCGGCCGCTATCCGCGCGAGTTGTCGGGGGGGCAGCAGCAGCGCGTCGCGCTCGCCCGCACGCTCGCCGTGCGGCCCCGCGTGCTGCTGCTCGACGAGCCGTTCGCGGCGCTCGACAAGAACCTGCGGCTCGACATGCAGATCGAGATCCGTCGGATCCAGCGCGAGCTCGGCGTCACCAGCGTGCTGGTCACCCACGACCAGGAGGAGGCGATGTCGATGGCCGACCGGATCGCGGTGATGAACACCGGCCGGGTCGAGCAGTTCGACACGCCCGAGGCGGTCTACGACACGCCGCAGACGCTGTTCGTCGCGACCTTCGTCGGCACCGCGAACCTGCTGTCCGGGCGGCTGGTGCAGCGCGACGGCGGCTGGTCGCTCGAGGCGGAGTCGGGTGGCCGGCTCGCGCTGTCGCATGCGGCGCCGTGCTCGCGCGAGGGCCCCGCGGTGCTCGCCGCGCGCCCCGAGCACCTGGCGATCGGCGCGCCCGGGCCCGACGCGCTGCCGGCGACGGTCGGCATGGCGCTGCCGCTCGGCCCGTCGCTGGTCTACGAGCTCGCGCTCGGCGACGGCCGGCCGGTGAAGGTCACCATGCCGCGCACCGCCGACGGCCCGCGCCTGGCCGCCGGTGACCGCGTCGGCGTCGCATTGCGGCCGGGCTCGCCGGCGGCGGTGTTCTCGCGGTGATCCACCGATGAGCGTGCCCACCGCCGCCCCCCGCTCGGCCGCGACCGCTGCGCTGCCGCTCGCCGCACCGCTCGGGCTCTTCTTCGTCGTGTTCGTCGTGATGCCGCTGCTGCTGCTCGCCTTCGTGAGCGTGCACACCGACCCGTCGCTGTCGAAGATCGGCCTGAACCAGTACGCCAAGTTCCTCGGCGACGGCTTCAACCTCGCAGTGCTGCGCGACACCCTGTGGCTCGGCCTGAAGGTGACCGTGCTGACGCTCGCGATCGGGTACCCCCTCGCGTGGGTCTACGTGCAGGCGCCGTCGCGCTGGCAGCCGGTGCTGATGCTGCTGATCGTGCTGCCGCTGCTGACCAGCTCGGTGGTGCGGACCTTCGCGTGGGTGGTGATCCTGGGCCGGCAGGGCATCGTGAACTCGGTGCTGACCTCCTGGGGGCTGATCGACGCGCCGATCAAGCTGCTCTACACGCCGGGGGCGGTGACGGTCGCGCTCGCGCAGATCGAGCTGCCGCTGATGGTGCTGCCGCTGATCACCGCACTGTCGAACATCGACCCGGCGCTGCGGCAGGCCTCGCTCGCGCTCGGCGCGGGTCGCTGGCGAACCTTCGTGCAGGTCACCCTGCCGCTGTCGATGCCGGGCCTGCTCGCAGGCTGCCTGCTGGTGTTCGCCTCCTCGGTCAGCGCCTTCGTGACGCAGACCCTGGTCGGCGGCGGCCAGCAGATGTTCATGCCGTTCTACATGTACCAGCAGGCGATCCAGGCGAACGACTATCCGTTCGCCGCGACCATCGCGATGGTGCTGCTGGTCTCGGTGCTGGCGGTGGTCACCGCGGTCAACCTGCTCGCGCGGCGCAGCCGGGGGTTCGTCCATGGCTGAGTCCGCGGTGCGCCCCGCCGGCGCGGCCGCGGCGCCCCGGCACGCTCGCGAATCGCTCGCCTGCGCTCTCGAGCGGCGCTCGTTCGGTCTGGTGTTCGGCGTGCTCGCCGCGATCTCGGTGGTGCTGCTGATGGCGCCGACGGTGATCGTGCTGATCACCTCGTTCACCAGCGGCTTCTCGCTCAAGTTCCCGCCGCCCGGCTGGTCGCCGCGCTGGTACCTGGCGCTGTGGAACGACTCGCCCGAGATCCTCGCCGCGTTCGTGCTCTCGCTCAAGCTCGCCGCCATCGCCACCTCGGTGTCGATCGTGCTCGCGGTCGCGGCGGCGCTCGCGATCGCCCGCCGCCGGGAGCCCTGGGCGCGGCTCGTCGAGTCGCTGTTCCTGTCGCCGCTGATGCTGCCCACCCTTGCGCTCGGCCTGGCGCTGCTGATGCTGTTCAACCTCGCCGGCACCGGGCTGTCGTTCGGCACGCTGGTGGTCGGCCACGTCGCGATCACGGCGCCGTACGTGTTCCGGACGTCGGCGGCGAGCCTGCTGCAGCTCGACGCGAGCCTGCTCGAGAGTGCGAGGAGCCTCGGCGCGTCGCCCGTCTACGCGTTCCGCACCGTCACGCTGCCGCTGATCCTGCGCGGCGTGCTCGCCGGCGCGTTCATCGGCTTCATGTACTCGTTCGACAACGTCGCCGTGTCGCTGTTCCTGTCCGACGCGCGCAGCGAGGTGCTGCCGATCCGGATGTGGCACATGATCGAGTCGAACCTGGACGTGCGCGCGGCGGCGATCTCCGGCGTGCTGATCTCGGTGACGCTGGTGCTGATGGTGGTCATGGAGCGGGTGGCCGGCGTGTCCCGTCACATGCGATGAGCATTCGTTCAGCCCGGCGCCACCTGGTCGCCGCCCCAGCGGCGGCGCAGCGCGAGGTACTCGTCCTGCAGCGGACCGGCCTCGATGCGCGGATGCCAGCCGGTCATCGCGCAGAACGCCTCGACCGAGTAGTCGCCGAGGTCCGTGCGCCTGAGCGTCGCATGCCGCAGGGCCAGTACCAGCCGCGTCACGCCGGCGAGCTTCAGCGCGCCGGCGCACATCGGGCACGGCTCCATCGTGCAGTAGAGCGTCGCGCCCGCGGTCGAGCCGATGCCGTGCGCGGCGTGCGCGGCGCGGATCGCGTCGGTCTCGGCGTGCTCGGTCACGATGCCGCGGCTCGCCTGCCGGTTCTGGCCGGTCGCGAGCAGCGCGCCGTCGCGCACCAGCACCGCGCCGGTCGGCCAGTCGCCGCGCGCGTGGGCCTCGTGCGACCGCTCGAGCGCGAGCCGCATCCATCGGAGGTCGTCGGCGGCGTCGGTCATCGCGTCGGCATCGTTCGGTGGCAACGGACACAGTGTGGAGGGGAACGGGGATGAGCGCCAGACGGACGCTGCTGAGGGGCGCGAGCGCGCTCGTCGGCGACGCGCAGGCCCACGAGCGGCGGCCGCTCGACGTGCTGGTCGAGGGCGGGCGGATCGCCGCGATCGAGCCGGCCGGGACGATCGGGCAGGCCGACGAGATCGTCGACCTCGCGGGGCGGCTGCTGGTGCCCGGGCTGGTCAACGGCCACCAGCACTCGCACGAGCACTTCCAGCGCGGCCGCACCGAGAACCTGCCGCTCGAGCTGTGGCAGCACCTGGTGCGCACCCGCGTGCCGGTGCCGCTGACGCCGCGGCAGGTCTACCTGCGCACGCTGATCGGCGCGATCGAGAGCCTGCGCACCGGCTGCACGACGGTGGTCGACGACATGGCGCTCGGCGCCGCGGTGAACCGCGAGGCCATCGACGCGGCGCTGCAGGCCTACGACGACGCCGGCATCCGCGCGCTGGTCGGCTTCGCGATGATGGACAAGCCGATCATCGACAACTTTCCGTTCGCCGACGACGCGTTCCCGCCCGCGCTCGCCGCCGAGCTGCGCGCCGCGCCGCGGCCGTCGCCGCAGGAGTACGTCGGCCTGGTGCGCGACCTGGTCAGCACCCGGCATCCGCAGGCGTCGCGCGTCGGGGTGCTGGTGTCCGCGTCGGCGCCGCAGCGCTGCACGCCGACCTTCCTGTCGCAGGTCCGCGCGCTCGCCGACGAGCTCGACCTCCCGGTGATCACGCACGTGCAGGAGACGCGGCTGCAGGTGGTCACCGGCCAGATCTTCTTCGGCCGGCCGATCGTCGAGCACCTCGACGCGATCGGGTTCCTCAAGCCCAAGACGAGCCTGATCCACGCGGTCTGGCTGAACCCGCGCGAGATCGACGCGCTCGCGCGCACCGGCGCGACCGCTCAGCACAACCCCTGGAGCAACCTGCTGCTCGGCTCGGGCGTGCAGCCGGTGCGCGAGCTGCTCGAGGCCGGCGTCAACGTGAGCCTCGGCTCCGACGGCTCGTGCTCGACGGTCACCGTCAACATGCTGAACGTGCTCGGCAGCGCGGCGGCCCTCTCCAAGCTTCGCGGCGACCGCCAGGACCGCTGGCTGTCGGCGCGCGAGGCGCTGCGCGCGGGCACGCTCGGCGGCGGCCGCGCGCTCGGCTTCGGCGATGCACTCGGCGCGATCCGCGTCGGCGCGATCGCGGACCTCGTCGGCTATCGCACCGACACCGTCACCTTCACGCCGCTCACCGACCCGGTGCGCCAGCTCGTCTACGCCGAGCGTGGTGCGGGCCTGGACTTCGCGATGGTCGACGGCCGCTGCGCGATCGTCGCCGGGCGCATGACCGGCATCGACGAGGGCGCGGTGCTGCGCGAGATCGAGCACGACTACCGCGAGCTCGCCGCGCGCTACGACGCCGCCGAGGCCTCGGTCGCGCCGGTGCTCGAGGCCGCCGAGCGGCTGTGGCGCCGCTCGCTCGCGACGCCGATCGCCCCGGACACCCACGCCGCCCGGCTGCCCGATGCCGCCTCCGGGCCCCAGCCCTGACCGTTCTCCGTCCCCTCCCTCCCTCGCACACAGGAGCGCTCCCATGACCAGCCCGACCCGTCGTTCGCTGCTCGCCGCCGGCACCGCCGCCGCCGCGCTCGGCGCACTGCCCCGCCTCGCATCCGCGCAGGCCGTCACCCTCGCCCAGATCAAGGCCTCGGGCGAGCTGAAGATCGGCTGCGAGGCCGCCTACGTGCCGTTCACCTATCGGCAGGACGGCCGGATCGTCGGCTACGACGTCGAGCTCGCCGACATCTTCTGCAAGGCGCTCGGCGTCAGGCCCAACTTCATCGACACCGCGTGGGCCGGCGTGATCCCGTCGCTGTACGCGAAGAAGTTCGACGTGATCATGAGCTCGATGAGCTACACCAAGGAGCGGCTCGAGCGCGTCGCGTTCACCATTCCCTACGCCGAGGCCTCGCAGGCGCTGCTGGTGCGCGCGGGCGACGCCGACAAGATCAAGGCGCCGGCCGACCTGAACGGGCGCACGATCGCGGTCAAGCTCGGCTCGCCCGGCCAGATCCTGCAGGAGCGGATCAACACGTCGCTCAAGACCGCGGGCGGGCCGGGCTTCAAGGAGTTGCGTACCTTCGACGACCACCCGTCGGCCTACGTCGCGCTCGCGCAGAACCGGGTCGACGGCGTGCTGAACACGCTGCCGACGCTCGCGATGGTGCTCAAGGATGCGCCCGGCCGGTACGCGATCGTCAAGGGCATGGGCGCCGACAACTGGGCCGGCATCGCGGCGCGCAAGGAAGACACCGAGATCGTCGCGTTCCTCGACGGCGAGCTGAAGAAGCTCAGGGCCGACGGCACGCTCGCCCGACTGCAGGAGAAGTGGTTCGGTTTCCGGATGAACCTGTCCGACACGGTACCCACCTTCTCCTGACATGGTCTTCGACTGGGGTCTCGTACAGAAGGCCATCCCGCTCCTGTGGGCGGGATGGCTGACCACGATCAAGATCTGCTCGCTGGCGATGCTGCTCGGCGCGGTGCTCGGCGCCGCGCTCGGGCTGGCCTCGCTGTCGCGGCTCGCGCCGCTGCGCTGGGTGGTGGTCGCCTACGTCGACTTCATCCGCGGCACGCCGCTGCTGATCCAGATCTTCCTCGTCTACTTCGCGCTGCCGGTGGTCGGCATCAACCTGCCGGAGTTCTGGGCGGGCGTGATCGCGCTCGGGCTGAACGCGGCCGGATTCATCGCCGAGATCGTCCGCGCCGGCGTGGGCTCGATCGAGAAGGGCCAGGCGGAGGCGGCGCGCTCGATCGGCATGCGGCACGGGCAGATCCTGTTCCACGTGCTGCTGCCGCAGTCGCTGCGCGCGGTGGTGCCGCCGACGACCAACGAGCTGATCACGCTGGTCAAGGGCTCGGCGCTGCTGTCGGTGATCTCGGTCTACGAGCTGACGCGCGCGGGGCAGGCGATCATCGCGGTCCACTTCGCGCCGTTCGAGATCTTCCTGCTGATCGCGCTCTACTACTACGCGACGATCTCGGCGCTCGCGTGGTTCTCGCGCTGGCTCGAGCGGCGCTTGCCGGTCTGGTGAGGAGCGCGCGACGATGCTGCTGATGGCCGAAGGGATCCGCAAGGCGTACGGCGGGCGCACGGTGCTGCACGGTGCGTCGCTCGAGGTCGCCGAGGGCGAGACGATCGTCGTCATCGGGCCCTCGGGCTCCGGCAAGACGACGCTGCTGCGCTGCCTGAACTGGCTGGAGACGCCCGACGCGGGCACCGTCTCGCTGCGTGGCGAGACGATCGGCCGCGACGCCTCGGGCCGGCTGCTGCCCGAGGCCACGCTCGCGAGGCAGCGCAGCCGCATCGGCTTCGTGTTCCAGCGCTTCAACCTGTTCGCGCACCTGTCCGCGCTCGACAACGTCGCGATCGGCCCGCAGCGCGTGCTCGGGCTGTCGCGCGATGCGGCGCGCGAACGGGCGCGCGCCGAGCTCGACCGGGTGCACCTCGCGTCCCACGTCGAGAAGCGGCCGAGCCAGCTGTCGGGCGGGCAGCAGCAGCGGGTCGCGATCGCACGCGCGCTCGCGATGAAGCCCGAGCTGATCCTGTTCGACGAGCCGACCTCGGCGCTCGACCCGGAGCTGGTCACCGAGGTCGTCGACGTGATGCGCGAGCTCGCGCAGGCGAACATGACGATGGTCGCGGTCACGCACGAGATGCGCTTCGCCCGCGCGGCCGCGGACCGGGTGGTCTTCATGGACGAGGGCGCGGTGGTCGAGACCGGCCCGCCCGAGGCGATCTTCGACACGCCGGCGCAGGACCGCACGAAGCGCTTCCTCGCCCACCTCCACGAGTGAGACGACGATGCCCGACGCCCCCGCCTTCGACCTGCTGCTGACCGGCGCGACCGTCGCGACGGTCGACGCCGCCGACACCGTGATCCCGGACGCCGCGATCGGCGTGGCCGGCGGCCGCATCGCCTGGGTCGGGCCGGCGAGCGCGCTGCCCGCGGGCACGCCAGCCGCGCGCACCGTCGCGCTGCCCGGGCGCCTCGTCGTGCCAGGCTTCGTCAACGTGCACACCCACGCGATCCTGTCGATGGTGCGCGGCGTCGCCGAGGACCTCGGCTTCGCGCCGGCGTACACGCCGGGCATCCCGCACGGCCACGACGTGACCGAGGACGAGGCGGTGGCGCTCGCGCGGCTGGGCGCGGTCGAGGCGCTGTCGTTCGGCTCGACGCTGATCAACGACACCTACGTGCATGCCGACCTGACGCTGCCGGCGATGGCCGGGCTCGGCATGCGGATCTTCAGCTGCGGACGGATCCACGACGCCGACTTCTCGCTGATCGGCGACGGGCGCTGGGAGCACCATGCGTCGATCGGCGAGCGCACGCTGGGCGAGGCGCTCGCGCTCGCCGAGCGCTGGCACGGCGCGTTCGACGGCCGCGCCGGCGTGCAGCTCGCCGCGCATGCGCCCGACACCTGCTCCGACGACCTGCTGCGGCTGATCGCGCGCGAGTCCGAGCGCCGCGGGCTGCGCGTCAACACGCACCTCGTGCAGAGCCGCAAGGAGGTCGAGCAGGTGATGCGCCGCTCGGGCCGCACGCCGCCGCAGCTGCTCGAGGAGGTCGGGCTGCTGAACGACCGGCTGCTCGCCGCGCACTGCATCTGGATGGACGACGACGACATCGCGCGCTGCGGGCGCGCGGGCATCCACGTCGCGCACATCCCGAAGGGCAACGCGACCGGCGGCACCGCGGCGCCGACCTCGAAGCTGCGGCGCGCCGGCGCGCGGCTGACGCTCGGCTCGGACAACATGCACGCCGACGTCGTCGAGGTGATGCGCTGGGCGCTCGCGATCGGGCGGCTGCAGGACGCCAAGGTCGACGACGCCTGGCAGCCGGAGCACGTGCTGCGGATGGCGACGATCGACGGCGCGCGCGCGATGGGGCTGGACGGCGAGATCGGCTCGGTCGAGGTGGGCAAGAAGGCCGACCTGGTCGCCTTCGACTTCCGCCGGCCGCACCTCGTGCCGTGCATCGATCCGGTCGGCAACCTGGTGCACGTCGCGCAGGGCCGCGACGTCGAGCACGTCTGGGTCGACGGCCGGCAGGTGATCGACGCGGGCCGGCCGACGCAGGCCGACCTCGACGCGATCCTCGGCGACGCGCAGAAGGCCGCCGACGCGCTGTGGCGGCGCGCGCGGGCGGGCGCGTGAGCGTCGCGTCGCGCGGGCGTCCGGGCGGGGGCGCGCGGTGAGCGCGACCGACGCCTTCGTCGCGCGGCCGTCCGGCGTCGCGCCCGCGCGTGCGCTCGCCGCCCGCGTCGCGGCGCGCGAGCGGCGCGCGGTCGACGTCGCGCGCGAGGCGATCGCGCGTCTGGAGGCGGTCAATCCGGCGCTGAACGCGATCGTCGGCTTCGACCCCGTGGCGACGCTCGCCGAGGCCGCCGAGGTCGACCGCCGGCTCGATGCGGGGGAGACGCTGCCGATGGCCGGCGTGCCGTTCACCGCGAAGGACAACCTGTGGGTCGGCGGTCGCCGGGTCACGCAGGGCTCGGCGCTGTTCGACGGCTTCGTCGCGCCGCGCGACGCGTGGGCGGTCGCCCGCTGGCGTGAACTCGGCGGCGTGCTGCTCGGCATCACCAACTGCTCGGAATTCGCCTGCAAGGGCGTGACGACGAACCCGCTGCACGGCCCGACCCGCCATCCGATGGACCCGTCGCTGACGCCTGGCGGCTCGTCGGGCGGCGCGGTGTCGGCGCTGCTCGCCGGCATGGGGCTGCTCGCGCTCGGCACCGACGCCGGCGGCTCGACGCGGCGGCCTGCGGCGCACACCGGCCTCGTCGGGCTCAAGCCGAGCACCGGGGTGATCCCGCATCCGTGGGGCTTCGCCGAGCCGAACTACGGCCAGTCGGTGATCGGCGTGCTCGCGCACGACGTGGCCGACTGCGCGTGGGCCTTCGACCACCTCGTCGCCTTCGATGCGGCGGACCCGGCGGGCGTGCCGGTCCGCGTCGAGCTCGGCGCGGGCGCACCGCCCGAGCCGCCGCGCGCGCTGCGGATCGCGTGGAGTCCTCGGCTCGGCATCGACCTGGCCATCGACGACGACGTGCTCGCGGCGATGTGCGCGCGCGTCGACGCGCTGCGCGCGGCCGGCTGGACCGTCGTCGAGGCCGACCCGCGCTGGCCCGGGGGCGTGAAGGAGTATCCGCTGCTCGCGCTGCAGCAGGCGGGCCTGCACGCGCTCTACGGCCACCGGCTCGCGGCCGAGCGCGCGCGCATCGACCCCGACCTGGTCGCGCAGATCGAGGCCGGCGCCGGCTGGACGCCCGCCCGGCTCGCCGACGTGCTGCGGCTGCGCGAGCGGATCGTCGCGAGCCTGTCGCGCTTCTTCGACGGTTTCGACGCGCTGCTGTGCCCGACCGCGCCGGTCGTCGCGTGGCCGGTCGGGCAGCTGGGGCCGCCGGTGATCGGCGGCGCGCCGGCCGGGCCGCGCGGGCATGCCGCGTTCACGCCGCTGTTCAACGCGGCGGGCGTGCCGGCCTGCTCGGTACCGGCAGGCACGGTGCACGGCCTGCCGGTCGGGCTGCAGGTGGTCGCGCCGCGCTTCGAGGAGGCGCGCGTGCTCGGGCTCGCGGCCGCGATCGAGCGGCTGGGCGCCGCAGCCTGAGCGGCGCTGCGGACCGGCGGCCGGTGCGCCGCCCGGCCCTGCCCCGGGCACGGCGGGTCGCCGCCGCCCCTGCTACGATCGCCGGATGAGCGACGACGCCCCCGACGGCCCCCGCGCGCGCATCGCCGCGCTGTACGTCTATCCGATCAAGTCCTGCGCCGGCATCTCGGTCGACACGATGCGCTTCGACGCGCTCGGCCCGCTCGACGACCGGCGCTGGATGCTGGTCGACGAGCGCGACGAGTTCGTCACGCAGCGCGAGCTGCCGACGCTCGCGCTGGTGCGCCCGGCGCGCGTCGACGACGGGCTGCAGGTGCTCGCGCCCGGCCTGCCCGCGCTGCAGGTCGCCGGCCGCGGCGGCGATCGCCGCGCGACCCACGTCTGGGACGACCGCTGCGCGGGTTTCGACGAGGGCGCCGAGGCGGCCGCGTGGTTCTCCGAGTATCTCGGCCGTCCGGTGCGGCTGCTGCGTTTCGACGCGACCGCGCCGCGCGCCGCGAACCGCAACTGGGTGGGCGAGGCGGCCGGGCGGCCCGGCGCGCTGACCCGGTTCTCCGACGGCTATCCGCTGCTGGTGCTGTCGCGCGCGTCGCTCGACGCGCTGAACGCGCGGCTCGTCGCGCACGGGCTGCCCGAGGTGCCGATCCAGCGCTTCCGGCCGAACGTGGTGCTCGACGGGCTCGACGCGTTCGAGGAGGACACGCTCGACACGCTCGCAGCGGCCGACGGCGGCCCGGTGCTGCGGATCGTCAAGCCGTGCACCCGCTGCACGATCACCGAGGTCGACCCCGGGACGGGCCGCCACGCGTCGGGCGTGCTGCAGGTGCTCGCCACCTTCCGCGCCGACGCACGGCTCGGCGGCGCGCCGACCTTCGGCCAGAACGCGGTGCTCGCTTCGGGCATCGACGGCCGGCTGCGCGTCGGCGACGCGCTGGCCGGCACGCACCGCTGGTGACGTGAGGCACCTCTCCCGCCACCTCCTCGTCGGCGCGTTCACCGCGGCGCCGCTGCTGGTCACCTGGTTCGTCTTCGACCTGCTGCTCGGGTGGCTGTCGAAGCTCGGCGCGCCCGGGCTCGCGGCGTTCGCGGCGACCCTGCGGCCCGCGTACCCCGACCTCGCCCGCTGGCTGCTCGAGGGCTGGCTGACCTCGGTCGTCGCCGCATTGCTCGCGCTCGTGCTGATCGCCGCGCTCGGCTGGTTCGCGAGCCGCGTGATCGGGCGCAAGGTGCTCGACGGGTTCGAGTCGCTGGTGCAGCGCATCCCGCTGGTCGCCGCGATCTACGGCGGCACCAAGCGCGTCCTCGCCGCGGTCAACGACCGGCCGGGCGAATCGCAACGTGTCGTGCTGATCCCGTTCCCCAACCGGCAGATGAAGACGCTCGGCTTCGTCACCAAGGTGCTGGAGGACGAGGTCACCGGCGAGAAGGTCGCCGCCGTCTACGTGCCGACCGCGCCGAACCCGACCTCGGGCTACATCGAGCTCATCCCGCTCTCCGAGATCACCCCGACCGACTGGACGATGGACGAGGCGATGGGCTTCGTCGTCTCGGGCGGCACGACCGCCCCCGGACGGTTCCGCTTCCGCGCGGACGGCGAGCAGCCGCCCGTCCCCGGCGAGCGGGACTGACCGAGCCTCGCGGGGCCGCGCGCCGGCTTCTTGATGCGGGTCAAGTCCGCGTGCCGACGAGGCCGTGCGCCGGGGCTATGCTCGGGCGAGATGCCCGTCCCCCACGCTCCGCCTCCGCACCCCTGGCACGCGCTGCCCGCCGACGAGGTCGCCGCGCTGCTGCGCACCGACGCCGCCGCCGGCCTGGCCGCCGACGAGGCCGCGCGGCGGCTCGCGGCCCACGGCCCGAACGCGCTGCCCGAGCCGCCGCCGAACCCGCCGTGGCGGGCGGTGCTGCGCCAGTTCCTGAGCCCGCTCGTCTACCTGCTCGGGACCGCCGCGGCGATTGCGCTCGCGCTCGGCCACTGGAGCGACGCGGCGGTGATCGTCGCGGTCGTGGTCGCCAACGCGACGATCGGCGCGCTGCAGGAGGGGCGCGCCGAGCGCTCGATGGCCGCGCTGCGTCGCCTGTCGGCGCTGCAGGTGCGGGTGCTGCGCGCCGGCGCCGAGCGACGGATCGAGGCGCGCGGGCTGGTGCCGGGCGACGTGCTGCTGCTCGCCGCGGGCGACGCGGTCGGCGCCGACGCGCGCGTCCTCGAGTCGGCGAGCCTGCAGGCCGCCGAGGCGGCACTGACCGGCGAGTCGGTGCCGGTGACGAAGTCGCCGCGCGCGCAGCCCGAGGCGACCGCGCTCGCCGACCGGCACGCGATGCTGTACGCCGGCACGCACGTGTCGGGCGGACGCGGGCGCGCGGTCGTGGTGGCGACCGGCGCGCGCACCGAGGTCGGCGGCATCGCGCGGCTGACCGAGCGCGCCGAGGAGCCGCGCACGCCGCTCGAGCGCCGGCTCGACGCGTTCGGCCGCGCGCTCGCGTGGGCCGCGCTCGGGCTGTTCGGCGCGGTGATGGCGCTCGGCCTCGCGCGCGGCGTGCCGTTCGGCGAGCTGCTGATGGTCGCGATCAGCCAGATGGTGTCGGTGGTGCCCGAGGGGCTGCCGGTCGCGACGACGATCGCGCTCGCGGTCGGCATGCAGCGCATGGCGGCGCGCGGCGCGATCGTGCGGCGGCTCGCGGCGGTCGAGACGCTCGGGTCGACCACGGTGATCTGCAGCGACAAGACCGGCACGCTGACGCGCAACGAGATGACCGCGGTCGCCGCGTGGCTGCCGCCGCGCGACGGCGCGCCCGCGCGCGCGCTCGCGGTCGAGGGCATCGGCTGGACGCCGGCCGGGCGCGTGCTGGAGGCGGGCGTGCCGCTCGATGCCCGCGATCCGGCGCTGGGCGCGCTGCTGCGCGCCGGCGTGCTCTGCAACGACGCGGCGCTGGTCCCGCCCGCCGACGAGGACGCGGCGTGGACGGCGCTCGGCGATCCGACCGAGGCCGCGCTCCTCGCGCTGGCCACGAAGGGCGGCCTGGACGTCGAGGCGCTGCGCGCCGCGTCGCCGCGCCGCGCCGAGCTGCCCTTCGACGCCGACGCGAAGCTGATGGCCACCGGCCATCGCAGCGAGGGCGGGGCGTGGTCGATCGAGGTCAAGGGCGCGCCCGAGGCGGTGCTGCGGCTCGTCGCGGCCACCGACGGCCCCGAGCGGGTGCGCGAAGCCCGCGCAGCGGCCGACGCGCTCGCGGGCCGGGCGCTGCGCGT
>JADCHE010000205.1 GCA_020248665.1 Burkholderiales bacterium | reverse complement strand
GCTGTTCGAGGCGGGCGGACAGTACCGGCGCAACATGTAGGCGATCGGCTCGACGACGGCTCGCGAGCCCTCGGTTGATGGCCGCGGGGCACCGGCCGGCCTCTCGGCGACCGGCTCGGAGGCGACCGCGGCCATGCCTCGCCGCTCACCCTCGTCGCCCGACCTGCATCGCGATCTCCGCCGCCGCCGCCCGCAGCGCCGGCAGGTGCCGCGAGACGATCTGCGACACCGTCGTCACGCGGTGGATCCAGGTCAGGTTCACGCAGCCGATCGCGCGTGCCGGCACGCCGTCGGCACCGTCGGCCACCACGATCGGCACCGCGATCGAGTCGCGGCCGTCGTTCGACTCGCGCCGCGCCTTGTCGTAGTGCCCGCCCCACGCGGTGTCGCGGACCGCGTAGCCGCGCCGGCGGGTGTCGGCGAGCATGCGCAGGACCGCGCGGCGGTCGTGCGCGGCGGCGTCGCCGGGCGCGCTGCTCGCGCGCAGCCGCTCGAGGATCGCGTCGCGCTCGGCGGCGTCGACGTGCGCGAGGTAGGCCCGCCCGGTGGCCGAGCGCAGCATGTTGACCCGGAACCCGATCGGCCCGAGCGGGATGTGGTGGAAGTACGAGCGCGGGCTGTTGGTCTCGATCACCTCCATGTAGTGCAGCCGCGGGACCGCCAGGATCGACGGCCACTGCACCGCCGCGCACAGCCGCGCGAGGATCGGCGAGGCGACCTCCACCAGCCGGTCGGTGTCGTCGGTCTCGCGGCCTTCGGCGCGCAGCGAGTGGCCGGGCAGGTACGCGCCGTCGGCGATGCGCTGCCACACCAGGCCGCGCTGCTCGAGCGTGAGCAGGATGCGGGTGAGCGTCGCGCGCGGCAGCGCCGTCGCGCGATGCAGGTCGTGCAGGCTCGCCGCGCGCATCTCGTGCAGCCGCAGCATCACGTCCAGCCCCCGGTCCAGCGCCCGGATCGTCTTCACCCGCGTCGCGCGCATCGTCCCGTCCTTCGCCGGCCGTCGGCCCGTGTTCACCTGGTGAAAAGTCTTCAGGCGAATGTTGGCGCCGGAATCGGTTCCCGGCAACGATGCGCTCGACCGGGAGCGGAGCCATCGCGCGGCCCCGCCCACCCGCCGGCCACGACCGGACCCGGCGCACGAAGGAGACACACGCATGGACACGCAGGCCGCCTCGGTCGGATTCCCCCTGCCCTCGGAGCTGCCCACCCTGAAGGGTGCCGAGCAGTGGGCCTCGATGTACCCGTACTACACGCGCTTCCGCCCGGAGGACGACGGGCGGTTCTGGTTCTACAACGGGATGCACTTCCCGGAGCCGATGCCCGCGTTCGACGTGATCACCGCGGAGGCGCCGTACGTGTCGCTGGGCGCATACAACAGCCGCGTGTTCGCGATCCCGCCGGTGCTCGGCATCGACCACCGCATCGTCAACGGCCGCGTCTACATCTCGGTGCAGCCGGTGACCGACCCGGCGAAGATCGAGGAGCGCGCGAAGCTGTTCCAGGACCGCGCCTTCTTCTACTTCGGCAACTGGGACAAGCTCTACGCCCAGTGGAAGGAGAAGATGCTGGCGCTGATCGCCGACATCGACGCGCTGAAGGTGCCCGACCTCCCCGAGTACGAGGAGGACGCGATGGTGAAGGAGGCGCGCGGCATCGCGCAGAACTTCCGGCTGGTGGAGGCGTTCCACCGGTGCACCGAGTCGTACCTGAAGATGTGGCAGTACCACTTCGAGTTCCTGGTGCTCGGGTACGGCGCCTATCTGACGTTCTTCGAGTTCTGCAAGAAGGCGTTCCCGGAGATCACCGACCAGACGGTGTCGCGGATGGTCGCCGGCGTGGACGTGCTGATGTTCCGGCCCGACGACGAGCTGAAGAAGCTCGCCCGCGAGGCGATCCGCCTCGGCGTCGACGACGAGATCCGCGAGGGCCGCGCTGCGGCCGAGCTCATCACCGCGATGCGTACGCGGGGCGAGGCGGGCGCGCAGTGGATCGCCGCGCTCGACGCGGCGCGCGACCCCTGGTTCAACACCTCGACCGGTGACGGCTTCTACCACCACCACCGCAGCTGGAACGACGACCTGTCGGTGCCGTTCTCCGCGCTGCCGCGCTACATCGCGCAGATCAAGGCGGGCGTGAGCCTCGACCGTCCGACCGAGCGGATCCGCAAGGAGCGGGACGAGATCGTCGCGAAGTACCGCGCGCTGCTGCCGGGCGACGCCGAGCGCGGCGCGTTCGACCAGATGCTCGGGCTGTCGCAGACGGTCTTCCCGTACGTCGAGGACCACAAGTTCTACTGCGAGCACTGGGCCGCGAGCGCGTTCTTCCGCAAGATGCGGGAGATCGGCAGTCTGCTGGCGCGTTTCGGGTTCTTCGAGGATACCGAGGACGTGTTCCACCTGCACCACACCGAGGTCGGCCAGGCGATCTCGGACCTCATGCTCGCCTGGGCGGCGGGTACGGCGCCGGCCGGTCCCGCGCACTGGCCGCCGATCGTCGCCGAGCGCAAGCGCATGCTTGCAGTGATGGCCGAGTGGTCGCCGCCGCCGGCGCTCGGCCAGGTGCCCGAGGACATCCAGGACCCGCTGCTGCTGATGCTCTGGGGCATCACGTCCGAGCAGCTGAAGTCGTGGTCGACGCCGCCCTCCGAGGCCAACGCCAACGAGCTGCGCGGCTTCGCGGCGTCGCCGGGCATCGTCGAGGGCACGGCGCGCGTGGTGAAGACGGTCGACGAGATCGCCAGCGTGCGCGACGGCGAGATCCTCGTGTGCCCGGTGACCGCGCCGAGCTGGGCGCCGATCTTCGGCAAGGTGCGCGCGACCGTGTCCGACATCGGCGGAACGATGTCGCACGCGGCGATCGTCGCGCGCGAGTACGGGATGCCCGCGGTCGTCGGCTGCGGCCACGCCACGAAGACGATCCGCACCGGCGACCGGCTGCGTGTCGACGGCGATTCGGGCCTGGTGACGATCCTCGAGGCGGCATGACGACGCAGGCGGTCGCCGGCGCGGTCGCGCCGTTCGGGACGCTGGGTCTGTCCGACCGGCCCCGGGTCGGCGGCAAGGGCGCGAGCCTGGGCGAGCTGGCGCGGGCGGGCATCGACGTGCCGCCGGGATTCGTCGTCACGACCGAGGCGTTCGGCGCGTTCGCCGACGCGCTGCCGGCGCTGCGCGCGCCGCTCGAGGGCCTGCGTGCCGACGACCTTGCCGGCGTCGCTGCAGCCGCCGCCGGCATGCGCGCGCGCGTGCTCGCAGCGCCGCTGCCGCAGGCGCTGCGCGAGGCGATCGCGCGGGCGCACGCGGCGCTGGTCGACGACGACCCGCGCGCGCCGGTCGCCGTGCGCTCGAGCGCCACCTCCGAGGACAGCGCCGAGGCGAGCTTCGCGGGGCTGCAGGACACGTTCCTGTGGGTGCGGGGCCTCGAGGCGGTGATCGACGCGGTACGCCGGTGCTGGGCCAGCCTGTACAGCGAGCCGTCGGTCACCTATCGGTTGCGGCTCGGACTGCCCGAGGCGCAGGTCGCGATGGGCGTGGTCGTGCAACGGATGGTCGATGCCCGCTGCGCCGGCGTGATGTTCACCCGCAGCCCGACCACCGGCGACCGGTCGGTGGTCGCGATCAACGCGAGCTGGGGCCTGGGCTCGGCCGTGGTGAGCGGCGAGGTCACCCCCGACGAGTACGCGCTGAACAAGGTGACCGGCGAGGTGATGCGCCGGGTGATCTCCGACAAGGCGGTGCGCGACGTGCCGAAGCCCGAGGGCGGCATCGTCGCCGAGCCGGTGCCCGAGGCCGAGCGCCGGGTCGCGTGTTGCGACGATGCGCTGCTGCGCACCCTGCTCGCGACCGCCGAGCGGATCGAACGTCACTACGGTCACGCGATGGACATCGAGTGGGCGGTCGACCGTGCCGGTCGCCTCCACGTGCTGCAGAGTCGGCCGGAGACCGTGTGGAGCCGGCGCGACGCGCAGGCCGCCGTGCAGCCGATCGCCGCGCCGCAGGCCAACCCGTTCGCGCACGTGCTCGCCGCCATGGTGGGCGGCGCGCGCCGGTGAGCGGCCGGACGGAGCCGGGCCGATGAAGCTCACCCACGACGACGTCGAGCGGATCCTCAAGCTGCTCGAGGCCTCGGCCTTCGAGGCGCTCGACCTCGAGATCGACGGACTGAAGCTGTCGCTGCGCCGGCGCGGCGCCGCGTCGGCCGGGGCCGACCCGGCCGCGGTGCCGCCGTCGGCGAGCGCGCCGTCACCCGCGGCGCCCTCGCCGCCGTCCTCGACGGTCGGCGGGACCGACGTCCTCGCGCCGGTGCTCGGCACCTTCTACCGCGCGCCCAAGCCCGGTGCGGCCCCGTTCGTCGAGATCGGCGCGAAGGTCGCGCCCGACACGGTGGTGTGCATCGTCGAGGTGATGAAGCTGATGACCTCGGTGACCGCCGGCGTGGCCGGCGAGGTGGTCGAGCTGCTGGCCACCGACGGCACGCTCGTCGAGTACGGCCAGCCGCTGCTGCGCATCCGCCCTGGCGCGTGAACCCGGCATGAGCTTCGACACCGTCTTCGTCGCCAACCGCGGCGAGATCGCGGTCCGCGTGATCCGGACCTGCCGGAGGCTGGGCCTGCGCACCGTGGTCGGCTACTCCGAGGCCGATCGTGGCAGCCTGCCCACCCGACTCGCCGACCGTGCGGTCTGCCTCGGGCCGGCGCGCTCGGCTGACAGCTACCTGCGGATTCCGACCGTGATCGCGGCGGCGCTCGGCACCGGCGCCCAGGCGATCCACCCGGGCTACGGCTTCCTGTCGGAGAACCCCGAATTCGGCCGACAGTGCGCGGCGGCGGGGCTGGTGCTGATCGGCCCGACCCCGACGCAGCTCGAGCGCATCGGCGACAAGCTCGCTGCGCGCGAGGCCGCGATCGAGGCCGGCGTGCCGGTGGTTCCCGGCGAGGCGGTCGACACGCTCGAGGCGGCGCAGCGCGCGGCGGCCGCGATCGGCTATCCGGTGCTGCTCAAGGCGGTCGCCGGCGGCGGCGGCCGCGGCATGAAGCGCGTCGACGCGCCGGCCGAGCTGGCCGAGCGGTTCGCGCTCGCCGCCGCCGAGGCATCGGCCGCGTTCGGCGACCCGCGCCTGTACGTCGAGGCCTTCGTCATGGCGGGTCGCCACGTCGAGGTGCAGGTGCTCGGCGACGGCGAGCGGGTGATCCATCTCGGCGAGCGCGACTGCTCGGTCCAGCGCCGATACCAGAAGGTGGTGGAGGAGGCCGGCGCGCCCGGCCTCGCACCGACGCTGCGCGCGGCGCTGCGCGAGGCGGCGGTACGCTTCGCCGGTTCGCTCGGCTACCGCGGGCTCGGCACGGTCGAGTGCCTGGTCGACCCGGTGCGCGAGACGTTCTACTTCCTCGAGATGAACGCGCGGATCCAGGTCGAGCACCCGGTCACCGAGATGCTCACGGGCCTGGACCTCGTCGCCGAGCAGATCGGCGTCGCGCGGGGCGTGTCGCTGCGTCTCGTGCAGTCGGAGATCACGTTCCAGGGCCACGCGATCGAGTGCCGGATCAACGCGGAGGATCCCTCACAGGACTTCCGGCCGAGCCCGGGTACCGTGCGCATGGCCCGTTGGCCGGACGCGCCGCACGTGCGCGTGGACACGCACGTCGAGTCGGGCGACCGTATCCCGCCGTTCTACGACTCGCTGGTGGCCAAGCTCATCGTGCACGGCGCAGACCGGGCGCAGGCCTGCGCGGCGATGCGCGAGGCGCTCGCCGCGACCCGGATCGAGGGCATCGCGACCAACCTCGCGCTGCACCGCGCGATCCTCGCCGACGCCGACTTCGCCGCCGGCGGCGTCGACACCAACTGGCTCGGCCGCACGCTGCCGCGGCTGCTCGAGCCGGGCCCGCAGGCGGTGCCGGCATGACGGCCCCGCGTCCGACCGTCGCGCTGGTCGACACCTCGCTGCGCGACGGCAACCAGAGCCTGTGGGGCGCCACCGGCCTGAACGCCGCGATGCTCGAGGGCGCCGCCGCGCTGGCCGAGCGGGTCGGCTTCTCGGTGCTCGACTTCACCACCAGCACGCACATGGCGGTGGCGGTGCGCTGGCACCGCGAGGACCCGTGGGAGACCATCCGACGGGTGCGCGCGGCGATGCCGACCACGCCGCTGTCGTTCCTCACGACCGGCATGCGGTTCATCTCCTGGGAGACCGCGAGCGACGAGGTGATGGGGCTGGCGTTCCGCCTGCTCGGGCAGGCCGGCATCCGGCGCTTCGCGGTGATGGAGCCGATGAACGACGTCGCCGCGCAGCTCGCGTGCTGCCGGCTCGTGCGCCGCGAGACCGACGCCGGCATCGTCGCGGCGATCACCTTCACGGTGAGCCCGGTGCACGACGACGCCTACTACGCGCGCATCGCGGCCGCGCTCGCGGCCGATCCGGTCGTCGACGCGCTGTACCTGAAGGACCCCGGCGGCCTGCTGACGGCCGATCGGGCGCGCACGCTGCTGCCGGGCATGACCGCCGCGTGCGTCGGCAAGCCCTTCGAGCTGCACTCGCACGAGACGATCGGGCTGGCGCAGTTCTCGTACCTCGAAGCCGCGCGCCTGGGTCTGTCGGCCCTGCACACCGCGGTCGCGCCGCTGTCGGGCGGCACCTCGCAGCCCGACGCGATGCAGTTGCTGCGCAACCTCGCGGTCGAGGGCATCGACTGCGACGTCGACCGCGAGGCGCTCGCCGCGTACGCCGCGTGGCTGAGCGCACTCGCCCGCGCCGAGGGCCAGACGCCGGGCGCGCCGAGCGCCTACGACGCCCGCTACTTCCGGCACCAGCTGCCCGGCGGCATGATCGGCACGATGCGCCGGCAGCTGCGCGAGCGGCGGCAGGAGCACCGCTGGCAGGAGGTCACCGAGGAGGTCGAGCGGGTGCGCGCCGAGCTCGGCTACCCGATCATGGTGACGCCGTTCTCGCAGATCGTCGGCACGCAGGCAGTGATGAACGTGGTCGGCGCCGGGCGCTACACGAGCGTGTCCGACCAGGTGATCCGGTACGTGATCGGCCGGTTCGGCACGCCGCCGCGCGCGGTCGACCCGGCCGTGCGCGACCGCATCGACGCGCTGCCGCGCGCGCGCGAGCTCGCCGCCGAGCCGCCGATGGCCTCGGTGGCCGAGCTGCGGCGCCGGTTCGGCGCATACCTGTCCGACGAGGAGCTGCTGTTGCGCGCGACGATGCCGGCCGAGCAGGTCGACGCGATGAAGGCCGCCGGCCCCGCGCCGCGCCGCTACGACCCGCACTGCAAGCCGCTGATGGCGCTGCTCGAGCGGCTGCTCGCCGGACCCGGCGCCGACGAGCTGCGGGTCGAGACCGAGGGCCTGAAGCTGGTGCTGCGCGGCGGTGGAGGGCGGCGATGACGACCGCAGCCGCGCGTCGCGCGCCGGGCGCCGACGGCGACGCCTGGCAGGCGGCGATCGTCGACATCGACGGCACCCTGGTGCTGGGCGACCCGCAGGGCCACGGCTACCGGGCGCTGCCCGGCGCGTCCGCGCTGCTCGCGGCGATCCGCGCCGCCGGACTGCGGCTGGCGGCGTTCACCAACGGCACGATGCACACCAACGCCGACTACGTGTCGCTGCTCGCGCAGGCGGGTCTCGACGTCGCCGAGCACGAGGTGTTCACGCCCGCCAACGTCGCCGCGCACTGGTACCGCGGCCGCGGTCTGCAGCGCGTGCTGGTGCTCGGCGGCGTCGGCGTCCGGCAGCCGCTGCGCGACGCGGGCCTGGAGGTGGCACTGCCCGAGGACGGCGACCCGGCGATCCATGTCGACGAGGTACTGGTCGGCTGGCATCCCGAGTTCCGGCTCGCCGACCTCGAAGTCGCCTGCCGCGCGGTGTGGGCCGGGGCCCGGCTCGGCACGACCTCGAATGCGCGCTTCTTCGCGTCCCGGGGCGGGCGCATGATCGGCGTCTCCAACGCGATCGCCGCCGGCATCACCAGCACCACCGGCGCGCGCGCGCGGGTGTTCGGCAAGCCCTCGGCGCTCGCGATGCGCACGGTGCTCGCACACCTCGACACACCCGCATCGCGCACGGTCGTGATCGGCGACGATCCGACGCTGGAGATCGCGATGGGCCGCGAGGCCGGCGCATGCGCCATCGGAGTGCTCACCGGCATCGGCACGACCCAGACGTTCGCCGCCGCGCGGGCCGAGCGGCGCGCCGACGTGGTGTTCGACGACGCGGGCGGCGTTGCCGCGTGGCTGCGTGCCGGCACCGCCGGCCGGGGACCGCGGTGAGGCGGCTCCGACGGCGCGGCCGCGCCGCTTCAGTGGTGGCCGCGCAGCGCCGCGGCGCGGTGCCCGGTGGGCGGCGCGCCGAAGCGCCGGCGGAAAGCCCGCGCGAAGTGGGCGGCGCTCGCGAACCCGTGCCGGTGCGCGATCTCGGCGACGGTCACCCGCTGCAGCCGCGGGTCGACCAGCGCGGCGCGCGCCCGCTCCAGCCGCATCCGCCACAGGCAGTCGGAGACCGACTCGCCGCGGATCGCGAACATCCGGTTCAGGTGGCGCAGCGACACGCCGACCGCGCGCGAGATCGCCTGCGCGTCGAGCTCCGGTTCGGCGAGGTGCCGGTCGATGTACTGCTCGGCGTGCATGACGAGCACCAGGCCGCCGCTGGCGGTCGCCGCGGCCGACTCGGTGGGCGGCCGTACGAGCGCGTCGATCAGAGCCCGCGCGCGGCGTGCGGTCTCGCGGGCGCGCTCGGCCAGCGGCGCCTCGAGGAACCCGACCGCGGTCGAGCGCAGCGCGCTGGCCAGCAGTCGCGTGGCCGCGAGCCGGCCGTCGAGCTTCAGCGGCTCGCGCAGCCGGTCGCGCCAGGCGTCGCCGCTCAGCCGCGCGGCGTCGGTGGCGACGATCACCTGGTGCATCTCGCTGCCGAACGCGTACAGGTACGGCACGTCGGTCGAATAGACGACCGCGTCGCCCGCGGCCAGCGGCACCACGCGGCCGGCCTGCAGGAAGCAGGCCTCGCCGCGCAGCAGCAGGCAGGCGAAGACCGCGTCCTTAGGGTGCGTGCTCACGAGCTCGCGCGAGCGCTCGATGAGCCGGCTGCTGCCCGAGACGTCGGTGATGCTCGCCTCGCCGAGGTCGTAGTGGCGCTGCCGCGCCTGCAGCCGCGTCGAGTCCAGCGTCGAGCAGCGCAGCCCGACCAGCCGCTGCGCGTTGTACGCCTCGTAGTAGGCGAGCCGATACTGCGGCGCGACATGGTCGGTCGACACCTCCGCAGTGGGCGCCAGTCGCATCGCGGGCATGGACGTCTCCTCGGGACTGCCCGGGCCTGTCCGTCCGGCCGGGTCAATTCGCGTGTCCAGTCTAGTCAATCGCGCCGGCCGACCGTGCAATACCCTTCCCGACCGGCCTGCCGTCAACGACCGCGATTCCCGCACCGTCCCGGCGTCCCCGGCCCGCACCACACCGCAGAGGAGACCCCCATGGCTGCCGTCATCAAGTCCGAGTTCTGGCGCGACATCAAGCCGATCGCCGACGTGTTCAAGCCCGATGCCAAGCCCGAGGCCTACATCGCCGACGCGCCGACCGACGACGAGCGCTACTACGTGCCGTTCACCGAGACCGTGTCGTCGCGGCCGCTGTGGATCTCCCCGTCGGAGAACAGGTGGTGCGACGTGCTGATGGCCAAGGGCGCGGGGCTGGTCAACCGCCACTACCACCCGCACGAGGTGTTCGCGTACACGATCTCGGGCAAGTGGGGCTATCTCGAGCACGACTGGGTCGCCACCGCCGGCGACTTCGTCTACGAGACCCCGGGCGAGGGCCACACGCTGGTCGCCTACGAGCATCCGGATCCGATGCGCGTGTTCTTCATCGTCAAGGGCCCGCTGATCTGGCTCGACGACAACGGCGCTTCCAGCGGGCACTTCGACGTGCACGACTACCTCGCGATGTGCCGGGCCCACTACGAGAAGGTGGGCCTCGGCCGCGCGGCGATCGACGCGCTGATCCGCTGAGCGCGACGGCCGGGCCGGGGACGACCCCCGGCACCGGTGAGGAATCCGGCGGGCGCCCGCGGCGCCCGGCGACCATGGCGACAGACCACATCAGGAGACAGCGATGACCCAGACCCCGATCCGCGGCGACCGCCGCAGCACCCTGAAGGCGCTCGGCGCCGGCGGCGCGATCCTAGGCGCGCCGGCGATCGTGCGCAGCCAGACCCCGTCCACCATCAAGGTCGGCTGGGCGATCTCCAAGACCGGGCCCTTCGCCGGCGGGGCCTCGATCACGCAGTGGCCCAACTACCAGCTGTGGATCAAGGACGTCAACGACGCGGGCGGGTTCAACCTGGGCGGCCGGCGCGCGCTGCTCGAGGGCATCGAGTACGACGACCGCAGCCAGGCCGAGGAGGCGATCCGGGCCTTCGAGCGGCTGGTCAACCAGGACAAGGTCGACTTCATGCTGCCGCCCTGGGGCACCGGCCAGAACCTCGCGGTCGCGCCGATCTTCCGCCGGGCCAACATGCCGCAGCTCGCCGCCAGCCTGGTGAGCGACCGGATCCCCGAGATCGTCAAGAACTGGAACAACCTGTTCGCGCTGCTGAACACGGCGACCACCTACGCCGAGGCCGCGGTCGAGGCGCTGCGCGGGCTGCGCACGGCCGGCCGCATCGGCGACACGGTGGCGATGGTGCATGTCACCGACGCCTTCGGTCTGGAGCTCTCCAACGCCGCGCGCCGCGCGCTCGGCGCGGCCGGATTCAAGCTCACCTACGACAAGGGCTACCCGTTGGGCACCTCCGACCTCGCGCCGATCATCGCCGAGTCCGAGCGCGCCAATGCCGACACCTTCATCGCGTTCAGCTACCCGCCCGACACCGTCGGCCTGACCGAGGCCGCGCGCGTGCGCGGCTTCAACCCGAAGGTGTTCTACGTCGCCGTCGGCTCGGCGTTCCCGATCTACCGCGACCGCTTCAAGGAGAACGTCGAGGGCGTGATGGGCATCGGCGGCTGGAATCCGGATGTCACGCCGCAGTTCCGCCAGTACGTCGCGCGCCACGTCGAGATGCACAAGCGCGAGCCGGACCGATGGGGGTCGTCGCTCTTCTACGCCGGCCTGCAGGCGCTGCAGCAGGCCACCGAGAAGATCGGCAAGCTCGACCGGGCCGCGATCATCAACGAGCTCGACACCGCCAGCTTCAACACGATCGTCGGGCCGCTGAGCTTCAAGGACAACATCCGCGTGGGCGGCTTCTTCGTGGGCCAGTGGCAGGACGGCGACTTCGTCGGCGTCGGCCCGGCGCAGCCGGGCGCCAAGGCGATCCGGTTCCCGAAGCCGAACTGGCGAGCCTGAGGCCGCGCCCTCTCGGTACCGACGGTCCCGCGCCATGGCCGCCCTGATCGACGCCCTCATCGCGAGCCTGACGCTCGGGGGCATGTACGCGCTCGTCGCACTGGGGCTCAACCTCCAGTACGGCGTGGCGCGCATCATGAACCTGTCGTACGGCGACCTGCTGATCGCAGCCGCCGTGCTCGCTTGGGCGCTGGTCAGCGAACGGATGCTGTCGCCGTTCCTCGCGATGGCGCTGATCCTGCCGCTGGCGGCGATCGTCGGGCTGGGCATCTACCGGATCGCGCTGATGCCGCTGGTGCGCCGGGCGCCGAACCGCGACGCGCTCGAGGCCGACAGCCTGCTCGCCACCTTCGGCCTGCTCTTCGTGGTGCAGGGGGTGATGCTGGCGGCGGTCGGCGGCGGCTACCTCAGCTACTCGTTCCTGTCGGTGCCGGTCGACGTGCTCGGCAGCAAGGTGGCCGCCAACCGGCTGCTCGCGCTGGCGATCGCGCTCGGCGTGGGCCTCGGTCTGTACCTGATGCTGACGCGCACCCGCATCGGCACTGCGATCCGCGCGCTCGCCGTCGACCCGGTGTCGGCGCAGCTGGTCGGGGTCGACGTGAAGAAGCTGGCCGGCCTCGCGTTCGCGCTCGGCGCGATGCTGGTCGCGCTGGCCGGCGTCCTGATCAGCACCTTCCTCACCTTCAGCGCCACGATGGGCGTGGTCTTCACGATGAAGGCGCTGATCATCGTGATCATGGGCGGCGTCGGCAACCTGCCCGGCGGCATCCTCGCCGCGTTCATGCTCGGCGCGGTCGAGAGCTTCGTGGCGATCTACGGCGACCCGCAGCTCACGCTCGCCTCGAACTACGCGCTGTTCCTGGCGGTGCTGCTGTTCCGGCCCAACGGCCTGTTCGGAAGGGCCTCGCGGTGAGCGGCTCGCGCGTCGCCCTCGCGGCGCTCGCCGTCGTCGCCCTCGCGGCCCTTGCCGCGGTGCCGAAGCTGGGCAACGACTACACGACCTCGCTCGGCATCAACCTGCTGATGTTCGGGGTGCTGGCCACCGCCTGGGGCATGTTCTCGGGCACGACCCGGTACATCTCGCTCGCATCGGTGTCGTTCTTCGGGCTGGGCTCGTACGTGACGGCGGTGTTCGCCGACAGGCTGCCGTTCCTCGCGCTGCTCGGCATCGCGCTGGTCGTGGGCGCGATCCTCGCGCTCGTGGTCGGGCTCGCGACGCTGCGGCTCTCCGGCATGTACTTCGTGATCTTCACCTTCGGGCTCACCGAGCTCGTCCGGCAGCTGGTCACCTGGTACGAGGCCAACGTCTCGAAGTCGGTGGGCCGCTACGTGTTCGTCGACACCTCGCCCGGAGAGATCTACTGGAAGCTGTTCGTCCTCTTCGTGCTGGTGCTGGGGGCCGCGTGGTGGGCGTCGCGCTCGCGGCTGGGCTTCGCGCTGCGGCTGATCGGCGAGGACGAGGCGGCCTCGCGCCACTGCGGCGTCGACACCACCCGCGCGAAGCTCACGATGTTCGTCATCAGTTCGGTGTTCATGGTGCTGGTCGGCGCGATCGTCGCGCCGCGCTGGACCTACATCGACCCGTCGATCGCGTTCAACGCGCAGATCTCGTTCCAGGTCGTGATCATGGCGCTGCTGGGCGGCGTCGGCGCGTTCTGGGGGCCGCTGCTCGGCGTGGTGCCGCTGGTGTTCCTGTTCGAGGTGCTCGTCAAGTACTTCCCGAACCACTTCAGCATCGTGCTCGGCCTGGTCTTCCTGCTGATCGTGTACGCGCTGCCGCAGGGCGTGCTCGGCCTGCTGCAGGGCGGGCGGCGCCGGCCGGCCGACGTCGCCGCTCCGGCGCCAGCCGCCCCGACGGTCGCGACCCCGGGGTCCGCGGAGCCGCGGCCGTGAGCGCGCTGCCGCGGGCCGGCCGCGAGCCGGTGCTCTCGCTCGAGGCCGTCAGCAAGGCCTTCGGAGGGCTGCGCGCGGTCGATCAGCTCACCTTCGACGTGCACCGGGGCGAGATCGTCGGCCTGCTCGGGCCCAACGGCTCGGGCAAGACCACGGCGATGAACCTGATCAGCGGCGCGCTGGTGCCCGACGCGGGACGCATCCGCTTCGCCGGGCGCGACATCGCCGGCCTGCCGCCGCACCGCATCGCGCGCGCCGGCATCGCGCGCACCTTCCAGCTCGTCCGGGTGTTCCGCACGATGAGCGTGCGCGAGAACGTGTGCGCCGGCGCCACGTTCGGCGGTCGCCCGCCCGCGGGCCCGGTGGGCGCGTTCGTCGACGCGCTGATCGATCGGGTCGGGCTCGCCGGCCAGGCCGAACGGCCGGCCGGCGAGATCACCTACATCGACCAGAAGCGCGTCGAGCTCGCGCGCGCGCTCGCCGCGCAGCCCCAGGTGCTGCTGCTCGACGAGTGGCTGGCCGGCCTCAACCCGACCGAACTCGGCGTCGCGCTCGAGCTGATCCGCTCGCTGCGCGGCGGCGACGTGACGATCCTGATGGTCGAGCACGTGATGGACGCGATCCGCTCGGTGTGCGACCGCTGCGTCGTGATGAACGCCGGCGCCAAGATCGCCGAGGGGCCGCCCGTCGAGGTGCTGTCGGATCCGGCCGTGATCACGGCCTACCTCGGGGACGACCATGCTTGAGGTACGGGGCATCGCGGCCGCTTACGGCCAGCACCGGGCGCTGCAGGGCGTCTCGCTGCACGTCGCGCCCGGCGAGGTGGTGGTGATGCTCGGCGCGAACGGCGCCGGCAAGACCACCCTGCTCAAGGCGCTGGCCGGGCTGGTGAAGACGTTGCCCGGCACCGAGATCGTCCTGGGCGGCGTCGCGCTGCACGGGCTGCCGGCGCATGAGCGCGTCGAAGCCGGGCTGGCGCTGGTGCCGGAGGGCCGCGGCATCTTCGGGGAGCTGACGGTGCGCGAGAACCTCGAGATGGGGGCGTTCCCGAAGCGCGCGCGCGCGCACCGGGCGCGCAATTTCGAGCGGGTGGTCGGCCTGTTCCCGCGGCTCAGGGAGCGCCTCGGACAGGCGGTCCGCACGATGAGCGGCGGCGAGCAGCAGATGGTGGCGATCGGCCGCGCGCTGATGTCGCAGCCGACCGCGCTGCTGCTCGACGAGCCGTCGCTCGGACTGTCGCCGCTGATGACGGGCGAACTGTTCAAGGCGCTGGCTACGATCCGCTCGGGCGACGTCAGCGTGCTGCTGGTCGAGCAGAACGCGAAGAAGAGCCTGGCGATCGCCGACCGCGGCTACCTGCTGGAGAATGGCCACGTCGCCGGCGAAGGCTCGGCACGGGCGCTGATGGACGACCCGGCGGTGCAGCGGGCCTACCTCGGCCTGTGAGGGGGCGCGGTGACGGAAGGGGCGCAGCGGTGACCGACGACGACGCGCTGTGCGCGCTGGACGCAGCGAGCCTCGTGCGGCTCGTCGCGCGGCGCGAGGTCAGCCGCGAGGCCGTGATGCGCGCGCACCTGGCGCGCATCGAGCGGCTCGATCCGGCGGTGCACGCGTTCGCCGAGCTGCGGCCCGACGAGGCGATCGCGCAGGCGCGGGCGGCCGACGCGGATCATGTCTCGCGCGTCGGCCTGCCACTCGACGGCGTGCCGATGTCGGTCAAGGACCACTTCGACGTCGCCGGGTGGCGACGGACCGAGGGCGTGGCGCCGTTCGCGCAGCGTGTGTCGCCGACCGATGCCGAGGCGGTGCGCCGGCTGCGCGCGGCCGGCGCGATCGTGGTCGGCAAGGCGAACCAGCCCGACTTCCAGATCCGCTGGAACACCGTCAGCAGTCTGCACGGGGCCACCCGCAATCCGCGAGATCCGTCGCGCACCGCCGGCGGCTCCTCCGGCGGCGACGCGGCGGCGGTCGCCGCCGGCTTCGCGCCGCTCGGCCTGGGGGCAGACTACGGCGGGTCGATCCGCGTGCCGGCGAGCTTCTGCGGCGTCTGGGGGCTGCGGCCCTCTGCCGGGCGGGTGCCCGGGGTCTCGTCGCTGCCGCCCTTGGACGGACCGCCGACGCTCGACCTGATGAACTCGATCGGGCCGTTCGCGCGAACGCTCGCCGACCTCGAGGCCACCTACCGCGCGCTGGTCGGCGTGCATCCCGGCGATCCCGCGACCGTGCCGGTCGTGCGCGACGGGCCACCTTTCGGCGACCCCCCTCCCGGCGATCCCTCTCGAGGCGGCCGCCGGCCGCGGGTCGCGCGCATGGTGCTGCAGACCGGCGCGCGGGTCGCCCCGGAGATCGTCGCCCGCGTCGACGCAGTGGCGGCGGCGCTCGCGCTGGCCGGCTACGAGGTGGTCGACGCCGCGATCCCGCAGGCCGCGCGCGCGCCCGAGGTGTGGGCCGCGCTCGTCGGCACCGAGCTGCTGCGCGCGGCGATGCCGACCTGGCGCACGATGATCGGCGAGAGCAACCGCCAGCACATCGAGGCGATGTTCGGCCTGTTCGAGCTGGGCACCGACGTCGAGCGCTACATCGCCGCCTTCGCCGAGCGCCGCGCGATCGCGCGCGAGGCCGCACTCTGGATGGAGACGCACCCGATCGTGCTCGCGCCGGTGGCCGGCATGACGGCGCCGCCACTCGACTTCGACCACTTCCTCGACGAGACCGCCACCCGCACGCTGTTCGACACGATGCGCAACGTGATGTGGGTGAACGCGCTGAGCCTGCCCGCGATCGCGCTGCCGAGCGGCGTTCAGCTCGTCGGGCGGCGCTTTCGCGAGGACGAGCTGTTTTCCGCCGCGGCAGTGGTCGAGCGCGCCCTCGATCCGGTGACGATCGCCACGCCCGAGGTGTCGCGGTGACGGATCCCGCGGGCCCGGCCGCCGCCGACGCGCCGCTCTGGACGCCGGACCCCGAGCGGATCGCGCGGGCCCGCATCACCGCGTTCACCGACTGGCTCGCGCGCACCCGGGGGCTGCGATTCGAGTGCTACGAGGATCTGTGGCAGTGGTCGGTGACCGACCTCGAGGCCTTCTGGCGCGCGGCGTGGGACTGGTTCGAGATCCGCGCCGACCGTACGCCGGCGAGGATGCTGACCGCCGACCGGATGCCGGGCGCGCGGTGGTGTCCGGACGTCCGACTGAACCTCGTCGACCAGGTGCTGCGGCACGCCGGCCAGTCGGGTCCGGCCCTGCTGTGGGAGAGCGAGGCGCTCGGCGAGGGGGCGGTCGACTGGCCCACGCTGCGCCGCGACGTCGGCGCGTTCGCAGCCTCGCTGCGCGCGCTCGGCGTGCAG
>JADCHE010000204.1 GCA_020248665.1 Burkholderiales bacterium | reverse complement strand
GGCGCAGCGCCTGCGGGCGGCGCCGCGCCGGGCGGGGGCAGGCCGAGATGCTTGGCCATCGCGGCCTCGAGGGTCTTCAGCTTCGGCTCGATCTGGCCGCGCGTCTCCGCGACCAGCTTCTCGGCGAGCGCGTTCTCCATCTGCGGCGCGAGCGTCTGGAATCGCTTGATGATCGGCGACTCGAGCCACTCGATCAGCTGCTTGAGCTCGGCCTCGCTGAAGTTCTTCTCGAGCTCGGCGCCGACCGTCGACGGGGCGAGCTTGATCGCCCGCTCGCGCAGCAGCGGCACCGCCTCGTCGCTGTACTTCTTCAGCTCCGCGTCGATCGCCTTGGCGACCGATTCGCGCTTGTCCTGCGGCACGTTGCCGAAGACCTGTCGCGCAGCCAGCGTCATCTGGATGGCCGGCCGCTCGGCGAGCTGCTTGGCCATGTTCTCGACGCCGGGCTGCTGCAGCAGCAGCAGCCGGTTGACGAGCTCCTTCTTGGACTGGGCGAAGCTCGGCGCCGCGGCGGTGGCCAGGGCGACGACGGCGGCGACCGCGATGGTGCGTCGGATCATCGGGGAGGACTCCTTGCGGGCCCTCGGGCCCATCTGTCGAGGCCGCAAGGGTACCAGTTGCGGCCGCCGGTCGCGGCCGCGCCGGCGAGGGCTTTCCGGCGGGCCGGCCGCCGGCGCCGACGGCCGGCGGGTCGCCTCGCGGGCGGCCGCGCGCGATAATGACGGGCCCCACTGCACGCGCGCACGATGACCGAACTGATCCTGATCCGCCACGGTCAGACCGAGCTGAACCGGGGCCCGTTCTTCCAGGGCCAGATCGACGTGCCCCTGAACGCGACCGGCCTCGCACAGGCCGCGCGGCTCGCCGAGCGGCTGCGCGACGAGCGGCTCGAGGCGATGGTCTGCAGCGACCTGCTGCGCACCCGCCAGACCGCAGCGCCCGCCTCGGCGCGCCTCGCGCTCGACGCGACGCCCGATGCCGGACTGCGCGAGCAGCGCTTCGGACTCTTCGAGGGCCTGAGCTTCGAGGAGGTCGACGAGCGCTTCCCCGAGGCGTTCGCAGCGTGGCAGCGCCACGAAGCCGGCTACGCGGTGCCCGGCGGCGAGAGCGTCATCCAGTTCCACGCCCGCGTCGTCGCCGCCGTCCGGGCGGTCGCCGAGCGCCACGCCGGCCGGCGGGTCGCAATCGTCACCCACGGCGGCGTGCTCGACATGGTCTGGCGCACCGCGAACCGGCTGCCGCTCGATGGCCCGCGCGAGTGCCCGATCCCGAACGCCGCGCTGAACCGCCTGCGGATCGCGGGCGACACGATCGAGATCCTCGCCTGGGGCGACGACGCGCACGTCGCCGACCTCGCGGCCCCGGCCGACCCGGCACCGGCGGCCGGCGCCGCCGACGCGCTCCAGTCGTGCAGCCGGCGGTCCGGCTAGTACGCCGGGTCCCTCCGGCGCCGCGCCGCATGCGCCGAGAAATCCCGCCTCAGGCGTCGGCGGCGCCCTCGAGCCCCAGCGCCCGGTAGGTCCGGCGCAGCCGCGCCGCGAGCCGGCGCGAGCGCGGCCGCGCGCTCGCCGCGGGCTGCAGCGCGTGCTGCACGGCCGTCCAGCGGCCGGCGGCCATCAGCGCGTCGACGTGTATCTGCTCGAACAGGTCGCGCTGCGCGTGGCTGCCGCCGATCTCGGCCATCCGCGGCAGCGCCTCGCCCAGGCCGGCGAGCGCGCCCTCCGCGTCGCCGCGGGCATGCGCGAGCAGCCCGCGTGCGGCCGGCACCGCGACGCGGAGCCAGGCCTCGCGGCTCGCCGCGGGCGCGTGCGGCGCAAACGCCACGATCGAGGCGAGCATCGAGTCGGCCTCGGGCCGGCCGGCGCGCGCGAGCCCGTAGAGGTAGTGCAGGTCGAGGAAGGGCTGCACGTGATCGTGGATCCGCGGCGCGAGCCACGGCACGAGCGCCGCCCAGCGGCCACCGACGTCGGCGCCGGCGAGCTCGAGCCGCGCGAGCAGCGACACCGCGTTGACCTGGTCCTGGCTGTAGTCCGGGCGCACGCCCCAGACCCGCGCGTCGTGCAACGCGAGCGCATCGTCCAGGCGATCCTGCTCGATCAGGAACAGCGCCAGGTGCCACCAGTTGTGCGTGACCATGAACGAGTTCAGGCCGGTCCAGGCGTCGGCGACGCTGCGCAGGAACGTCTCGCCCTCGGCGAAGCGGCCCTCGGTCAGCATCACGTGCGCGAGCGCGTGGTGCGCCCACGGCTCGCGCCGACGCATCGCGACCGCGCGCCGCGCCGCAGCCTCCGCGCGGCGCAGCAGGTGGCACTGCTCGAAGCCGAACGCGAGCATCCCGTGCATCGGCGCCACGTCGCCGGCCGCAGGCGCGGCGGCGAGCGCGAGCCGCAGCATCCGCGGCGAGTCGCCGAGGTTGAAGCAGTGGTACTGGCCGAGCTTGACCGACGCGAGGTCGCGCGGGTGCTCGCGCGCCTGCTCCTCGTGCAGCGCGATCGCGCGCCCGAGGTCGTCGTCGGCCCACGCGCGGACGGCCTCGACGAAGCGCCGCTCGCGCGGCGACGCGGGCACGCGCGAGCCGTCCGCGCGGGCGAGGTGGCGACGCGCGTGCTCGGGGGCGCCCGGCGCCTCGGCGAACAGGTGCAGCGCCGCCGCGCAGGCCTGCAGGATCGGCGCATCGTCGCGCTCGGCCACCGGCAGCACGTCGACGACGCGCGCCTCGCAGGCGAGGAAGCCGTCGACGAACGCATCGACGCCGGCGAGGCTCGACGCGTCGCCGAGCGCGACGGCGTTGCCGAGGGCGTCCCTCACTCCCAGTACAGCAGCGACAGGTCGTTCGCGAAGATCGGCACGTCCTTCCAGAGCCCCTTGAGCTTCGCGTTGGCGACCGACACCCACGGCGGCTGATAGAGGAACACGTTCGGCGACTCCTGCGCGATCAGGCGCTGCGCCTCGCCCAGCAGCCTGGCGCGCTCGGCATCGTCGCCGGTCTGGCTGATCCTCGAGAACAGCGCGCGGAACTTCGGCGACTCGTAGTTCCAGTAGTAGTTGTCCTTCGCGTAGTTGCCGAGGTCGAGCGGCTCGACGTGCGAGATGATCGTCAGGTCGTAGTCCCGGTTCGTGTAGACGCCGCTCATCCACTGCGCCCACTCGACGTTCTGCATCTTCGCGACGATGCCGACCTTGGCGAGCTGGGCCGCGATCACCTCGCCGCCCTGGCGGGAGTACGGCGGCGGTGGCAGCTTGAGCGTCAGCTCGAGCGGCGTCTTGACGCCCGCCTCGGCGAGCAGCGC
Organism: Burkholderiales bacterium; assembly: GCA_020248665.1. Taxonomy (GTDB): domain Bacteria; phylum Pseudomonadota; class Gammaproteobacteria; order Burkholderiales; family Burkholderiaceae_E; genus UBA4615. Next base: position 3,448 of record JADCHE010000204.1, on the reverse strand, counting down.
GCGCGCCTTCGCCGGGTCGAACGGGTTCACGCCGGTGGTGTCGACGTAGCCGAACGCGCCGGGCACGTAGTGGCTGCCGATCGGCACGCCGAAGCCGTCGGCGGCGCCGACGATCACCGCCTTGCGGTCGATCGCCATCGCGATCGCGCGCCGCACGCGCACGTCGTCCAGCGGCTTCTTCTTGTTGTTGATCGCGAGGATGGTCTTCGCGCGCGAGCCGCCGACCTGCACCCTGAAGCGCGGGTCGTTCTTGACCGCGTCGATCGCCTTGCCGGTGATCCGCGGCATCGCGTCGACGTCGCCGGCGAGGATCGCGGCGATCTGCGCGGCCGGATCGCTGATGAAGCGCCAGGTCACGCGGCTCATGCGGATCTTCTGCGCGTCGCGGTACTCGGGCCACTTCGCGAGCGTCAACGACGAGCCGCGCACCCAGTTCTCGACCCGGTACGGACCGGTGCCGACCGGGTTCGTCGCGTTGGTCGCCGCGCTCTTCGGCTCGACGATCACCGCGGTCGACAGGCCGACGTTGAACAGGAAGTCGGGGTTGTTGCCCTTCAGCCGGATCGCGACCACGTGCGGGTCGGTCACGCGGATCGCCTCGATCGCGGCGAAGGTCGGCTTGTCCTTGTTGGTGCTGTCGGCGGCGGCCGCGCGCTCGAACGCGTACTTGACCGTCTCGGCGCTGAACGGTTCGCCGTTGTGGAACCTCACGCCGCGCCGAAGCTCGAAGGTGAACGTGCGGGCGTCGGGCGACACCGTCCACTTCTCGGCGAGCAGAGGCACGACCGAGCCGTCCTCGCGGATGCGCACCAGCGTCTCGAGCACGTTGTAGTGGACGATCTCGCCGATCGATGCGGCGGCCGCGGTCGTCGGGTCGAGCCCGGTCGGCTCGAGTGCCATCGCCATCACGACCGCGTCCTTGCCGCGGACCTGCGCCGACGCGGGCGCCGATGCAGCGAGCGCCGCGACCGCGAGCAGCGCGGCCGCCGTGTGCCTGAACGACATGGTCTTCCTCCTCTCGTGCCCGCGGCCGACCCACGGTGAACCGAGACTATTGCACAGGCGACGCGAGGGCGGCCACCTCGTCCGCGCGATGGCAGGCCACGGCCCGGCCGTCGCCGGCCGAGCGCAGCACCGGGGCCTCGACGAGGCAGCGCTCGACCGCATGCGGGCAGCGGGCCGCGTGGGCGCAGCCCGTGCTCCAGCCCGCCTGCAGCGGTGCGTCGGCGGGCAGCATCCCGGCGGCGAGCCTCGCGGCCGCGCGCCCGTCGCGGGCCTGCGCGCGCAAGCGTCGCCGCCGGTCGGGATCGTCGGCGCGCGGCACCGCGTCGAGCAGCGCGCGCGTGTAGGGGTGCGCGGCCTCGCGGAAGAGCTGTGCCGGCGTGCCCGCCTCGACGACGCGGCCCGCGAGCAGCACGGCCACCCGGTCGCAGACCCGGTCGACCACCGCGAGGTCGTGGCTGATCAGCAGGTAGGTGAGGCCCAGCCGGTCCTGCAGGTCGCGCAGCAGGTTGAGCACCTGCGCCTGCACCGACACGTCGAGCGCGCTGACCGGCTCGTCGGCGACGATCAGCTTCGGGCGCGTGATCAGCGCGCGCGCGATCGCGATGCGCTGGCGCTGGCCGCCCGAGAACTCGTGCGGGTACTTGTCGAGGTCCGCGGCACGCAGCCCGACCGAGGCGAGCACGTCGGCGACCCGCTCCCGCCGCTCGGCGGGGGCGACGCGGCCGATCGCGGTCAGCGGCTCGGCGACGATCCGCTCGACCGGCTGGCGCGGGTCGAGCGAACCGTAGGGGTCCTGGAACACCATCTGGAAGTCGCGCCGCGCGCCCCGCAGCGACTCGGCGTCGAGCGCGTTCAGGTCGCGCCCGAGCAGCTCGACCGTGCCCGCGCTCGGGGTCTCGAGCGCCATCACCGCGCGCGCGATCGTCGACTTGCCCGAGCCCGACTCGCCGACCACGCCGAGGCTGCGGCCCGGGTCGATCGTCAGGTCGACACCGTCGACGGCGACGAGCTCGGGCGGCGCACCGAACAGCCGCGTGCGCGGCAGCCGGTAGCGCTTGACGAGCCTGCGTACCGACAGCAGCGCGCTCACGCGTCCTCCCCGATCCGGATGCAGCGCGCCGCGTGGCCACCGCCGAGCGCGACCTCTCCAGGCATCCCCGCCCGGCACGCGTCGACCACGCGCGGGCACCGTTCGGCGAACGGACAGCCCGCCGGCAGATCCGCGATGTCGGGCACGGTGCCGGCGATCGTCGCGAGCGGCACCGCACGGTTGCCGCCGAGCCGCGGGCGCGCGCCGAACAGGCCGCGCGTGTACGGGTGCGCCATCGCGCGGTACACCTCGCGCGTCGGGCCGCGCTCGACCACGGTGCCGCCGTACATCACCAGCATCCGCCCGACGTTCTCGGCGATCACGCCGAGGTCGTGCGAGATCAGGATCAGCGCCATGCCGCACTCGGCCACCAGGTCGGCGATCAGGTCGAGGATCTGCCCCTGGATGGTCACGTCGAGCGCGGTCGTCGGTTCGTCGGCGATCAGCAGGTCGGGCCCGCAGGCGAGCGCCATCGCGATCGTCGCGCGCTGCCTCTGCCCGCCCGAGAGCTGGTGCGGGTAGGCGTCGACCCGCCGGCGCGCGTCGGGCAGCCCCACACGATCGAGCAGCCGGATCGCCTCGGCGCGCGCGGTGGCCGCGTCGAGCCCGCGGTGCAGTCGCAGCGGCTCGGCGACCTGGCGGCCGACGGTGTGCAGCGGGTTCAGCGAGGTCATCGGCTCCTGGAACACCATGCCGATCCGGTCGCCGCGGATCGCGCACAGCTCGCGCTCGGGCAGGCCGACCAGCTCGCGACCCGCGAAGCGCACGCTGCCGCGCACCCTCGCGCCCTCGGGCGGCAGCCCCATCAGCGCGAGCGCGGTCAGCGACTTGCCGCAGCCCGACTCGCCGATCAGCCCGAGCGTCTCGCCGCGCGCGAGCGTGAAGCCGACGCCGCGCACCGCGTCGGCATCGCCACGCGCGGTGCGCAGCGTCACCCGAAGATCGTCGACCACGAGCAGCGGCTCGGGCGCGTCGCTCACCGTCGCCTCGCGAGCCGTGGGTCGAGCAGGTCGCGCAGCCCGTCGCCCAGCAGGTTGAGCCCGAGCACCGCGACCGCGATCGCGACGCCCGGGAAGATCGCGAGCCGCGGCGCCTGGAACAGCAGCGACTGCGCCTCGTTCAGCATGCGGCCCCAAGAGGGCTGCGGCGGCTGCGTGCCGAGCCCCAGGTACGACAGCGCGGCCTCGGCGAGGATCGCGAGCGCGAAATGGATCGTCGCCTGCACGATCAGCACCGAGGCAATGTTGGGCAGCACGTGCTCGACGGTGATCCGAAGCGGGCCCTTGCCGGCCGCGCGCGCCGCGAGGACGTACTCGCGCGACCACACCGCGTTGGCCGACGCGCGCACGATCC
>JADCHE010000203.1 GCA_020248665.1 Burkholderiales bacterium | reverse complement strand
CGACGTGGAACTGCGGCAGGTAGCTCAACCCCTTCGAGCGCCGCGTGAGGCCGGTCTACATCGCGCAGTGGATGGCGTTGAAAAGCTGCGCGCGGTAGGTGATCTTCGCGCCCTTCGGGCGGCCCGTCGTGCCCGAGGTGTACATCAGGATCCAGACGTCGTCGAGCGCGGGGCGGTGGCGCGGCGAGGGCTCGCCGCCGGCGGCCATCGCACGCTCGTACTCGCTGTCGGCGCCGTCGCGGCGCTCGACCACGACCGGCAGCCGGCCGCGCTCGCGCAGCTGCGCGACCTGCGGCGCGAACTCCGGGCCGTGGACCAGCACGCGCGGCTCGGCGTCGTTCAGGATGAACTCGAGCTCGGGCACCGCGAGGCGCCAGTTCAGCGGCAGGTGGATCGCGCCCACCCGCTGCGCGGCGAACATCATCTCGTTGCCGTCGGTCGAGTTGTGGCACAGCATCGCGATGCGGTCGCCGGGCTTCACGCCCGCCTCGCGCTGCAGCCACGCGGCCCAGGCGTCGATGCGGCGGTGCATCTGCAGCCAGTCGAAGCGCCGGCCGGTGTGCAGGTCCTCCTGCGCCGGCCCGTGCGGCGAGATCCTCGCGTGGTGCGCGATCCAGTCGTAGTGCGGGACGTCCACCGGTCTCCTCGTCGTCGCGACGCGTCGCGCCGAACGATACGCGCCGCCGGCGGCGCGATCCGGCCCGATGCGCATCGACCGGAACGCCCACCCGGGCCGGTGCCGGCCCGCGGCCGGCCCGCGCGCCCCGGTCAGGTGATCAGCAGCAGCACCTGCTTCTCGAGCCCCTCGGCGGGCAACCGCTTGAAGCCGGTCTTCGCGAAGCGCAGCCAGCGGCCGAGCACGAACGACACGACGAGGTTCGCGCGCGCGGCCGGGTCGTTCTCCGGCGGCAGTCGGCCCTGCTCGATCGCGTTGCGGAAGCACTGCTTGACCGAGGCCTCGATCCGGTCGTTCAGCTGGTTGATCCGGGCCTGCAGCCGCCCGTCCTCGGTGACCAGGGCGTCGCCGATCAGCACCCGTGTCATGCCCGGGTTGCGCTCGGCGAACCCGAGCAGCATCAGCACGATCGAGCGCAGCTGCTTCAGCGGGTCGGGTTCCGAGCCGACGATCTGGTTGATCAGCCCGAAGACGCTCTCCTCGATGAACTGGATCAGGCCCTCGAACATCTGGGCCTTGCTCGCGAAGTGGCGGTACAGCGCCGCCTCGGACACCTCGAGGCGGCCGGCGAGCGCGGCGGTGGTCACGCGGTCGCTGCCGGGCTCCTGGAGCATCGACGCCAGCGTCTGCAGGATCTGCAGCCGCCGCTCGCCCGGCTTCGGCCGGACCCGGCCCCGCCCCCGGGATACCGGATCGGGCGATTCATTCGGATCGGCTTCGGTGTCCATGGATGCGGCTCGCGAGCGGAGTACGTGCTAACTGTACAACCGTTCGGACGTGGACGTCTATGCCACGCTGGCCGCGCCGCGGGCGCTGCCAGGCCGGCCGCGCGCGCCATGCGATGCCGCTGACCCAGACCGTGCGCACGCCGCAGCGCCGCGCCGCGCGCAGGTTCTCGACGGTGTCCTCGACCAGCACGCAGCGCGACGCGGGCAGCCGCAGCCGCGCGAGCAGCTTGTGCATCATCGGCCGCGACGGCTTGGGGCACCAGCGGCCGGCGAAGGTCATCGCCTCGATCGACACCATGCCGTCGAGCAGCGGCGCGACCCCCAGCGCCGCGAGCACGCCGCGCGCGTAGCCCTCGGGCGCGTTGGTGACGACGATCTTGCGGCCCGGCAGCCGGCGCAGCAGGTGCGCGAGCCGGACGTCTCGCCGCACGAGCGCGTGCAGGTCGGGGAACGGGTGCGTCTCGCGCAGGAATTCGTGCGGATCGATCGCGTGGTGGCGGACCATGCCGAGCAGCGTCGCGCCGTAGCGCCGCCAGTAGTGCACGCGCAGCGCCGAGGCGCCCGCCTCGTCGAGGCCGGTGCGCCGCATCACGTACTCGGTCATCGCGCGGTTGATGCGCGGCATGATCGACCGCAGCGCGTCGTGCAGCGTGTTGTCGAGGTCGAGCAGCCAGACCGGACGGCCGGCGTCGGCCGCCGCATGCGCGCGTTCCGCGCCGGCGAAGCGCCGTGGCGCGCGGTGCGCGCTCAATGGCTCTTGATCATCGTGCCGACGCCCTGGTCGGTCATGATCTCGAGCAGCAGCGCATGGTCGACGCGGCCGTCGATGATGTGCACCGAGTTCACGCCGGCCTTCGCGGCGTCGAGCGCCGAGGAGATCTTCGGCAGCATCCCGCCCGACAGCGTGCCGTCGGCGAAGAGCGCGTCGATCTGCTTGGCGGTGAGGCCGGTGAGCAGGTTGCCGTTCTTGTCGAGCACGCCGACGGTGTTGGTCATCATCACCAGCTTCTCGGCCTTCAGCACCTCGGCGACCTTGCCGGCGACGACGTCCGCGTTGATGTTGTAGGTCTCGCCGGTCGAGCCCGAGCCGATCGGCGCGATCACCGGGATGAAGCCGTTGCCGGCGAGCGTGGTGATGATCGACGGGTCGATCTTCTCGATCTCCCCGACCTGGCCGATGTCGATGCGCACGCCCGGCGAGTCCTTCGACTCGAGCATCATCTTGCGCGCGCGCACCAGGCCCGCGTCCTGGCCGGTGAGGCCCACCGCCTTGCCGCCGGCCTGGTTGATCAGCTCGACGATCTCCTTGTTCACCTGGCCGGCGAGGACCATCTCGACGAGGTCCATCGTCTCCCCGTCGGTCACCCGCATGCCCTGCACGAACTCGCCCTTCTTGCCGACCTTCGCGAGCAGCTGCTCGATCTGCGGACCGCCGCCGTGCACCACCACCGGGTTCAGCCCGACGAGCTTGAGCAGCACGACGTCGTGCGCGAAGCTCTTCTTCAGCTTCTCCTCGGTCATCGCGTTGCCGCCGTACTTCACGACGATCGTCTTGCCGTGGAAGCGGCGGATGTACGGGAGCGCCTCGGCGAGGACCTCGGCCTTCACGGTGGGCGACAGCGCGGCGCTCATGGGCATGCCTGCTCTAGTATCCGGGGATGGCCGCGATTCTAACCGACCCCCCAGGCAGCCACGCGTCGCGCTGCGAGGCCTGCGGCGCGGCGTTCGGCTGCGGCATCGACGACCCGTGCGGCTGCTGGTGCGCGACGCTGCCGGCGCTCGCCGCGCCGCCCGCGCCGGGCGCCGGCTGCCTGTGCCCGGCGTGCCTCGCGCGCGTCATCGAGCGCGAGCGCGCGACCGACCCGGCGCGCACCGCGGAGCGATCGCGCACGCTCGCGGCCGCGGGCGTCGACGCGGTGCCCCGCGCCGACGACGGCGAGGCCCGCACGCGCGTCGAGGCGGAGTGGGCCGCGAAGACGATGCCCGCCGGCGCGCTCGGGCGGCTGCAGGCCCTGGGCACGCGGCTCGCGCTGTCGACCGGCCGGATGCCGCCACGGATCACGCGCTGCGCGGCGGTGGTGTTCGCCGCCGACCACGGGCTCGCGGCCGAGGGCGTGTCGGCCTATCCGCCCGAGGTCACCGCGCAGATGGTGCGCAACTTCGCCGAGGGCGGCGCCGCGATCGCGGTGCTGTGCCGCGCGAACGAGGTGGCGCTGACCGTCGTCGATGCCGGCACGCGCGTCGCGCAGCCGCCGGGCTTCGCGCCGCGCGGCGCGCGCTTCGTCGACGCGCGGATCGCCGCGGGCACCGCCAGCGCCCTGCACGGCCCGGCGATGACCGAGGCGCAGGCGCTCGCGGCGATCGCGCGCGGCGCGGCGATCGCCCGCGCGCTCGACGCCGACGCGGTCGCGCTCGGCGAGATGGGGATCGGCAACAGCGCGTCGGCCGCGCTGCTCGCGGCGCGGCTGCTGCCCGCGCCGCTCGGCTCCGTCGTCGGCCGCGGCACCGGCCTCGACGACGCGGGTCTCGCGCGCAAGCGCGAGGTGCTCGCACGCTGCCTCGCCGCGCAGCCGGACGCGCAGACGCCGCTCGCCGCGCTCGCCGCGTTCGGCGGCTTCGAGCTCGCGATGATCGTCGGCGCGACGCTCGACTGCGCGGCGCGCAGGGTGCCGGTCGTCGTCGACGGCTTCATCGCGAGCGCCGCGGTGCTGGTCGCCGCGCGGCTGGAGCCTGCGGTGCTGGACCACTGCACCTTCGCGCACCGCTCGGCCGAGCCGGGCCACGCGCGCGTGCTGGACGCGCTCGGCGCCGAGCCGCTGCTCGACCTCGGGCTGCGGCTCGGCGAAGCGAGCGGCGCCGCGCTCGCGATGCCGCTGCTGCGCGCGGCCGCGCGGCTGCTCGACGAGATGGCGACCTTCGAGTCGGCCGGCGTCAGCGGCCGCGGATGAGGCCCGCATGGACACGCACGACGACGACGCCCCGCTCCCGATCCTGACCGACGACGACCCGCGCCTGGCCCGGGTCGCGGCGCCGGTCGTGCTGCCCGACCCGACGCTGCCCGCGACGCTGCGCCGGCTGCACGCGACGCTCGCCGACTTCCGCGCGCGCCACGGCTTCGGCCGCGCGATGGCCGCGCCGCAGGCCGGCATCGGCAAGCGCATCGTCGTCGCGAACCTCGGCGCGACGCCGTTCGCGCTGCTGAACCCGCGCGTCGTCTGGCGCAGCGACGAGACGATCGAGGTCTGGGACGACTGCCTGAGCGTGCCCGGCCGCTGCGTGCGCGTGCGCCGGCACCGGAGCATCGACCTCGACTACGAGGACGAGCTCGGCCGCACGCGACGCTGGCGCGACCTGCCGCCCGACCTCTCCGAGCTGATGCAGCACGAGCTCGACCACCTCGACGGCGTGATGATGACGTCGCGCGCCGAGGGGCCCGATGCGATCCGGCCGCTCGCCGAGCGTCCGCCGCAGACGCCCGAGGCCGCGCCGCCCGCGCGGCGGCTGTCGCTCGCGCGGATCGACGCGGCCGCGCGGGCGATCCCGGCCGGGTACCGCGACACGCCGCAGTACGACTGCGGCCCGCTGTCCGAGGCGCTCGGCTGCCGGCTGACGATCAAGATCGAGACCGCGAACCCGATCCGCAGCTTCAAGGGCCGCGGCGCGGCGGTGCTGGTCCGTGCGCTCGCCGCGGCCGGCGAGCGTGGCCCGATCGTCTGCGCGAGCGCCGGCAACTGGGGGCAGGCGGTCGCGGTCGCGTGCCGCGACGCGGGGCTGCCGGTCGTGGTCTACGCGTCGGTGAACGCGAACCCGCTGAAGGTCGCGCGGATGCGCGCGTTCGGCGCGCAGGTGCGGCAGCAGGGCGACGACTTCGACGCGGCGAAGGCCGCCGCGCGCGCGTTCGCGGCCGCCGGCGGCGGACGCTGGGTCGAGGACGGCCGCGAGGCCGAGGTCGCCGAGGGCCACGGCACGATCGCGGTCGAGCTGCTCGCGCGGGGCGACGCGTTCGACGCGATCGTCGTGCCGCTCGGCAACGGCGCGATGCTCGCCGGCATCGCGCGCTGGACCAAGGCCGCGTCGCCGGCGACGCGCGTCGTCGCGGTCTGCGCGAGGGGCGCGCCGTCGATGGCCGACAGCCTGCGCGAGGGCCGCGTCGTCGAGACCGCGCGGGCCGACACGATCGCCGACGGCATCGCGGTGCGCGTGCCGGTGCCCGAGGCGCTCGAGGACCTCGCCGGGCTCGTCGACGAGGTGCTGCTCGTGGACGACGACCGGATCGTCGACGCCATGCGCCTCGTGCACGCGCACGCGGGCCTGGTGCTCGAGCCCTCGGGTGCGGTCGGCGTCGCGGCGCTGCTGCAGCACCGCGCGCGCTTCGAGGGCGCGTCGGTGGCGACGGTGCTGTGCGGCGGGAACCTCGCCGAGGCCGACCGGGCGTCCCTGCTCGGCGAATAGCGGGCGACGCGCGGCTCAGCCGCGCCAGGCGGCCGGGTTCACCACCGACGCCGGCCGCTCGCCGCGCGCGAACGCCGCGACGCAGCCGAGCCCCTCGCGCGCGATCGCGTCGAAGCACTCGTCGGTCCAGCACAGCGCGTGCGGCGTCACCAGCACGTTGTCCATCGCGAGCAGCGGGTTCGCGGGATCCACCGGCTCCTGCTCGAACACGTCGATGCCGGCGCCGGCGATCGTCCCCGCGCGCAGCGCGTCGATCAGCGCCGCCTCGTCGACGACCGGCCCGCGGGCGATGTTCACGAAGAACGCCTCGCGCTTCATCCGCGCGAAGCGCGCCGCATCCATCAGGTGGCGGGTCTCGTCGTTCAGGATGCAGACGGTGACGACGAAGTCGCACTGCGGCAGCATCTCGTCGAGCGGCAACCGCGTCGCGCCGAGGCCGGCGATTGTGGCCGCGGGCACGTGCGGGTCGGCCGCGAGCATCCGCCAGCCGAACGGCCGCGCGAGGGCCAGCAGCTCGGCGCCGATGCCGCCGACGCCGACCACGCCGAGCGTGCGCGTGGTGAGCCCCAGCCCCATGTGCGCAGTGCGCTCGTTCCAGCGGCCGGCGCGGGTCAGCCGGTCCTTCGCGACCAGCCGGCCGGCGAGCGCGAACAGCATCGTCAGCACCGCGACCGCGACCGGCCGGCGGATCGCGACCGGCGTGTTGGTGACGACGACGCCCGCCTCGGTCATCGCGGCGACGTCGACCGAGTCGTAGCCCACGCCATGGCGCGCGACGAGCCGCACGCGGCGATCGGGGCCGGACACGGACGCCCGGTCGACCGGCAGCGAGTTCACGTACAGCAGGTCGTAGCGCGCGGCGATCTCGGGCGTGATGCGAGACGCCTGCTCGGGGATGAACTCCCAATCGATCGAGGGCTCGGCGTCGAGGATCGCGAGCGGGCCAGGGCCGAAAGAGGGCTCGCCGGACGGGGTCAGCAGGTCGCGGGTCAGGCCCACCTTCAGCTTGGTCGTGCTCACTTCGTGCCTCCCACCTTCGCGACCAGCGCCGACGCCCCGGCCACCAGCAGGCCGTGGTCGGTGCCGACGCCGATCATCGTGTAGCCCCAGGCGCGCACCCGCTCGATCCAACGCGCGTCGCTCGCCATGAAGGCGGCAGCCTTTCCGTGCGCGCGTGCGACCTCGCAGACGCGGCGCATCGCCGCTTCGAAGCGCGGGTCGTCGAACGCGCCGGGTATGCCCATGAAATTGGTCAGGTCGAAGTGCCCGACCCACAGCACGTCGATGCCGTCGACCGCGGCGATCGCCTCGACCTGCTCCAGCCCGCGCTCGGTCTCGATCTGTGCGATCAGCAGCGTGCGCGCGCGCAGCCGCGCGATCTTGTCGGCCGGTGCACCCCCCTCGTAGTCGTCGTGCGCGAACCCGAAGGCCGCGCCGCGCCGGCCGTGGGGCGGGTACCAGGCCGCCTCGACGATCCGCCGCGCCTCGTCGGCCGACTCGACCATCGGCACCATCACGCCGGTGACGCCGACGTCGAGCGCCCGCGCGATGAACGCGTACTCGCCGCGCGGCACGCGCACCATCGGCTCGATCGGCAGCCCGCGGTGCGTCGCGCACAGCCACTTCAGCGTCTCGAAGCCGAGCCCGGTGTGCTCCATGTCGTGGATCGCGAAGCGGCAGCCCGCGTGCATCAGCAGCGTCGCGATCCCCGCGGTGTGGAACTCGAAGACCATCGCGCCGGCGACCGGCTCGCCGGCGAGCACCGCGGCGCGGACGGGGTTGTCTCTCATGGGGCGTCTCCTGGGCCGGCCGGGCATGCGCCGGACGGCGCCGCGGGCATCGGGGGTCCGGCGATGGTAGCAGCGGCCCGACAGTCGGGCCCTCCGTGTTCCATTCCTCACATTCGTGCGCGCGGGGGCGGGGTACCATCGCCGCGCACGCGCCCCGCGCCGTGCCCACGATGGCCCAGCAACTCCGTCTCTTCCTCGTCGCGCTCCAGTTCTACTCGCGGATTCCCGTCACCGGTCGCGTCGCCGCGTGGATGGGCTGGGACCCGGCGTGGCTCGGCCGTGCGACCCGTTACTTCCCCCTGGTGGGCATCCTGGTCGCGCTCGGGCAGGCGTTCGTCTACGTCGCCGCGAGCGTCGTGCTGCCGCACCCGGTGTCGCTGCTGCTCGCGATCGCGGCCGGGCTGCTGCTCACCGGCATGTTCCACGAGGACGGCTGGGCGGACTTCTGCGACGGGTTCGGCGGCACGACCGACCGGGCCCGCACGCTCGAGATCATGCGCGACTCGCGGATCGGCGCGTACGGCGCGATCGGCATCGGCCTGCTGCTGCTGCTGCGCTTCGAGACGCTCGCCCACGTCGACACCGACTGGATCGTCGCGTCGCTGGTCTGCGCGGCGGCGTTCTCGCGCGGCTGCGCGACGCTGGTGATGGCGAGTCTGCCCTACGCCCGCGAGGAGGACGACGCGAAGGCCAAGCCGCTCGCCAGGAACGTGTCGCCGGCGGATGTCGCGATCGCCGTCGCGCTCGCGATCGCGCCGACGCTGGTGCTGGCCGCGTGGACCGGCGACGCCTCGCCCGGGCTGCTCGGGCTGTCGTTCGCGCTGCTGGTCACCGCCGCGATGCGCCGCATCGTCCGGCGCCGGATCGACGGCTACACCGGCGACTGCCTGGGCGCGGTCCAGCAGGTCGCCGAGGTGGCGTTCCTGCTCGGCATGCTGGTGGTGCTCGGCGCGACCGTCGACGTCGGGTTCGACGAGGGCGGCGACGAGGGCGACGAGCAGTGAGCGGCACGCCCTTCGACGGGCCGGTGGGCAGCCGGCTCTGGCTGGTGCGCCACCCGCGGCCCGACGTGCCGGCGGGCCTGTGCTACGGCGCCTCGGACGTGCCGATCGTCGACGCCCACCTCGCTGAGCTGCTCGACGCCCTGCCCGCGCGACTGCCGCGCGACGCGGCGCTCTACAGCAGCCCGCTGTCGCGCTGCCTGCGCCTCGCGCTCGGGTTGCACGCCGCGGGCTTCGCTGCGCCGGCGGTCGATCCGCGGCTGCGCGAGATGGACTTCGGCCGCTGGGAGGGCCGGACCTGGTCGGAGGTGCCGCGCGACGAGATCGACGCCTGGCGCGACGACATCGAGCGCTACGTGCCGCCCGGCGGCGAGTCGGTCGCGTCGCTCGCGGCGCGCGGGCTCGACTTCGTCGCGACCCTGCCCCACCCGCACGAGGCGATCGTCGTCACGCACGCGGGCGTGATCCAGACGCTGGCGCGCGGCCTGCGGCGCCGGCCGATGACGAACTTCGGCGGCACCCCGGTCGCCTACGGGGAGATCGTCGCGCTGCGGCACGACCCGGACGGCTGGACGCTCGTCGAGCCCTGAGCGCGCCGCGGGGTCGAGGACGCGGTCGCGCGGCCCGGCGGCGCAGCCTGTCTCGATCCGCGCGGACGTCGCGCGGCGCGAGCGCCCACGTAAGGCGCGTGGCGCGCCTGCGACTAACCTACGGCGGGCCCGTCGGCCCGGGGAGCACAGCATGTGGACGACCCCTTGGAGGACCACGGCCGTCGCGGCGGCCCTCTGCCTCGCGGCGAGCGCGGCCGCCGGCGACGCCCGGGCAGGCGACGCCCGGGCAGGCGACGCCCGGGCGGGCGAGCCGCCGCCGACCGTCGGCGGGGTGTGGACCTGGACCGACGCGTCCGGCCGCACCTTCTTCGGCGACACCCCCCCGGCCGAGCCCGGGCTGAGGGCGGCGCCGGTCGACGTGTCGCCGTCGGCGCGGGACGCGGCCGCGCACGACGCCGCGCGGGCACGCGCCGAATCGGAGCGGACGCGCCTGGAGGCCCTGCGCGCACGGGATCGGGCCGCAGCCGGGAGCGGGACGGCCGCGGGGGCGCAGCGTCGCTCGGCGCCACCGCCGGCCGCCGCGCGCGTCGGCGAGGAACCCGAGCCCGCGAGCTGCGAGGCACGCTGGCGCCGCTACCACCGGAGCGCGGCCTGCTTCGCGCCGTTCCGCGTCGTCGGCGGCGGCGTGAAGCCCGAGGCCTTCCGGTACTGCGCGGACGTGCCGATGCCCGAGCGATGCGACTGACTCGGCGACCGCTCGCGACGCTGCGCGGTCGGGCCGCGCCGCGTCCTCGTCGTCCCGTCGCGTCGCGGATGCCGCGCCGGAGGCGGCCGGGCAGAATGGGTCGATGGATACCGACCGGACTTCGACCCTGTCCCGCCCCTCGTCCTCCCGCCGCCTGCCCGCGCCGCCCGAGGCCGCATGCCTGCCGCACGCCCGCCCGCACGACGCGGCCGGCCGGTCGGGGCCGCGCGCCGTCCTCGCGGCGCTGCTCGTCGGCGCGTGCGTCGCCGTCGCGCCGGCCCCGGCCGCCTCGGCCGAGGTGGGATGGCGGAGCCTGACGGTCCCGCCCGCCGCCGACGCCGACGCGACGCAGGTCGCGCTCTGGTACCCGACCGCGGTCCCTGGCCGCACCACGCCGATGGGGCCGTTCGAGGTCCGCGCCGCGATCGGCGCGCCGCCCGGGCCGCGCTTCGCCGGGCTCGCGCTGTTCAGCCACGGCACGGGCGGCAGCGAGCTCGGCCATGCGCGCCTCGCCGAGGCGCTCGCCCGCCGCGGCTGGCTGGTCGCGGCGCTGCGCCACCCGCGCGACAACTGGGAGGACGCGTCGCTGCTCGCGCGCTCGCCCGAGCGCTACTTCGAGGTCCGCCCGCGGCAGGCGAGCCGCGTGCTCGACGCGCTGCTCGCCGATCCGGCGATCGCGCCGCGGATCGCCGCGGACGCGGGCGGGCCGCGGATCGCGGCGATCGGGCACTCGGCGGGCGGCTACACGGTGCTCGCGCTCGCCGGCGCCCGCCCCGACGCGGCGCGGATCGTCGCACACTGCCGCGAGCATCGCGCCGAGGACCCGCTCTTCTGCGCGACCGGACGCGCCGCGCCCCCTGCGGCGACGAGCGGCGCACCCGCGCCTGCGCCGATGCAGGCGTCGACGCCCGCGTCGCCCGACCTCGGCGACCGCCGGGTGCGCGCCGCGGTCGCGCTGGCGCCGGTGGGCGTGGTGCTCGACGACGCGTCGCTCGCGTCGATCCGCGTGCCGGTCGCCGTCCACGTCCCGGCGCTCGACCGCTGGCTCGCGCCGCGCTTCCACGGCGCGCGGCTCGCCGCTGCGATCCCCGGCGCGGTGCTCGAGACGGTGCCGAACGCCTGGCACTTCGCCTTCCTCGACACGCCGTCGATGCCGATCCAGTCGCCCGACGGCGACCTGCGCGCCGACCCGCCGGGATTCGACCGCGCGGCCTACATCGCGGCGCTCGGCCCCCGCATCGCGGACTTCCTGGAGGCGGCGATGGCACGCACCGCCGCGGCGGCGGCGCCGCGCTGACCCGCGGCGCGCGGCCGCCTCCTCACAGCACGTAGCGCGCGAGGTCCTCGTCGCGCGACAGCGTCCCGAGCCGCTGATCGACGAACGCCGCGTCGACGCGCACCGTCTGCCCGGCGTGCTTCGTCGCGTGGAACGACACCTCCTCGAGCAGCTTCTCCATCACCGTGTAGAGCCGGCGCGCGCCGATGTTCTCGGTCTTCTCGTTGACAGAGAAGGCGATCTCGGCGAGCCGCTTCACGCCGTCGGGCAGGAACTCGACGGTCACGCCCTCGGTCGCCATCAGCGCCTGGTACTGCTTGACCAGGCTCGCGTCGGTCTCGGTCAGGATCCGCTCGAAGTCGGACGCGCTCAGCGAGTCCAGCTCGACGCGGATCGGGAAGCGGCCCTGCAGCTCCGGGATCAGGTCGCTCGGCTTGGACAGGTGGAACGCCCCCGATGCGATGAACAGCACGTGGTCGGTCCTCACCATGCCGTAGCGGGTGTTGACGGTGGTGCCCTCGACCAGCGGCAGCAGGTCGCGCTGCACGCCCTGGCGCGAGACGTCGGCGCCGCCGACCTCGCTGCGGGTCGCGATCTTGTCGACCTCGTCGAGGAAGACGATGCCGTTCTGCTCGACGTTGGCGATCGCCCGCAGCTTGACCTCCTCGTCGTTGATCAGCTTGGCGGCCTCCTCGTCGCGCAGCAGCTTCATCGCCTCGCGGATCTTCACCTTGCGCGCCCTGCGCCGCCCGCCCATGCCCTGGAACATGCCCTGCAGCTGCTGGCTCAGCTCCTCCATGCCGGCCGCGCCGCCGATCATCGGCAGCTCGGGCATCGGCATCGACACCTCGAGCTCGATCTCCTTGTCGTCGAGCTCGCCCTCGCGCAGCTTCTTGCGGAACTTCTGCCGCGTCGCGGAGTCGGCGGATGCCGGGTCCGCGCCGGAGCCGAAGCCGAGCCCGCGCGCCGGCGGCAGCAGCACGTCGAGCACCCGCTCCTCGGCCGCGTCGGCCGCGCGCGTCTGGACCTTCCTCATCTCGGCCTCGCGCGCCTGCTTGACGCCGATCTCGGCCAGGTCGCGCACGATCGAGTCGACGTCCTTGCCGACGTAGCCGACCTCGGTGAACTTGGTCGCCTCGATCTTGATGAACGGCGCCTGCGCGAGCCGCGCCAGCCGGCGCGCGATCTCGGTCTTGCCGACGCCGGTCGGCCCGATCATCAGGATGTTCTTCGGGGTGATCTCGTGGCGCAGCGACTCGTCGACCTGCTGGCGCCGCCAGCGGTTGCGCAGCGCGATCGCGACGGCGCGCTTGGCCCGCTCCTGCCCGATGATGTGCTTGTCGAGCTCGGAGACGATCTCCTGGGGGGTCATCGTGCTCATCCGCCGAGAGTATCCCAGGATGCGGGCGCGGCCGCGCGACGGCCCCGGACGAATCCAAGGCCGGCCGCGCCGGGCGCGACGCACCGGCGCGGGGCGGCGGGCTGCGCGAGGCACCGGAGCCTCGGCGCTCATTGACTCGCCCCGGGCCGCGCTATAGTCTTGCGCGCCCGGTGCGTGATAATTCCGGGACACCGAACGACAGACGACACACGAACCCTGCCTGCGGGGGCACGGAGACCATGGCCTCGGCCGACCACATCATCGAGACGCAGGACCTGTCGATCGACTTCAACGGGTTCTTCGCGGTCAAGGGCGTGTCGCTCAAGGTGGCACGGGGATCGATCCATGCGCTGATCGGTCCCAACGGCGCCGGCAAGACGACCTGCTTCAACCTGATCACCAAGTTCCTGCGCCCGACCGCCGGGAAGATCGTCTACAACGGCCGCGACATCACCCGCGCCAAGCCGGCCGACGTGGCCCGGCTCGGCATGGTCCGCAGCTTCCAGATCTCTGCGACCTTCCCGCACCTGACGCTGCTGGAGAACGTCCGGATCGCGCTGCAGCGCAAGCTCGGCACGTCGTTCCACTTCTGGAAGAGCGAGCGCTCGCTCGGTGAACTCGACGCGCGCGCGATGGCCCTGCTGGAGGACGTCGGGCTGGCAGAGTATGCGGGGCTGCAGGCGGTCGAACTGCCCTACGGCCGCAAGCGCGCGCTCGAGATCGCGACCACGCTCGCGCTCGACCCCGAGATGATGCTGCTCGACGAGCCCACCTCCGGTATGGGCCACGAGGACATCGGCCGGATCGCGGCGCTGATCAAGCGAGTCGCGGCCAACCGGACCGTGCTGATGGTCGAGCACAACCTGTCGGTGGTCTCGGACCTCTCGGACACGATCACGGTGCTGGCCCGCGGCGAGGTACTGACCGAGGGCCCGTATTCCAAGGTGTCGAAGGATCCGCAGGTGATCGAGGCGTACATGGGGACCGGCCATGCCTAGTCTTCTCGAGGTCAAGGACCTGCACGGCTGGTACGGCGAGAGCCACGTGCTGCACGGCATGACCTTCGACGTCCCGCAGGGCGAGGTGGTCACGCTGCTCGGGCGCAACGGCGCCGGCAAGACGACGACGATGCGCGCGGTGATGGGCGTGCTCGGCAAGCGCAAGGGGTCGGTGAAGCACGAGGGCACCGAGACCACCGGGCTCGCCTCCAACCACATCGCCCGGCTGGGAATCGCGTACTGCCCGGAAGAGCGGGGCATCTTCTCCAGCCTGTCGGTCGAGGAGAACCTCGAGCTGCCGCCGGTGGTCAAGCCGGGCGGCATGAGCGTCGACGAGATCTACCAGCTGTTCCCGCGGCTCAAGGAGCGCGCGAAGAACCAGGGCACGAAGCTGTCCGGCGGCGAGCAGCAGATGCTCGCGATCGCGCGGATCCTGCGTACCGGCGCCAAGCTGCTGCTGCTCGACGAGCCGACCGAGGGCCTCGCGCCGGTCATCGTGCAGCAGATCGGCGACATCATCCGCACGGTGAAGAAGAAGGGCTTCACCGTGCTGCTGGTGGAGCAGAACTTCCACTTCGCCTCGACCGTCGCCGACCGTCACTACGTGGTCGAGCACGGCAAGGTGATCGACATGATCATGAACGACGAGGTCAAGGCCAACCTCGGCAAGCTCGAGGAATACCTCGGCGTCTGAACCCGCATCGCGACGGCCGGGCCGATCGCCCTTTCCCACCCAGGAGACGACCATGACTCGCAAGCCCACCTTCCTGAAGACCGCGATCGCGGGCGCCCTCGCCCTGCTCGCAGGCACCGCCTCCGCGCAGTTTTCCGACGGCGTCATCAAGATCGGCGTGATGAACGACATGTCCGGCCTGTACGCCGACATCACCGGCCAGGGCTCGGTCTGGGCCGCCCGCAAGGCGGTCGAGGACTTCGGCGCCGCAGCCAAGGGCATGCGGGTCGAGATCCTCGCGGCCGACCACCAGAACAAGCCGGACATCGGCTCGAACATCGCCCGGCAGTGGATCGACGTCGACAAGGTCGACGCGATCGCCGACGTGCCCACCTCGTCGGTCGGCCTGGCGGTCAACCAGATCATCCGCGAGAAGAACAAGGTCCACCTGAACGTCGGCTCGGCCACGTCGGACATGACCAACAAGGCCTGCTCGCCGAACACCGTCCACTGGACCTACGACACCTTCATGCTGTCGAACGGCACCGGCCGGGCGCTGGTCAAGACCGGCGGCGACACCTGGTTCTTCCTGACCGCCGACTACGCGTTCGGGCACGCGCTCGAGCGCGACACCGAGGCGGTCGTCAACGCCAGCGGCGGCAAGGTGCTCGGCAAGGTCCGCCACCCGTTCCCGGGCCAGGACTTCTCGTCGTTCCTGCTGCAGGCGCAGGCCTCCAAGGCGAAGGTGATCGGGCTGGCCAACGCCGGCGGCGACACGATCAACGCGATCAAGCAGGCGGCCGAGTTCGGCATCACCCGGGGTGGCCAGAACCTCGCCGGCATGCTGGTGTTCATCACCGACGTCCACGCGCTCGGCCTGCAGACCGCGCAGGGCCTGGTCCTGACCGCGTCGTTCTACTGGGACCTGAACGAGCAGACCCGCGCCTGGTCGAGGGAGTTCGCCGCGGCCCACAAGGGCCGGATGCCGACGATGATCCACGCCGGCGTCTACGCGTCGGTGCTGCACTACCTGAAGGCGCTCGAGCAGCTCAAGACCGACTCGGACGGCGTGAAGGTCGTCGACAAGATGAAGGAGATGCCCACCGACGACAGGCTGTTCGGCAAGGGCACGATCCGCGCGGACGGCCGCAAGCTGCACGACGCGTACCTGTTCGAGGTGAAGAAGCCCAGCGAGTCGAAGTACGCGTGGGACTACTACAAGCTGCGCGCGACGATCCCGGCCGCCGAGGCGTTCCGCCCGGTGTCCCAGTCGGAGTGCCCGCTGCTCAAGAAGTGATCCGCGGCTGACCGCGAACCGCCCCGCTCCGCCCGGAGCGGGGCCCCCCTTCCCCGACGTCACCGCCCATGTTCGAACTGCTCGGCATCCCGCCCCAGGCCTTCTTCGGGCAGCTGCTGCTCGGCCTGATCAACGGCGCGTTCTACGCGCTGCTGTCGCTCGGCCTGGCGGTGATCTTCGGCCTGCTGAACGTCATCAACTTCACGCACGGCGCGCAGTACATGATGGGCGCGTTCGGCGCGTGGATGCTGCTGAACTGGGTCGGCGTCCCGTTCTGGGCCTCCCTGGTGATCGTGCCGATCCTGGTGGGCGCGTTCGGCATGCTGCTCGAACGGGTGTTCCTCAAGCAGCTCTACCACCTCGACCACCTGTACGGACTGCTGCTCACCTTCGGCCTGGCGCTGATCATCGAGGGCCTGTACCGCCAGGAGTTCGGCTCCTCGGGCCAGCCGTTCGCGAACCCGATCCCCGGGGGCGTCAACCTCGGGTTCATGTTCCTGCCGTACTACCGCGGCTTCATCGTCGTCTTCTCGCTGGCGGTCTGCCTGGCGACCTGGTACGTGATCGAGCGCACCAAGCTCGGCTCCTACCTGCGCGCGGCCACCGAGCGGCCCGACCTGGTGCAGGCGTTCGGCATCAACGTGCCGCGGATGATCACGCTCACCTACGGATTCGGCGTGGCGCTGGCCGCGCTGGCCGGCGTGCTCGCCGCGCCCGCCTACCAGGTGAGCCCGCAGATGGGTTCGAACCTGATCATCATCGTGTTCGCGGTGGTGGTGATCGGCGGCATGGGCTCCATCATGGGCTCGATCCTCACCGGCTTCGGCCTCGGCGTCATCGAAGGCCTGACCAAGGTGTTCTACCCCGAGGCTTCGAACACCGTGATCTTCGTGATCATGGCGATCGTTCTGATGCTCAAGCCAGCGGGCCTCTTCGGGAAGCAGAAATGAACGCATCCGCCACCACTCCCTCGGCCGGCGCCGCTCCGGTCACCGCGCCCCCGGAGGCCGCGTCGCACAACCGCGGCTTCCTGCTGTTCGCCGTGTTCGTCGCGGCGATGGCGGTCGCGCCGTTCGTCGGCCTGTACCCGGTCTTCCTGATGAAGGTGCTGTGCTTCGCGCTGTTCGCGTGCGCCTTCAACCTGCTGATCGGCTACGTGGGGCTGCTGTCCTTCGGGCACGCGATGTTCTTCGGATTCGCGGCCTACGTGAGCGCGCACGCGGTCAAGGTCTGGGGCTGGACGCCGGAGCTCGGCATCCTCGCGGGTGCCGGGACCGCCGCGGTGCTCGGCCTCGTCGCCGGCTCGCTCGCGATCCGCCGCCAGGGGATCTACTTCGCGATGGTGACGCTCGCCCTGTCGCAGATGGTGTTCTTCTTCTGCCTGCAGGCGCCCTTCACCGGCGGCGAGGACGGCATCCAGGCCGTGCCGCGCCGGCCGCTGTTCGGGCTGATCGACACCAAGAACGACCTCGCGATGTTCTACGTCGTGCTGGCGATCTTCGTGACCGGCTTCGCGATCATCTACCGCACCATCCACTCGCCGTTCGGCCAGGTGCTCAAGGCGATCCGCGAGAACGAGCCGCGGGCGATCTCGCTCGGCTACCAGGTCGACCGCTACAAGCTGGTCGCGTTCGTGCTGTCGGCGACGCTCGCCGGCGTGGCCGGCGCGACCAAGTCGCTGGTGTTCCAGCTCGCGTCGCTGACCGACGTGACCTGGCAGATGTCGGGCGAGGTCGTGCTGATGACGCTGGTCGGCGGCATGGGCACGGTGTTCGGCCCGGTGGTGGGCGCCGCGGTGATCATCTCGATGCAGAACTACCTCGCCGCGCTCGGCGACTGGGTGCTGATCGTGCAGGGGGTCATCTTCGTGGTCGTCGTGCTGCTGTTCCGCCGCGGCATCGTCGGCGAGATCGCGGCGCGGATCCGCCCGAAGAGCGCGTCCTGACGCGCCGGGGCGCCTTGCCCCGGACATCACCCCCCGCCGGCGCGCGCCGGCCGGCCGCGTGCCGGCCCCGCGCGCCGCGTCGTTTCCGGCGGCCGATCGGAGGAGACTGGACATGAGCGATCCGCTCGCGGGCCTGCCCCGCGTCACCTACGCGAACGCGGCGGCCGACTTCTCGGCGCTGCATGCGGTGCTCGACCGCGAGCTGCCGGGCTTCGCCGCCCGCGCGCTCGGGCTCGACCACGCGAACCTCGTCGGCGAGGGGACCGACGCGGGCGGACGCCGGTATGCGGTGACCTGCCCGATCGACGCGCGCGTGCCGCTCGGCACGCTGGTGGCGGCCGACGCGGCCGCGGTCGACCGCGCGGTGGCCGCCGCCCGCGCGGCCGCGCCCGGCTGGCGCGCGACCCCGTG
>JADCHE010000202.1 GCA_020248665.1 Burkholderiales bacterium | reverse complement strand
CGATGATACCTGCCGGCCCGCGGCGCGCTGGTCCCGGAGCGCCGGGCTGGCAACGCGAGCGGGCCGGGACCCTCAGAGCGTCGCGACCCGGTCGTCGGGTCGGGCGGCGTACAGCCGATCCACCTGCGCGGCGCGCCGCGCGAGGATCGCGCGCTGGTTCAGGTAGCCCTTGTCGGTGATCTCGCCGGCGTCGATCGACGGCGGCTCGTCGAGCAGCAGCGCGCGCGTCGCGTGCATCGAACCCGCGCCGCCGCAGGCCGCGTGCAGCCGGCGCAGCCCGTCGCGCAGCGCGTTCCGGACCGCGGGCGCGCCGAGCGCGTCGGCGAGCGGCGCGTCGGCGGGCAGGCCGGCGAGCGCGCGGCACGCGGGCGCGTTGGGCACGACGAGCAGGCCGACCTCGTCGCGGTCGTGGCCGGCGACGACCACATCCTGCGCGAGCGGCGCGAGCGCCTCGATGCCCTTGACCCGCAGGCCGCCGACGCTGACCCACGTGCCCGAGGACAGCTTGAAGTCCTCGGCGATGCGGCCGTCGAAGAGCAGTCCGCGCTCGGGGCGCTCGGCGTCGGCGAAGCGCACCGCATCGCCGATCCGGTAGAAGCCCTCGTCGTCGAACGCCGCCGCGGTCGCCTCGGGCGCGCGCCAATAGCCGGGCGTCACGTTCGCGCCGCGCACGCGGATCTCGAGCTTGCCGGCCGCGGGCACCAGCTTGAGCTCGGTGCCCGGCACCGGCAGGCCGATGACGCCGGCGCGCTCGGCCTGGAAGTGGCAGTCGGTCGACAGCGGCGCGGTCTCGGTCGAGCCCCAGGCCGACACCATCGGCACCGGGCGGCCGAGTTCGGCGACCGACAGCTCGATCAGCGCGTCCCACAGGTGCTGGGGCAGCGCCGCAGCCGCGTAGAAGACCGCCTGCAGCCGCGCGAAGAAGGTCCGGCGCAGCGCGGCGTCGGCACGCAGCGCCGGCACCAGCAGGTCGAAGCCGCGCGGCACGTTGAAGTAGACGGTCGGCGACACCTCGCGCAGGTTCGCGAGCGTGCGGTCGAACGGACCGGGGGCGGCCTTGCCGGCGTCGACGTACAGCGTGCCGCCGTTGCGCAGCACCAGGTTGAAGTTGTGGTTCGCCCCGAAGGTGTGGCTCCACGGCAGCCAGTCGACGATCACCGGCGGCGTACGCTCCAGGAACGGCCAGACCTGCGCCTTGGCCTGCTGGTTCGAGCACAGCATGCGCTGCGTGTTGACCACGCCCTTCGGCGTGCCGGTCGAGCCCGAGGTGAACAGCACCTTCGCCACCGTGTCGGGGCCGACCGCGGCGAACGCGCGGGCCACCGCTGCATCGTCGGTGCGCTCGAGCAGGCGCGCGAGCGGCACGGCCCCGTCCGGCCCGCCGGTGGGGTCGGCGGCGACGATGGTCGCGTCGTGCAGCGGCGCGATCGCGCGCAGCGCGGCGGCGAAGGGCGCCGCGGCCGACACGAACACGGCGCCGGGCGTCAGCGCCGAGACGATCGCGCGCAGCTTCGCGTGATCGGCCGACATCAGCGAGTAGGCGACCGACACCGAGGCCACCGGCACGCCGACATGCATCGCGGCGAGCGAGAGCAGTGCGTGGTCGACGCCGTTGTCGGACAGGATCGCGAGCGGACGCTCCGGGCCCAGCCCACGCTCGAGGAGCCAGGTCCCGAGCGTTCGCACGTGCGCGAGTGCATCGGCATAGCCCACGGTGCGCCACCCGCCGGCCGGGTCGCGCTCGGCGAGGAACGTCCGCGCCGGGGCACGCACCGCCCAGGCCTCGAGCCACTCGCCGACGCAGCGGGCCGAGGCGCCGAGCGGATCGGGGGAACGCAGCAGCACGCAGCCGTCGGCGCGAGCGATGCGCTCGACGCGCGGCGGCGCGAACAGCACCACGGGGTCGCGCTCGACGGCGTGCGGGACGTCGCGGGCATCCGCGGCAGGCGGGTCGGTCCTCATCGGTCGGTCTCCTCGGGGGGCGCGGCGAGTGCGCCCCGGTGGGATCCACTATCGTAGATTCCTGTCCTTGATCTCGACTATCGTATAGTTCCGTCGAGCCCCCGGCAATCCGGCCGCGCGGTCGTCCCCGCCCTTGACCCGCCCGACATCCGCGATGACGCGTCGTGCTACCACCACCCCGGCGGCCGCCAGGCCCGCACTCTCGCCGCGCGAAGGCGGTGGCGCGCTCGGTGACGCGGTGTCGCGGCAGGTGCGCGCACTGCGGGAGTCGTCGTCGCTGACGCGCGCGCAGCTGTCGGAGCGTTCCGGCGTGTCGGTCGCCTACCTCGCGAGGCTCGAGGCGGGCGCCGCGAACATCTCGCTCGGCGTGCTCGAGCAGCTGGCCCGCGCGCTCCGGGTGCCGGCGCAGCGGCTGCTCGTCGCGCCGGCCGAGCCGGGCTCGGACCTCGAGCTGATCGTCGCCTGGCTGCGCGGCCAGACGGCGGCGGTGCAGGCCGAGGTCTGGTCGGCGCTCCGTGCGCGCGTCGCCCCGGCCGATGCGCCGGGCCCGTCATCGGTGCGGATCGCGCTGATCGGCCTGCGCGGCGCGGGCAAGTCGACGCTCGGCGCGCGGCTCGCACGCCGGCTCGGCGTGCCCTTCGTCGAGCTCATCCGCGAGATCGAGCAGGCCGGCGGCGTCCCGGTGCCCGAGATCTTCACGCTGTACGGCGCGTCCGGCTACCGCACGCTCGAGCGCAGCTGCCTGAAGCAGGTGATCGAGCGGCACGACGCCGTCGTGCTCGCGACCGGCGGCGGCCTCGTCACCGAGGCCGGCACCTACGCGCTGCTGCGCGGCGCGTTCCGCACGGTCTGGCTGAGGGCGAGCCCCGGGGACCACTTCGACCGCGTGCGTCGCCAGCAGGACGCGCGGATCGCCGCTCCCGCGCTCGAGCGGGTCGCGATGGCGAACATCCGGACGATGCTCGCCGCGCGCGAGCCGCTCTACTCGCAGGCCGACCTGACGCTCGACACCAGCGGCCGCAGCGTCGCGCGCAGCCTCGCCGAGCTGGTCGGGCTGCTCGAGCCCGCCGTCAGATCCGGAACACCGAGATCGCCTGCGACAGCCGCTGCGCCTGGTCCCTGAGGCTCGCGGCGGCCGCCGCGCCCTGCTCGACCAGCGCCGCGTTCTGCGTCGTCGACCGATCGAGGTCGGCGACCGCGATGCCGACCTGCTCGATGCCGCGGGTCTGCTCGGCCGCGCCGGTGGCGATTTCGTCGATCAACCCGCTCACGCGCTGCACCGAGCCGGTGATCTGCGACATCGTCCCGGCCGCCTGCTTCGCGCTCGCCGCGCCCGCGTCGACCTTCGCGGAACTCTCCGCGGTCAGCCGCTTGATGTCGCGGGCCGCCTCGGCGCTGCGCTGCGCGAGCGAGCGGACCTCGGCGGCCACCACCGCGAAGCCGCGGCCCTGCTCGCCGGCGCGCGCGGCCTCGACCGCCGCGTTGAGCGCGAGGATGTTCGTCTGGAACGCGATCGAGTCGATCACGCCGGTGCGCTCGGCGATCCGCCGCGCGCTGTCGGCGATCTCGGCCATCGTCGCGTCGACACGCGCGGTCGCGGCGTCGCCCTCGCGGGCGACCTCGAGCGCCGTCGCCGCGAGCGCGGTCGCCGCCTTCGCGCTGCCCTCGGCGTTGCGCACCGTGCCCGCGATCTGCTCCATGCTGGCCGCGGTCTCCTGCAGGCTCGAGGCCGACTGCTCGGTGCGCGCGCTGAGGTCGAGGTTGCCCTGCGCGATCTCGCCGGTCGCGGTCTCGAGCCCGGCGACCTGCATCCGCACGTCGGCGACCAGTGCGAGCACGTTGACGCCGACCTGCCCGATGTCGCGCTGCAGGTCGCCGATCGCGTCCGCGCGCGCGGTCGGTACCGGCTCGTCCATCTGGCCGCCCGCGATCCGGCGCGCCGCGGCGACCACGATGCCGAGCGGCGCGGCGACGCTCGCCGACAGCCAGGCCGCGGCGAGCACGGTACCGGCGAGGCCGGCGCCGAGCGTGGCGGCGGCGGTCCAGCCCGGGCCCGCGAGCGCCAGCGCGGCGCCGGCCGCGGCCGACGTCGGCAGCAGCGTCGCGGCGGCGAAGCGCACCGGCAGCGGCATCGCGCGCACCGTGTGGAGCCAGCGCGCAGGCCCGACCGGCACGAGCCGACCGCTGACGATCCGCACCCGCGCGCGCCTCTCGCGGATCGCCGCGTACAGCGCGTCCGCGGCCTTCACCTCGTCTCGGCCCGGACACGTCCGCACCGACATGTAGCCCACGATGCGGCCGTCCTCGACCATCGGCGTGGCATTCGCGCGGACCCAGTAGAAGTCGCCGTTCTTGCAGCGGTTCTTGACGAGCGCGGTCCACGGGCGCCCGGACTCGATCGTCCGCCACATGTCCTCGAAGGCCTCGGGCGGCATGTCGGGATGGCGCACGACGTTGTGCGCCTTGCCGATCAGCTCGTCCTCCGTGAACCCGCTGATCGCGACGAACGCGGGGTTGCAGTAGGTGATGCGGCCCTTGGTGTCGGTGGTCGACACCAGGGTGTCGCGCGGGCCGAGCAGTCGCTCGCGGTCGGTGACGGGCAGGTTCTGTCTCATCGTCGGCGGATCGGGGGGTGAGGACGCGGACGGAGGCGGCCGCGGGACGCCGGATGTCGTCATCCTGGGCCATTTCCACGACGGCGGTCGGGTCTTCAACGGCAGCGGGGCGAGGCAATTCGGTCATCGCGCCGCAGGCGGACGGCCGGGACCGACGAACGGTCGACCGCTCCGGCGCGACCGCTCCCGATCGCGCGCCGGGACCGGGGCGCCCAGCCGCGCGGCCCGGGCCGGCGGCTCAGGCCTCGCCGGAATCGTCGACCGGGTCGGACGGCGCGACGCTCCGCGTGCCGGTGCGCGCATCGCGGCGACGGGGGCCGTCCCACAGCGCGCGCAGCACGTCGCGCCGCCACTCGGCCGGGTCCACCGGCGAGACGACCGGCGCGCACAACTCGCGCAGCAGCCCGTCGTGCAGACCGTAGATCAGCCCGTGCAGCGCGAGCTTGCGACCGCGCTGCCAGGCGTCCTCGACCATCGGCAGCCGGCCGACGTGGCCGACCTGCTCGAGCACGTTGATCTCGCACAACCGGTCGTGGCGCTCGCGCGGATCCGCGATGGTGTCCAGCCGCCGCGCGTGGGTGACCATCAGGTCCTCGACGTGGTGCAGCCAGCTGTCGACGAGGCCGAGCTTGCGCCGCTCCAGCACGGCGGTCACGCCGCCGCAGCCGTAGTGGCCGACCACCATCACGTGCTCGACCTCGAGCACG
Organism: Burkholderiales bacterium; assembly: GCA_020248665.1. Taxonomy (GTDB): domain Bacteria; phylum Pseudomonadota; class Gammaproteobacteria; order Burkholderiales; family Burkholderiaceae_E; genus UBA4615. Next base: position 11,753 of record JADCHE010000202.1, on the reverse strand, counting down.
TCGACCGCGTACTGGATCACCGACAGGCAGTTCAGATCGGTGAAGACGACGAGGTTCGCGACATTGCGGTGGACGAAGATCTCGCCGGGCGCGAGGCCGATGATCTGGTTGGCCGGCACGCGGCTGTCGGAGCAGCCTATCCACAGGTAGCGCGGCGCCTGCTGCTCGGCGAGGCGGCTGAAGAACGCCGGATCGTCGTCGCACATCCGCCGCGCCCAGGCGCGGTTGTTGCGGAACAGGAAATCGATGTCGTCCATGGGCACGCGGGCGCCTCCCCGACGCCCCTCTTTCCCGGAGGATACGGGAAACGTGCCGACGGCCTGCCCGCGCGGCTTGCGTGTACGATCGGCGGGGTGAGCTCCGACACCTCCCTGACCGACACGCCCCGCGCCCCGAGCACGCTCGTCTACCCGTTCGAGACACCGCCCGAGACCGGCGCGGCGATCGAGGTCGCGCCCGGCGTGCTGTGGATCCGGATGCCGCTGCCGTTCACGCTCGCGCACATCAACCTGTGGGCGATCGCCGACGGCGAGCGCTGGACGCTGGTCGACAGCGGGCTGCGCTCGCCCGACACCGCGTCGGCATGGCGGATGCTGCGTGTCGGCGCGCTCGGCGGCCGCAGCGTGGAGCGCGTGATCGTCACGCACATGCACCCGGACCACGTCGGCATGGCCGGCTGGATCACGCGGCGCACCGGCTGCCGGCTGTGGATGACGCGGCTGGAGTACCTGACCTGCCGCGTGCTGGTCGCCGATACCGGCCGCGACGCGCCCGAGGACGGCACGCGCTTCTACCGCCGCGCCGGCTGGGACGACGACGCGCTCGAGCACTACCGCGCGCGCTTCGGCGAGTTCGGCAAGCACACCTACGCGCTGCCCGACAGCTACCGCCGGATCGTCGACGGCGAGACGATCCGCATCGGCGCGCACGACTGGCGCGTGATCACCGGCAGCGGCCATTCGCCGGAGCACGCCTGCCTGCACTGTCCCGGTCTGAAGCTGCTGGTCTCCGGCGACCAGGTGCTGCCGCGGATCTCGTCGAACGTGTCGGTGTTCCCGACCGAGCCCGACGCCGACCCGCTCGGCGACTGGCTCGCGTCGATCGCCAAGCTCAAGGCGAAGGTGCCCGACGACGTGCTCGTGCTGCCCGCGCACAACCTGCCCTTCCGCGGCCTGCACGCGCGGCTCGACGAGCTGGCTGCCGGCCACGGGCGCGGGCTCTCGGCGCTGCGCGAACGGCTCGCCGAGCCGAGGCGCGTGATCGACGTGTTCGGCGCGCTGTTCCGCCGGCCGATCGACTCGCCCGGGCTGCTGTCGATGGCCACCGGGGAGACGGTCGCGCACCTGAACCGGCTGCTCGCGACCGGCGAGGCCACCATGACCGTCGACGACACCGGGGTCGCCTGGTACCGCGCGACGTGAGCCCCGCCGGCGGCGCGTCGACACGAGGACGACCACGATGAGCGAGGCCTGCGCGAACGAGCGCGCACTGCGCGTGCAGCTCGCCGCCTGCTATCGGATCTTCGCGCTGCTCGGCTGGGACGAGCTGATCTACAACCACGTGACCGTGCGCGTGCCCGGTCCGGACCGGCACTTCCTGATCAACCCCTTCGGGCTGCGCTACGACGAGGTGACCGCATCGAACCTGGTGCGCATCGACCTCGACGGACGCGTCGTCGACGGCTCGCCCCACCGCGTGAACCCGGCCGGCTTCGTGCTGCACTCGACGATCCACGCCGGCATCGAGGCGGCCCACTGCGTGATGCACACCCACACGACCGCCGGCAGCGCGGTCGCGTGCAGCGAGGCCGGCCTGTCGTTCGACACCTTCTACTCGGCGATGCTGCACGACCGGGTCGCGTACCACGACTTCGAGGGCATCACCGTGCACGCCGACGAGGGGCCGCGCGTGCTGCGCTCGATCGGCGATCGGCCGGCGGTCATCCTGCGCAATCACGGACTGCTGTCGTGGGGCCCGACGATCCCGTTCGCGTTCGCGGTGCTGTGGACGCTGCAGCGCGCCTGCGAGATCCAGGTCGCAGGCGCCGCGCTCGGGGCCACGCGCGCCGTGTCCGAGGCGGTGCGCCGGCGCGCGAGCGCGGACGCGCTGCAGTTCGACCCGCGCTACGGCGGCGGACAGGACGGCTTCGACGCGCTGGTGCGGCGGCTCGACCGGATCGACCCGTCGTACCGCGACTGACCGCGACTGACCGCGACCCGGGCAGCCACCAACGGTCAGCCCCGCGGCGGCTCGCGCGACAGGCTCGGCGCCGGCACCTCGCGCGCGGCCGCCTCGATCGCCTCGCGGCAGCGCGCCTCGTCGCCGACCGCCTCCATCAGCAGCAGCGCGAGCCGTGCGAGGAACAGGCTCTCGCGGTCGCGGCCGACCGCGGTGATCGCGAGCGCGCAGTCGCGGTACAGCGCGTCGCGCGCATCGGGGCTCAGGCTCGGGCTCATCGGCGGGCCTCGTTCGGGGTGACGGTGCGGCAGGCGGCCGCGTCGAGCGCGGCGCGCAGCGTCGCGGCGTCGGGGGCGCGCCAGCGGCCGGCGACATGCCCGTCGGGGCGCAGCAGCACGACCGCACCGTCGAGTGCGTCCCATCGCCGCGCCGCGAGCCGGTCGGCGGACAGGCTGTCGGGGCGCGCGTCGTCGACCGCCCGCAGGCGCGTCGCCGACGCCGCGGCGTCGCCGCGCGCCGCGACGACCAGCGTGCGCAGCGGCAGCGGCCCGCGCTCGAGCGCGGCGAGCGCGTCGTCGAGCGCCGCTGCGGGGCCGTCGGCGGCCGGATCGGCGAGGAACACCGCGACGGTCCACCACGGGCCGAGCAGCGCGGTCAGGCGCGTCTCGCCGTCCGGCCCGCGCAGCGGCGCCTCGGCCGGCGGGTCGCCGGGGTTCGGGCCCGCCGACGGGTCGGACGGGACCGCGCCGGGCGGCGGCGGATAGCCGATCGCGGTGGTCTGCCGCGGGTTCGCGAGCTGGGCGATCGACGGGTGCGTGTGTGCGAGCGTCAGCGCCGCTTCGCGCATCAGCGAGAACCCTCGCGACGGCGGCGCCATGAACTCGGTGCTCTTGATCGCACTCGCCGCGTTGACGCGGAACGCGTGGCGACGTTCCTCGTCGTAGCCGTCGAGCAGCGCCTCGCCGCCGAGCCCGAGCGCCACCGACGCCAGCCGCCAGCCGAGGCCGTGCGCGTCCTCGAATCCCGAATTGAGCCCGCGCACACCGAAGATCGGCAGCGCGTGCGCCGCGTTGCCGGCGAACAGCACCCGGCCGTGGCGATAGCGATCGAGCGTCATCGCGCCGGCGCGGTACGCGCTGATCCAGACGATGCGCCACGGCAAGTGGGCCTCGCCGATCATCTCGAGGTGGCGGCGCACGAACGGCTCGACCGACTCGGGCCGCAGCGCGGCGTCGAGGTCGGCGTCGTCGGGGATCTGGTAGTCGATCCGCCACAGGTCGTCGGGCTGCCTGTGCATCAGCACGGTCGAGCCGGGGTTCGACGGCGGATCGAACCACGCGCGGCGCTCGGTCGGGTACGTGCTCGGCAGCTCGATGTCGACGATCACGTACTTGCCCTCGAAGGCCGCGCCCTCGAGCTTCAGGCCCATCGCGCGCCGCACCAGGCTCTGCCCGCCGTCGCAGGCGACCAGCCGGTCTGCGCGCATCGCGTAGTCGGTGCCGGCGCAGCGCACGCGCAGCGACACGCCCTCGTCGTCCTGCGAGAAGCCCGCGAGCTCGGTGCCCCAGCGGATCTCGATCAGGTCCGGGTGCGCGCTCGCCGCATCGACCAGGGACTGCTCGATCCGGTACTGCGGGATGTTGATCATCGGCGGCAGGCGCTGGAACGCGTCGTCCGGCATCGCGAAGCGCAGGATCTCTTCGGTGCCGTGGAACGTGCGCCCTCCCTGCCACGGCAGGCCAGCGGCCAGGTGCGCCTCGAGCGCACCGACCTCGCCGAGGATCTCCAGGCTGCGGCGAGAGATGCAGATCGCGCGGCTGCCGACGCAGACCGTGGTGTCGGCCTCGAGCACCACCGAGGGCACGCCGCGCACCGCGAGCGACAGCGCGAGCGCGAGGCCGACCGGTCCGCCGCCGGCGATCGCGACGCGGTGCCGCGCAGGGTCCGTCCCGTCGACCAGCGGCGGCAGCACGGCCGGGTGCTCGACGTACTCGAAGGGTCCGATGCGGTCCATGGCGCGGTCTCGTGTCAGGTACGGCGCGGCCGGGCCGCGCGCTCGCGCCGAGGGTACCAAGATCGCGCCCGCCGGCGGCGCGACCTCGGGCGCACCGCCGGCGTGGACCGTTCAGAACAGCGTCAGGCAGCCGACCGAGCTGGTCGACACCGCGACGCCGCGGCCATCGCGACCGACGACCCTGTAGCAGTAGCGGTCACCGATCAGGCCGCTCGCGTCGATCAGCGAGTTGGCGCGCACGCTCGCGAGCGGGAAGCCGTCGCGCGATACCTCGTAGACCGCCGCGTACGGATCGAACGACCAGTCGAGCTGGATCGACTCCGGCCCGACACGGGTCAGCTGCAGGCCGAGGCCCGAGACCGGCGGCGGCCCGACCGGCACCGCGACGCCGACGTCGACGGAGACCGGTACCGGATCGTAGTAGCCGCCGTGGCCGCAGGCGGCGAGCGCGAGCGCGGCGAGCGCGGTCGCGGCGAGCTTCGTGGCGCGGATCACCGCCGCCTTCCTCAGCGCGACCCGACGGGCGCGGGCGCGACCGTCATCGTCGACGTGCTCAGGTACATCGCCGGGCGGCGCGGGTCGGCGACCGGATCGAGCCGCACGAAGAACACGCGGTCGAACTCCCCCGAGCTCGGGAACGCGGCCACCGTGCTCGCATCCGGGATCGCGTCGCTGGCGATCGCGCCGGGGGCGCCGCGCAGGTCCTCGGTCGATGCGCGCTGGTTGATCTGCACCCAGCCGACGCGCAGGTCGTGATCGCCGTGGCGGGCGACGGCGAGGAGCTGCAGCGACTCGCGGTGCGCGAGACCGAAGCCGCCGTCGGACACGCGCAGCTCGGCCGCCTGGATGGGGGACGTCGCGGGCAGCCGTGCGATCGCCGCCTCGGCCGGCGCCTTGAACGTCGCCTCGCCGCGCAGCGCGCGCTCGGCCGCGCCGGCGGGGTTCGCCGCGGCGATCACGAGCGCGGCCGCGCAGGCCGAGGCGAGGATCGTGCGGGCGAGGCCGGTGCCGCCGGCGGCGACGGCGCGAGGGGTGCGCATGACGGTCTCCATGGAACGGGTGTCGGTGTCCATGACGTCTCAACGGTGGCGCTGCGGGCAGCGTTCACGCCCGCGGGACGATGGAGTGCAACGGTTGGTAAGCGTCGGCAACAGGCGCGCGCCCCGCCGGCCGTCCGCCGCCGGTTTGACAGCCCCGGACGGGCGCGGCTACTCTCCCGGAATGCTCTTGGTGCGCCTCGCCCTGCCTTCGCTGCCCGCGCTGCTACTAGCGCCGGGCCGGGGTCGCATGCTGCCCGTCCTGGGCGCCTGAGCCAGTCCAGCACGCCTCCCCGGCCCACCCGTACCCCGACCGACGCTCGGGGCAACGGAAGACTGCGCGCATCCGCCGACGCTTCTCCTGCCCCAGCGCTCCGGTCGTCCATCGACCCCTCGGAGCCCGACCGATGACCACGACGCCCCCCGCCGGAAAGTACCGACCGTTCCCGACCATCGAGCTGCCCGACCGCCGCTGGCCGTCGCGGCGAATCGACCGCGCGCCGCGCTGGCTGTCGACCGACCTGCGTGACGGCAACCAGGCGCTGTTCGAGCCGATGGACACGTCGCGCAAGCTGCGGATGTTCGAGACTCTGCTGAAGATCGGCGTCAAGGAGATCGAGGTCGGCTTCCCGGCCGCTTCGCAGACCGACTTCGACTTCGTGCGGCACGTGATCGAGGCGGGTCTCGTGCCCGACGACGTGACGATCAGCGTGCTCACGCAGGCGCGCGAGGACCTGATCGCGCGCTCGATCGACTCGCTCGCCGGTGCGAAGCGCGCGACCGTGCACCTCTACAACGCGACCGCCCCGGTGTTCCGCCGCGTGGTGTTCGGCATGAGCCAGGAGGAGGTGCTCGACCTCGCGGTGCGGATGACGCGGTTCGTGCGCACGCAGCTGGACGCGCGGCCCGGCACCGCCTGGGGCTTCGAGTACAGCCCCGAGGTGTTCTCCTCGACCGAACTGCCGTTCGCGCGCGACGTCTGCGCGGCGGTGATGGACGCCTGGGGCGCGACGCCCGAGCGGCCGGTGATCCTGAACCTGCCGGCGACCGTCGAGTGCGCGACGCCGAACGTCTACGCCGACCAGATCGAGTGGATGCACCGCAACTTGCCGAACCGCGAGGCGGCGGTGATCTCGGTCCACCCGCACAACGACCGGGGCACCGCGGTGGCCGCGGCGGAGCTGTCGGTGATGGCGGGCGCGCAGCGCATCGAGGGCTGCCTCTTCGGCAACGGCGAGCGCACCGGCAACGTGGACCTCGTCACGCTCGCGCTGAACCTCTATTCGCAGGGCGTCGACCCGGAGCTCGACTTCTCCGACATCAACGCGGTGGCCCGCACCGTCGAGCAGTGCAACCAGCTGCCGATCCATCCGCGCCACCCGTACGTCGGCGACCTGGTCTTCACCGCATTCTCGGGCTCGCACCAGGACGCGATCAAGAAGGGCTTCGCCGCGCAGCGCCCGGACGCGCCGTGGGAGGTGCCCTACCTGCCGATCGACCCGGCCGACGTCGGCCGCAGCTACGAATCGGTGATCCGCGTCAACAGCCAGTCGGGCAAGGGCGGCATCGCGTTCCTGCTGGAGCGTCACCACGGGATGGTGATGCCGCGCCGGCTGCAGGTCGAGTTCAGCGCGATCGTTCAGCGGCACACCGACGCGCACGGCACCGAGGTGACCGCCGACGACCTGTGGGCGCTGTTCTCGGACGCGTACCTTCGCGACGACGCTCGGATCCGGCTGATCGGGCACCGGATGGCCGGCAGCGACCGCGGCCACGAGGTCGAGCTCGACGTGTCGGTCGACGGCGAGCGGCGCACGCTGCGCGGCGAGGGCAACGGGCCGATCGACGCCGCGGTGCGCGCACTCGGGCTGCCGCTGCGGATCGACGCCTACGAGGAGCGCTCGATCGACGCGGGCTCGGACGCACGCGCGGTCGCGTTCATCGAGGCCGCTGGCGACGGCGTGGTCGGCACGCGCTTCGGCGTCGGCATCGACCGCAGCATCGTCGTAGCGTCGCTGCGCGCGGTGATCTGCGCGGCGAACCGGCTCGGCCTCGTGCCGGCCGGCGCCGCGCCGGCACGGCGCGCCGCCTGACGGTGGGCGCTCGCGAGGGCCCGAACGGCCCTCGCGAAGAGGGGGTCACCGCGGTCCGCCGCGGTATCATCCGCCTCATCATGCGCCCGCCCGCCCGCCTCCGCCCGCGCCTGCTCTGCGCCGCCCTCGCGATCGCGACGCTCGCCGGCGCGCCGGCGCTCGCGCAGCAGATGCCCCTGCAGCGAGCGATCCCCGACGGCGTCGAGCTCGGGCGGCTACGGATCGGCGTGTTCCCCGAGGCGACGATCGACGGCAAGCCGGTGCTGCTCGGCCCGGGCACGCGGATCCGCGACGAGTCGAACACCATCCGGCCGCCCTCGACCGTCGACGGCGAGCGGCGCATCGCCTACCAGCGCGGCAGCCTCGGCGAGGTCGTCCAGGTCTGGCTGGTGACCGACGAGGAATGGCGCACGATCTCGGCCCGGATCGCGGCCGCGCGACGCGCGGCCCAGCAGCGCTGAGCCGGAGCCGCCCGATGCCCGTGAAGCTCTACATCCGCACGTTCGGCTGCCAGATGAACGAGTACGACTCGGCCAAGATGGCCGACGTGCTCGGCCAGGCGCAGGCCGACGGCGTCGAGGCGACCGATGATCCGGCGCAGGCCGACATCGTGCTGTTCAACACCTGCTCGGTACGCGAGAAGGCGCAGGAGAAGGTCTTCTCCGATCTCGGCCGGCTGCGCGCGCTCAAGCGCGAGCGCCCGGACATGGTGATCGGCGTGGGCGGCTGCGTCGCGAGCCAGGAGGGCGCCAACATCGTCAGCCGCGCACCGTACGTCGACGTGGTCTTCGGCCCGCAGACGCTGCACCGGCTGCCCCAGCTGATCGCCGCCCGCCGGCGCACCGGCCGGCCGCAGGTCGACGTCAGCTTCCCCGAGATCGAGAAGTTCGACCACCTGCCGCCGGCCCGCGTCGAGGGCGCGAGCGCGTTCGTGTCGATCATGGAGGGCTGCAGCAAGTACTGCAGCTTCTGCGTGGTGCCCTACACCCGCGGCGAGGAGGTCTCGCGCCCGTTCGAGGACGTGCTGACCGAGGTCGCGGGGCTCGCCGAGCAGGGCGTGCGCGAGGTCACGCTGCTCGGCCAGAACGTCAACGCCTACCTCGGTGCGACCGGCGCGGGCGAGGAGCGCGCGGACTTCGCGATGCTGCTCGACTACGTCGCCGAGATCCCCGGCATCGAGCGCATCCGCTACACCACGTCGCATCCGCGCGAGTTCTCGCAGCGCCTGGTCGACGCGCACGGGGCGATCGCGAAGCTCGCCGCGCACGTGCACCTGCCGGTGCAGTCGGGCTCGGACCGCGTGCTCGCGGCGATGAAACGCGGCTACACCGTGATCGAGTACAAGTCGATCATCCGACGGCTGCGCGCGGCGTGCCCGGACGTTTCGATCACCTCGGACTTCATCGTCGGCTTCCCCGGCGAGACCGGGGAGGACTTCGAGCGCACGATGGCGCTGATCGAGGACGTCGGCTTCGACGGCTCGTTCTCCTTCGTCTACAGCCCGCGCCCCGGCACGCCTGCGGCGGACCTCGCCGACGACACGCCGCAGGCGACCAAGCTCGCGCGGCTGCAGCGACTGCAGGCGGCGACCGACGCCCACGCACGGCGGATCTCCGAGGCGATGGTCGGCACGACCCAGCGCGTGCTCGTCGAGGGCCCGTCGCGCAAGGACCCGGACGAGCTCGCGGGGCGCACCGAGAACAACCGGGTCGTCAACTTCGCCGGAGCGCCGCGCCTGGTCGGTAACCTGGTCGACTTGGCCATCACCTCGGCGCTGCCGCACTCGTTGCGCGGCGAACTCCCGATCCGTGACTGAGCCCCGCGCCAGCGAGCGCGGGACCCGGGCGACGCACCGCGTCGCGACCCTGCTTACGATGCCGCGCGCGGCCACGCTCGCCGTGCGGGCGCTCGCGTTCGCGCTCGCGCTGACCTGCCTCGCGCCGGGCGCGGTCGTACCGAGCGGCGCCCAGTCGCCGGCCGCGGCGTCCGACGCCGCCGCGCTGTCGCGGCTGCTCGCCGACGCGCGCGTCGCATTCGACGCGAACCGGCCCGACGACGCGTTCCGGCAGCTCGATGCGCAGGCCGAGCGCTTCGCCGGCGCGCCCGACTTCGACTACCTGCTCGGCCTCGCGGCGCTCGACTCGGGCCGGCCGGGCATCGCGGTGCTCGCACTCGAGCGCGTGCTCGCCGCCGACCCGTCGAACCTGCCCGCGCGCGCCGAAATCGGGCGCGCACACCTGCAGCTTCGAGAGCTCGAGGCCGCGCGCCGCGAGCTCGAGGCGGTGGCGCGCGGCGAGCTGCCGCCCGCGGTGCGCGACACGGTGCAGCGCTACCTCGACACCGTCGCGCGGCTCGGCGACGGCCGCACGCCGCGCTGGATCGTGCTGCTCGAGGCCGGCGCGGGCTGGGACAGCAACGTCAACTTCGGCAGCTCCTTCGGCGAATGGGTGCTGTCGGACGGGCAGGCGCTGGTGCCGCTGCCCGCGAGCCGGCCGCGCGAGAGCGCGTTCGCGGCCCTGTCCGCGGGCATCACGTACGTCGCGCCGATCAACGGTTGGCTCGACTGGACTGCCGGTCTTCAGATCGCCCAACGCACGAATTCGAGCCAGCACAATATCGACACCGGTTCGGCGGAGGCATCCGCTGGCCTGTCGTCCGCGTTCGGAGCGCATCGATACTCCATGAGCCTGCAGTACCAGCACCTGCGACTCGACGGCACGGCGTTTCGCGACGCGGCCGGCGCGATCGCCCAGTGGCAGTGGAACAGCGGACCGCGCACGCAGCTCGGCGCCTACGCGCAGGCGTTCGAGCTGACCTTCCCCGACCAGCCGGTGCGCGACGCGCGACGCGTCGCCGCGGGCCTGACGCTCGCGCACGGCTGGGGCGGCCCTCGCGCGCCGACGTTCGCCGCGGCACTGTACGGTGGCGACGAGACCGTGCGCGCCGACCTGCCTCAGCTGTCGTTCGGCTTCGTCGGCCTGCGCACCGCGCTCGGCGCGACGCTCGCGCCGGGCTGGCGCGCGAACGCGGGCTGGTCGTTCGAGCGACGCACGTTCGACGCGATCGAGCCGCTGTTCGGCGTCGTGCGCGTGGACCACCAGCACGACCTGCGGATCGGCCTCGAGCACGACGTCGACCGCTCGCTGACGCTCATGCCGGGCCTCGCCTGGACGCACAACGCGTCGACGCTCGCGCCGAACGACTTCCGCCGCACGCAGGCTTTCGTCTACGCCCGCTACCGGTTCTGAGCATGCACCGCACACGCTGCCGCGCCGGCATGCACCGGCGGCTGGCGACGGCGCTGCGCGCGGCGTCGGCTGCTGTCGCGCTCGCGTGCGCCGCGCCCGCCCTCGCCCAGGATGCCCGGTTGTGGCTGGTCGCCGGCGACGTCGTCGTCGTGCGGCCCGGACCCGCCGGCGACGCGACGCGGCGCCCGATCACCGGCGACGCGGTCTCGGCGGGCGACCGCATCGAGACCGGTGCGGACGGCCGCGTGCAGATGCGCTTCAGCGACGGCTCGGTCGTGTCGCTGCAGCCAGGCTCGCGCTTCACGATCGACGCCTACCGCTTCGAGGGCGACGCGCAACGCGCGGTCTACGTGCTGACGCGGGGCACGCTGCGCACGTTGACCGGTGCGGTCGGCAAGCGCCGCCACGAGGACTACAAGCTGATCACCCCGACGGCGACGGTCGGGGTGCGCGGAACCGAGTTCGTCGTCGAGGAGACCGCGTGCGATCCGCAATGCCGGCCGGGCCTCAGCGCCGGGACGCGCGTGATGGTGTCGCAGGGTCGGGTCGCGGTGACCACGCGCGGCGGCACGGTCGAGGTGGACGCCGGCCGGACGGTGCACGCACCCTCGGCCGACCGGCCAGCGGCTCCGACCACGGAGCGGCCGGTGCTGTCGTCGACGATGCCAGGGAGCGGCGGTACGGTCGCCGAAGCGATCACACGCGCGGGGCGCGTCGACGCGGACGCCGGTGCGAGCGCGGGGGCGCGCTTCGCGGTGCTCTCGGCGCAGGCCGCGACGGTCGCGGCGGCGGGCGTCCCGGGCACGTCGGGGACGTCCGCGGGCGGCACGCGGCGGGCGACGAGCGCGGGCAGCGCGCCCGAGGGGCCGACGCTCGCGAAGGCCTACGGCGGGCGCACCGACGACGGCGAGGCGCCGACGCCAGCGTTCGCGACAGGCCCGGGCCGCGTCGACGAGCCGTCGGGCGTGGCCACGCTGCCCGTGGGCAGCGGGACCGGGTCGGCCGCGGCGGCGATCGCGCCGAGCGCGCGGCGCGACGCGGACGGTGCGCCGACGCTCGCAACGCTCGCGCTGGCCGGCGGCTCGGGTCCGCAGGACGGCAACGTCGTCGCGGCGGGCGGGATCGCGAGTCCGGGCGGCGCCGCGGGCGCGGGCGGTGTCGCGGGCGCGGGTGGTGCCGCGGG
>JADCHE010000201.1 GCA_020248665.1 Burkholderiales bacterium | reverse complement strand
GGAGCGTTCACCGCGGCGACCGACAGATCGGCCGGAAGCGCCTTCCGAAGCGCGGCCGGCGGCATGCGGACCGCGAGCATCCTGCCGGGGGCCATCGATTGCATGAGCGCACCGCGCCGCGCGACCAGCCGTGCGGCGTCGTAGACGCGCATCGTGCCCGCGACCGCCGCCGCGACGAACTCGCCGACGCTGTGCCCGAGAAGCGCCGCGGGCTCGATCCCTCGGGACATCCACAGTCGGGCGAGCGCGTACTCGACGCAAAACAGCGCCGGCTGGAGCACCTCCGTCCGCTCCAGCGCGCTGCCGTCCGGCCCGAGCAGGATCGATCGGAGATCGACCTCGAGCGCGCCGTCGAGCGCGTCCAGGCACTCTTCGATCGCACGCGCGAACGCCGGCTCGGATCGGTGCAGCGCCGACCCCATCCCGGCGTACTGGGAGCCCTGGCCGGATAAGAGCAGGGCCACCGTGGGCGTCGCCGGACCCGTCTCGCCCCGGACCCGCGCGGGCGACTGTTCGTCGCGCAGCGCCGCGGCGGCCTCGGCGAGGTCGTGCGCCACCACGGCTGCCCGGCACGGGAACCGCTTGCGGCCCACGTTCAGCGTGTGGGCGACGTCGACGAGGTCTAGGGCGGGGTTCGCCTCGAGGTGCGTCGCGAGGCGTTCGACCGACCTTTCCAGCGCGGCCTGGGTCCTCGCAGAGAGCCTGAGCACGAAGGGGCCCGTCTGCGGCTCGCGCGGCGCCCGCGCGGGCGCTTCCCGCACGATCGCGTGCGCGTTGGTGCCACCGACGCCGAATGAGCTCACGCCCGCGGCCCGGACCCGCTCGCCCCGCGGCCACGCCGTGCCCTGTCGCGCGACGACGAACGGGCTCGCGTCGAAGTCGATGTTCGGGTTTTGGGCGTCCACCCCGATCGTGGGCGGGATGTGCTCGCGCTCGAGGGACAGCGCGGCCTTGATCAGCCCGGCCGCGCCGGCGGCCATCACCGTGTGCCCGATGTTGCTCTTGACCGATCCGATCAGGCAGTAGCCGCGTCGCGCGGTCCACCTGCGGAACGCCCGCGCCAGGGCCTCGATCTCGACCGGATCGCCGAGCGGCGTCGCGGTGCCGTGCGCCTCGACGTAGTCGATGTCGTCCGCGCCGAGCCCGGACGCCTGCAGTGCAGCGGTGATCACCGCCGCCTGGCCGTTGATGCTGGGTCCGGTGAAGCTGGACTTGCGGGCGCCGTCGTTGTTGATGGCGATGCCCGAGACGACCGCGTGGATCGTGTCCCCGTCGGCGAGGGCGTCCGACAGCCTTCGCAGAAGCACCACCGCCGCGCCGTCGCTGAACACCGTGCCCCGCGCGTCCGAGGAGAACGTGCGTGTGCGTCCGTCGGGCGAGAGCATGCCGCCCTCCTGGTACATGTACCCCGAGTTCGGCGGACACGTGATCGCCGCGCCGCCCGCGAGCGCCAGGTCGCACCGGCCAGCCCGCAGCGCGTCGACCGCCTGCGCGACCGCGACCAGGGACGTCGAGCAGGCGGTGAACACGCTGACCGCCGGGCCAGTCAGGTCCAGGCGGTGCGCGGTGCGGGTCGCGACGAAGTCCTTCTCGTTCGCAAGCAGCACCTGGAGCTCGCCCAGTCGCTCGACGAGCTCCGGATGCGCGCCGACGTGGTGCTGCAGGTAGGTCGCGTTGTAGACGCCGGCGAACACGCCGACCGACGCATCCTCGGATCCCGGCACGTGCCCGGCTCGCTCCATGCACTCCCAGCACAGCTCCAGGAACACCCGCTGCTGCGGATCCATCAGGTCCGCCTCGAGCGGCGAGATGCCGAAGAACGCGGCGTCGAACCTGTCGACGCCCTCGATGATTCCGCGCGCCGTCACGTAGGCGGGATCGTCGAGGCGCGCCGGTGAGACCGACGGATCGATATCCTCGCGGGCGAAGCGCGTGATGCTCTCGATGCCGTCGCACAGGTTGCGCCAGAACGCCTCGACGTCCAAGGCGCCGGGCACCCTCAGCGCCATGCCGACGATCGCGATGGGCTCGTTCTCGACGCCACGCGTCGACGCGCCGGCGGGCGCGCGCGGAGCGGGCGCCGGCGCGTTCCCCGCCGCACGGATCTCCGAGGCCAGCCCGCGCGGGGTCGGATCGACGAAGAACCGGGCGACCGGAAGGCTCCAGCCCGCCACGGTCGACATCCGCGCGAGCAGTGCGAGCACCGCGAGCGAGTTGCCTCCGAGCTCGAAGAAGTTGTCCAAGGCGCCGACGCGGTCGATCCCCAGCGAACGGCCGATCATGTCCGCGAGGCGTTGTTCGACAGGGTCATCCGGCTCGATGAACGGCTGCCTGAGCTCGGGCCGCCCGGACGGGGGCGAGGGGAGCGCGGCGCGGTCGAGCTTGCCGTTGATGGTCAGCGGCAGCGCGTCGAGCAGTACGACGTCGGACGGCACCATGTACGCGGGCAGCGACTCGCCAAGGGTCCTTCGCGCCTCGTGGACGTCGAAGGCCGCGCCGTCCGCCGGCACCACGTAGGCGACCAGCCTGGGGCCGGTGCCCGTGCTGCGCGCCAGCACCGCACAGGTGCGCACCGTCGGGAGCGCCGTCAGGGCCGACTCGATCTCGCCCGGCTCGATCCTGAATCCCCTGATCTTCAGCTGTCCGTCGCGGCGCCCGACGTAGTCGAGGTTGCCGTCCGGAAGCAGGCGGACGAGGTCGCCGCTCCGGTACAGCAGATCGCCCGGCGCGCCGAACGGGTCCTGGACGAATCGTTCCGCCGTCAGGTCGGGGCGCCCGATGTAGCCGGCCGCGAGTCCGTCGCCGCCCGAGCACAGCTCCCCGACGAATCCCTCCGGGACGAGCTCGAGCTTCGCGTTGAGCACGCGCGACGTCGTGCGTGTGACCGGCCGGCCGATCGGCACGGACCGTCCGGGGGCGAGCCGATCGCGCACGACCGTGTACGCGGTGGTCAGCGTGGTCGTCTCGGTCGGCCCGTAGCCGTTCAGGACGACGAGCCCCGGCACCGCATCGAGGGCGCGGGCGACGTGGGCCGAGCTCATCGCCTCGCCGCCGACCAGCACGTGCCGCAGTCCGCGCAGATGTCCCGGGTCGACGTCCACCACCGCGTTGAACAGCGCGGTCGTGATCAGCGCCGTGTTCGCGGATCGCTCGGAGATGGTGCGACCGATGCCAGCGGCCGTCGGCACCGCTTCCGGATGCACGATGCACACGCCGCCGTTGAGCAGCGCTCCCCAGATCTCGTAGGTCGACGCGTCGAAGCCGAGAGAACCGATCTGCAGCATCCGGGTCGAGCGGTCGAAGTGCAGGACCTCGGAGGCGACCACCAGGCGGACGATGGACCGGTGCCGGATGACCACCCCTTTGGGGCGTCCGGTCGAGCCCGACGTGAACATCACGTAGGCGGGCAGGTCGGGGTCGATCTCGGGCGCGGGCGGAACGGGGTCGCGCCCATGCGGCGCGAGCAGGGCGGCGACGGAGAGGCGGCGCGTGCCGGGCGGCACGTTGCCGGAACCGTCGGCGCCGACCAGGGTGACGGCGGCCCCCGCCTGCTCCAGCATGTAAGCGATCCGCTCGGCGGGGAGCCGGGGGTCGAGCGGCAGGTACGCGGCGCCCGCATGGAGGATGCCGAGGATCGAACGGATCGCGTCCGCGCTGCGGTCGATCGCCAGTCCCACCACGGCACCCGGGGCCACGCCCTGCGCGGCGAGCCTGGATGCGACGACGCGGGCCTGGTCCTGCAGTTCGGCGTAGGTCTGCGCTCCGCCGTCCCATTCGATCGCCGGTGCGTCCGGCATGGCGGCGACCTGGCGCGCGAAGACACCCACGACGTCGACCGGCCCGCTCCAGTGCCAGTCCGACGGACGGGCGAGGTCGAGCAGTGCCCGGCGCTCGGGGTCTGTCAGCTCGAACGCGGCGGACACCGTGCAGCCTGGATCGCGCGCGATCCGCTCGAGGACCCTCGCGACGCACCCGGCGAAGCGCGTGCCCATGTCGACGTACGGCGAGGCCGCCTCGACCTCACCGACCACGCACGATCCCTCCAAGCGGATCCGCAGCCGACCGGCCGCGACCGGTCCGGGCGCGACGTCGGACCGCGCGGGGATGGACACGTCGAGGGGCTGCACGGTCGCGGGGAGGACATCGTCCGCCTGGCCAGGCGCCGCCTGCAGCGTCGCGTCCAGTCGCGAGAACCACTGCATCGCCGAGTCCCGGCCCTCGACGGTGATGCCCGTCGCACGATCGTGAGCGGTGCCGGACGCCGCGTCGCGCTGGAACTCGAACACGACAGGAACCCGCGCCGTGCCCTCGATCCGGGACAGCACGATGGCCGCCGCCCCGGCCAGCAGCGTTCGCGCGGGGATCCGCTGCCACGGCTCGCCACGCGTCAGCGCGTGCAGCACGTCGGCCGGCAGCGGCGCGGTCCGCCGGTCGCCGATCGGCGGGGCGACCCGGTGCGGCTCCGCGGGCGGGTCAGCGCATCCGACTGTCATCTCGGCTCCGATGGGGTTCGTTCCGTCCGGCGTTCATGCTGCGGCGGCGGTGCCGCGCGAGTGCAGAGCGGCGAGCGCTGCGCACAGGTTCAGCACCAGCGCCGGCGCCATCAGGTACAGGTTGCGCGTCTCGTCCTTCCAGCAGAACAGGAAGAACAGCGGCAGGTTGATCGCCGCGCCCGCGACGAGCAGCCGCCGGAGCACCGCGGGACGCTCGCGCCAGCCGTGCGCCAGCAGCGCGACCACCGGCAGCAGCAACACCAGGCTCAGGCCCCGGGGCAGCAGCATCAGCGGCGCATGCACGGTCATCGTGAGCCACCACGACCGAGGCTGCGTCCAGAAGGCCCAGTTCTCGGCGACGTGGTCGTACACCGGCGAGCCGGGCGACGACGCGTACCGCCACCACAGGAAGGCCAGGACGCCGGCGGCCACGGCGCCCGCAGCCGCTGTGAAGCGGGCCCAGACACGCGGCGCCGACACGTGCCATGCGACGATCGAGAGGAACACGACGCCGAGGGCCGCGGTCTCCTTGTTGAGGACTGCGAGCGCAAGCGCCACGAGCGCGCGCAGGTGCCTGCCACGCCAGGCCAGCGCGAGGGTCACGAAGCCGAAGAACAGGTCTGCTGGGTCGTACATGAAGCCGCCGTTCATGTAGGTGAGCGGTACGGCCGCGCCGAACGCCACCGGGGCGAGGTCGCGCAGCAGCGGCTCGCCGGGCAGCGCGGCGCCGAGCAGGTCACGCAGCGCCCAGAGCGCGGCGAAGGCGAACAGGTTCATCCAGACGAACGCGATCAGGTAGCGGCGCTCGAGCGACGGCGTCCAGAACGGCCCGTCGGCGCGGACCGAGTAGCGCTGGACGAGCTCGCGCGCGGCCGGACCGTAGCGCTCCGCGATCGAGGCCGGCAGCAAGGCGTCCGTCGCGTTGACGAGCGCGGGCATCAGCGCCCGATGCACGAAGGGCCGGTGAGCGGTCCGATCGAGCATCGTCTCGAACGCGTACGCGCGGTGCTCCGAGCCTTCGAAGAACGCGCGCTTGCTCATGAAGACGTCTATCGACGCCGTCGAGACGAGCGCGTAGAGGATCGCGAGCAGGACGAGCGTCGCTGCACGACTCATTTCGACGTCAAAGCCTCCGTGCCGCGTCCGGCCCGCGGAAGGGTCTCGCGGGCAATCGCGGGTGCGGCCGCGAAATCGTGTCGGACCCAGTCGAGCAGGCGGTCGATCAGCCAACGCTGCGCGGACAGTTCGGTGACCGTGTGGTCGAGGTCGGGGACGAACTCCGCGCGCACGCGGCCCGCGAGGCCGAAGCGCCGGAAGCCGTTGTCGAACTGGCCGGCGTGGTTGTACGAGTAGAGCTCGCTGCCGCTGTAGACGACCAGCAGGCGTGTGCCCCGGTCGAGCAGCGCGTGCAGGCCTGCGGCGAAATCCGCCTTCGGCAGCCGGCTGAGCCCGAGCCCGGCCGCTGGCGCCGGCTTCTCGCGCGCCGGCGCCGTGCCTGCCCCGAGGCGGCGCCGCAGCCATCCGATGACCGCGTCGAGCCGATCCGCTCGAACCCGGGCGCGCATCCGGATGAGGTGTGTCCGGAGGGTCGGGTACATGTACGGGTCGAGCATCGCGCATCCCCGCAGGCGCGGATCGCGGATCGCGGCCGCGTAGCCGAGTGCAGCGCCCGAGCACACGCCGAAGACGACGACGGGCGCTCCTGGACGCTGCCGCTCGACGGCGTCGACCGCCGCGATCACGTCCGCGATGCTGCGTTCCACGAAGCCGAGGCCGTCCGAGGCCCCGCGGCTGTCGCCGTGCCCGGAGAGATCGAAGCGCAGCGACGCGCATCCCTCGCGCACCAGCGCCCTCGCGAGCTTCACGTTGACGCGGTGCGGACCGATGCGGGGGATCACGCCGGCGTTGAACAGCAGGAAGACCGGCCGCTCGCCGGTGCCGGTCCCGTCGCGGCGCGGTGCGCACCAGGTGCCGACGAGGCGGTCGCCGGCGCCGAACGACACGACCGACTCGACGTGGCCGACCTCGCCTGCGCTGCGATCGTGCGTCACGCCGCCTCCAGCTCGCCCAGCGCCGCCGCCACGACTTCCGCGGGGACGATCGCCGCGTTCATCGCTTCGTCGGTGTTCCAGTCGGTCGCCCCGACCGTCCTGACGCTCGCCGAGGCGACGCCGGGACGGGCGGACCCGACGCAGCCGGGGACCTCGGGCGCCTCGACGACCAGCCACGCGAGCCGACGGCAGCGCACCACCTCGAAACGCGCCGGCGAGAGATCGAGCACCTCGCGACGGAACGCCTCCGTCAGCGGGAAGCCCATCGCCTCATCGGCCTCGATACCCCTCGAGACCAGGTCCTGTCGGGTGGCCGGGAACGCCAGGCGAAGCGCACGCACGTGCGCGGCCGCAAGCTCCTCGAGCCAGCCCCGGCCCTCGATCACCGGGTCCCAGAGCAGCAGTCGATCCGGGGGCGTCCCAGCGTGCTCGCTGGCGAGCGCCGCCGCCGTCGCACCGAGCCGCAGGCCCATCCAGGCGACCGTCGTGGCCCCCGTCCGATCCCGCAGGATCCGGTCGGCAAGCTGCACGTCAGCGACCCAGCCGGCGAGAGAGACCGACTCGTCGTCGCCGTCCGAGTCCCCGGTGCACAGGTAGTCGAAGCGCATCGTGGTCCAGCCCGCCCGGGCGAAGCGCTCCGCCAGCACCTTGAACAGCCGGTGGGTGCGGATCGCCTCCTGGCCGAACGGGTTGCACAGCAGCACCGCGCCCCGCATGCGCGCACCCTCCGAGGCCGGGTGCAGGACGCCGAAACGAGCGTCTCCCGCGGAACCGAAGCGGAAGGGGATCATCGCTCGCCGTGCGACGCGCCGCGTCGCATGCCGCCGAACAGGCGCCCGAGCAGGCCCGGTACCTTCGCCGGCGGCGGCTGCGCCGCGTCGTACGCGGTGGCAATCTGCGCGAGGCTCTCGAAGAGGTAGCGCCGCGGCTCGACGCGCCGCCCGAGCTCGCGCTCCATCGTCTCGATCGCGCGCATCGCGAGCAGCGAGTTCCCGCCGAGGTCGAAGAAGTTGTCGCCGGTCGAGATCGTACCTTCCGGCACCCCGACGAGCGTCGCCCACAGCGCCCGGAGCCGCAGTGCGGTCGGCGCCAGCGGCGCCTCGTCGGCGTCCTTGCGGACCACGCCCGACGGGGCGCCCGCACCGGCCCGGCGGGCATCGATCCAGCCGACGAACGCGTCGGCGTCGGTGCCCGGCTCGTCCAGCAGCGCGCGCACGGAGCGCTCGGGCGAGGCCGCCACCCGCCTCAGCAGGCCGACGATCCGCTCGCGGAAGATCGCCGCCGTGCTCGCGTCGAACAGATCAGCGTTGTAGTTGATCCCGCCCTCCAGTCCGCCCGGCACCTCCATGAGCCACAGCGCGAGGTCCTCGGTCGCGCCCTTCTGCATGACCAGCACCGACGAGTGGCTCAAGGGCCCCCAGCGTCGCTCGCGCTCGCGCGCGTCCTGGAACGAGAACAGGGACTGGTACAGGCCCGCGCCGCTCGCGGCCGCCGCGATGCCGGGCTCCGCCGCGATGCGCTCGAACGGGACCTCCTGGTCGGACATCGCGTCCAGAAGGCGCGCCTTGACCGTGCCGACCCACTCGCCGACGGTGCGCTCGGGTTCGACCACCAGCGGCACGGGCAGCAGGTTGTTGAAGAAGCCCATCACGTGCTCGAGCTGCCCGGACGCACGGCCGCGCACGGGCATGCCCAGCACGAGCGAGCGACTACCGACCGCATGCCCGATCATCGCGGCGTACACCGCCATCACGAGCATGTTCAGCGTGCCGCCCGCCGCGAGCGCGACGGTTCGAAGCCGCTCGGTGAGCTCGCGGTCCATGCGGACCCACTCGACGGCGCCCGTGCCGCTCATGCCCGACTGGCGGGGCCGATCGGTCGGCAGCGCCCGCAGACCCCCGACGTCCGAATAGCGACGCTTCCACTGCTCGAGCTGGGCGCGGCACTCGTCGCCCGTCATCCAGTCGGCGTGCCAGCGCGCGAAGTCGGCGTAGGTCACCGGCAGTTCGACGAGCCCGTGAGGGCGCCGCTCGAGGGCGGCCGGGTAGAGGGCCGACATCTCCCGGTAGAGGAGGTCGAACGACCAGCCGTCCCAGACGATGTGGTGCACCATGAACAGGAAGACATGCTCCTCGGGCTGCATCCTGAACAGCGCCATCCTGAAGAGCGGCGCGCGTGCGACGTCCATCGGCACGTCGACGATCGCCTGGAGCCGGCGCATCATCTCGGCTTCGCGATCGGCCTGCGGCACGCCGGTCAGGTCCTCGATGACGAGGCCCGGGTCGACGCTCGGGGCGGTGCGCATCACGAAACGGTCCCCGTCCTGCGCGACGTGGCTGCGCAGGGTCGGCTGTCGCCCGATCAGCGTGCGCAGCGCCGCCTCGAATGCGACCGGATCCAGCGGCCCGGTCAGGCGGTGCGCGGAAGGCGTGTTGTAGAGCACCCGCCCGGGGCGCAACGCCTCGACGAAGCGGATGCGCTCCTGCATGGTCGTCAGCGGCGCGTCGGTACCGTCCTGGCCGCGCACGATCGCGCTGCGCGCAGGGGCGTCGCCGGGCCGCGCGAGCGCCGCCGCGACCGCGCGCGCGAGGCGCTGCGCATCCGGCGACTCGAACACCGTGCGCAGCGGCAGACGTACCCCGAACGCCTCGTTCAGCGCCGCCACGAGGCGAGTGGCGAGCAGCGAGTGCCCGCCGAGCGCGAAGAAATCGTCGTCGACGCCCAGACCGGGCAGCCTGAGCACCGATTCCATCGCCGCGAGCACCCGTGCCTCGACGTCGTCGCGCGGGGCCACGCGCTCCCCGCGCCGCGACGGGCCCTGGACGGGCGGGGGCAGCGCGCGGCGGTCGATCTTGCCGTTGGGCAGCTGCGGGATCGTCTCGATCGACACGACGTGCTGCGGGATCATGTAGTCGGGCAGCGTGCGGCGCAGCGCATCGCGCAGCGTGTCGGGGGCGGTCGCGTCGCGCGGCACCACGTAGGCGACGAGCCTGACGTCGCCGGGATCGTCCTCGCGGGTGACGACCACGCTGCGCGACACGGACGCAAGCCGCCCGAGCGCCGCCTCGATCTCGCCGAGCTCGATGCGGTAGCCGCGGACCTTCACCTGGTGGTCGGTCCGTCCGAGGCACTCCAGCGTGCCGTCGGCGCGCCAGCGACCCAGGTCGCCGGTGCGGTACCAGCGGGCGCCGCGGCGGGTCGGATCGGGCAGGAAGCGATCGTCGGTCAGGTCCTGGCGGCCGTGGTATCCGAGGGTCACGCCCTCGCCGCCGATGAACAGCTCCCCGACCACGCCGATCGGCACCGGCCTGAGCGACATGTCGACCACGTGGATCTGCGTGTTCGCCACCGGCCGTCCGATCGGGACCGGACCGTCGACCCGCGTCACGCGCTGGAAGCTCGACCAGACAGTGGTCTCGGTCGGCCCGTATCCGTTCCAGAGTTCGCCGACGCACGGCAGCAGCGCCTGCGCGAGCGCGGGCGGCAGCGGCTCGCCGGTGCAGATCGCACGGATCGACGCACCGCCTCGCCATCCCGCGGCGAGCAGCAGCCGCCATGTCGACGGCGTCGCGTCGACGAAGGTGACGCCCTCGCGCTCGACGAGCGCGCGCAGCCGGTCGCCGTCGATCGCCTGGGCGCGGTCCGCCACCACGATCCGGGCGCCCACCGTCAACGGCAGGATCACCTCGGAGACGGCGATGTCGAAGCTCAGCGTTGTCACCGACAGGACGACATCGTCCGCGCGCAGCCCCGGCTCGATCCGCACGCTCGACAGCAGGTTCACGACCGAGCGGTGCGGCACGCGCACGCCCTTGGGCCGACCGGTCGATCCCGACGTGTAGATCACGTAGGCCACGTCGTCCGGACCGCAGTCGGCCAAGGGAGCGGCGCCGGATTCACCGAGGGCGTCGAGCTCGATGCGCTGCACGCCGCCCAGGTTCGCCCGCACGGGGGCCGACGCGTCGCAGACGATCGCCCGCGCCGCCGAGTCGACCAGCATGATCTCGAGTCGCTCCGGCGGGAACGACGGATCCATCGGCACGTAGCCGGCGCCGGCCTTCAGGATGCCGAGCAGGCCGACGATCATGTGCTCGTTGCGACCGCAGTGCAGTCCGACGAGGTCGTCGCGCCCGATGCCGCGCTCGCGAAGCACCGCCGCGAGGGCATTGGCGCGGGCATCGAGCTCGCGATAGCGCAGAAACCGGTCGCCGGCGACGATCGCCACGGCATCGGGGGTGGCGCGGGCCTGGCGCTCGACGAGGTCGTGCACCCGCAGGGTCCGGTCGTGGTCCGCAGCGGTCGCGTTGAAGCGGGCCAGCGCAGCGCGGTCCTCGTCGGTCGGCGCGAACGCATCGGCCGCCGCGAGACTGGCGTCGGCCGCGATGCGCCGCAACGCGTCCCGGTAGAGCGCCAGCCAACGGCGCACGGTCGTCGCGTCGAACAGGTCGGTGTTGTACTGGCACTCCAGCACGATCGCGCCGTCGATGTGGCTCGCGTTGACGAAGAGGTCGAAGTTCTCGTGGCTGCGGGGATTGCCCCGCAATCGCACCTGCACCCCGTCGCCGGAGATCGTCGCATCGGGCACGGCCGCGTCGAGGTTGAACAGCACCGACACCAGCGGCAGCCGGCCGGCGTCGCGCTCGATGCGCAGCCGCCGGAGCAGGGAGCCGAACGTGCACGCGGCATGGTCGTAGGCGTCGAGCACGCGGGTCCGGGTCTCGGCGAGCAGCTCACCGAAGGGACGCTCCGGCTCCGCCGGGACGCGGATGGGCAGCAGCTGCACGCAGTGCCCGACGAGACGCTCCGCGCCCGCGAGCGCCTGGCCCGCCGCGGGCACGCCCACGACGACCTCGTGGTGACCGCCGAGGCGGCCGAGGAGCGCCCCGAAGGCGGCCAACAGCGTGACGAACAGGCTGGCGCCATCCCGGGCGCCGACGCGTCGCACCGCCTCGACCAGCTCCCGGTCGAGGATCGCGTCTTCGCGGCGGGACGCGAAGCCCCGCACCGCGGGGCGAGGTCGGTCGGTCGGCAGGTCGAGCACCGGGATCGACGCGTCGTACTGTGCGGCCCACCACCGTGCGTCGGCATCCGCCGCAGCGCGCTGGGCGTCGGAGACCTGCGCGAGCGCGTAGTCGCCGAACCGCTCGGCGGGCGGAAGGTCCGCGTGGGGGCCGCCCGGCAGCGCCGCACGGTACAGCCGCATCAGCTCGGTCGCGATCACGCCCATCGACCAGCCGTCGCAGATCACGTGATGCCCCGTCAGCACCAGCTCGTGCCGATCCGGCGCGCAGCGGACGAGCACCGCCCGGAACAGCGGCCCGGCGACCAGGTCGAACGGCACGTCGACCTGCTCGCGACGCAGCGCCTCGAGCGCGGCCTCGCGCTCCGGCCCGGACCGATCGCTCAGGTCGACGTCGCTGACCGGCAGGGCGGGTTCGACAGCGATCGACAGCGCCAGCCCGTCCGCGCCGATCGTGGCACGCAACGCCTCGTGGCGGGCGGCGAGCGCGCCGAGCGCCCGATGCATCGCGTCGCGGTCGAGAGGTCCCGCCAGCGTCAGCGAGACCGATTCGTTGTACGCGAGTGAGGCCTGCGTGCCCAGCTGCGACGCGAGCCAGACCTCGCGCTGCGCTTCGGTGGTCGGCACCGCGCGCGCGAGGTCGGCGGCGGCGAACGGGTCGTAGTCGACCTCCACCATGCGGGAGGGACGGACCGCGTCGTTCATCGGATCTCCAGCTTGATGTACTTGCCGGGCACGTCGGGATTCGCGACGAACCATGCGGGACGGCCTTCGGGGTCCCGGCCGAGCCGTGCGCCCGGCACCGGCGGCCGCTGGGCGTCGAAGCCGGCGGGCGCGCCCGGGCGTCGGGGCAGGAACTCGGCGGCCTGCAGTTCGGCGACTGCCTCCTTGAAGGCCGTCTTGATCACGGCGATGTCCTGGGCGGAGTGCGCGGTCGTCATGAAGCACGGGAAGTTGTCGAGCACGTGCACGCCGCGGTCGCGCATCATCGCGAAGAGCAGGTCCTGCAGCGGGTGGTCCTCGTCGAAGACGACCTTCCAGAGCGACGCGAAGCTCTTGAGCGTGATCGGTGCGCCTTCCTGGCGGCAGAACGCGTTGAGCTCGTCGACCATGGCGGCGGTGCTGCGGGTGAGGGACGCCTGCAGCTCGGGACCCTCCCGCCCGATCCGCTCGAGGACCGCATTCGCGGCCGCGAGCGCGAGCGGATGACGGACGAACGTGCCCGCGAAGTAGGTGACGCCCACCGTGGGCATGGAGTCGTCGCCGAACTCCCAGTGACCGCCGTCGAGCGCGTCCATGAACTCACGCCGCCCGGCGATGATGCCGATCGGGAATCCGCCGCCGACGACCTTCCCGTAGGACGCCAGGTCGGCCCGGATGCCGAACAGCGCCTGGATGCCGCCGGGGTGCGAGCGAAAGCCGGTCACGATCTCGTCGAACACCAGCAGCGTGCCGCTGGACGAGGTCAGTTCGCGCAGCTCGCGCAGGAACTCGCGCGGCTGGAAGTCGGGGCGGCGGCTCTGC
>JADCHE010000200.1 GCA_020248665.1 Burkholderiales bacterium | reverse complement strand
TGCCGGTGCGCGTGCCCATCATCAGCCCGTCGACCGCGGTGAAGCCCATCGTGGTCGCGACGCTGCGCCCGCCGTGCATCGCGCACAGGCTCGCGCCGTTGCCGAGGTGCATGACGACCGTGCGGCCCGCGGCGGCGCGCGGATCGATGCCCGGCAGCACCGAGGCGACGTGCTCATAGGACAGCCCGTGGAAGCCGTAGCGCCGGATGCCCGCTTCGTGCATCGCGTGCGGCAGGCCGAACATCTGCGCGAGATCGGGCACCGTGCGGTGGAAGGCGGTGTCGAAGCAGGCGACCTGCGGCAGCCCGGGCACGCGCTCGAGCATCGCGGCGATCGCCGCCAGGTTGTGCGGCTGGTGCAGCGGCGCGAGCGGCTCGAGCTCGCGCAGCGCGGCGAGCACCGTCGCATCGACGCGGATCGGCTCCGCGAACGCCTCGCCGCCGTGCACCACCCGGTGACCGACGCCGAGCAGGCGATCGCCGGCAAGACGATCGTCGAGCACGCCCATCAGGTGCCCGAGCGCCCCGTCGTGGCCGAGCCGCACGCCCTCGCCCCACGAGCGCTCGACGACGACGCGTCGATCGCGATCGCGGGCGACGAACCGGGGCGCGGTGAGGAGCCTCTCGATCTGTCCGGACAGGACCGGGTCGAGCACCCCGTCCCGCTCGGCGAAGAGCGAGAACTTCAGGCTCGACGAGCCCGCGTTCAGCACCACGATCGCATCGGCCATGCGCGTCTCCGGGGGACGCCGCGCGCCCCGCACCCAGTGCCGGGCGCGGCCCCAGGGTCGCATTGTCCCACGCGCGCCGCGCGGGCTGCGCTCAGAAGCCTGCGCCGACCATCAGCAGCACGAGGCGGCGGGACGGGTCGGCCGGCTCGAACGCGAAGACGCCGAGCGTCGCCCAGCCGATCTCCCGCTGCACGAACAGACCGCGCTGCACGTCGCGCGACTCGCCATAGCGCCGCGAGCGCTGCGCGACCGCGCCGAGCCGCCAGCCGTCGCCCGGGGTCCACCCGAGCTCGCTCCACGCGTACACGAAGCTGCGTGACCGCTCGCTGGTGTCGACGAACCACTCGGCCTCGAGATACGCGTCGAACGCGCCCCACTCGAGACTCGCCTCCAAGGCCGGCACCACGCCCCGCAGGGTGCCGAACGCGACGCCGAGCATCGGCACGATCGTCACCGTGACCTCATCCGTGCCGCCGCGCCAGTTCGAGCCGGCGAACACGGTGCCCGCACCGGACGCCTCGTAGTTCCAGCGCGCCTCGAGGTGCAGCGGCCCGCGATCCGCGGTGACGATGGCCAGCGTCGCGTCGGGCGCGCCGGCGACGAGCGCCCGCTGCAGCGTCGCGCCGACGACCCACTCGGCGCCCGGGGCGCGCTCCAGGCGCCGCCGCTGCGCGGTGTCGATGCCCTGCGCGCCCGCCTCGGCGGCGAGCAGCGTCGCGACGAGCGCGGCGGCGCGCCGCTGGCGGACGCGGGCGCTCCCGGCGCGGACGGCCGGCGGATTCAGACCAGCGCTCCGGCGAGCGTCTTCAGCATCTCGATCACCGGGATCTGCATGGCGGCGAGCACGATCATCGGCAGCGTCGCGGGCACCACCACCACGAGGAGCGCGCCGGGACCGATCGGCAGCGGCCGCATCCGCATCACCGCCTCGTACAGCGTGGCCGCGTCGGCGGACGCACCGACCTCGGGCGCGTCGAGCAGCGGATCGGTCAGGGTCTCGCCGACGATCCACCGGCGGTGCAGCGCATCGCCGTAGCGCGCGACGAGCGCGCCGTACTGCAGGCGCGCGTCGGCCTTCGTCCGGACCATCAGCGGCACCAGCGCCGCGAAGGGCGACAGGAAGATCGCCGAGATCACCACCACCGCCGCGATCATCTGGGCGCGCAGCGCCTCGATGTTCGCCCCGTGCACCGCCACGTCGTGCGCCCAGCCGGCCGCGATGACCGCGGACAGGGCGAAGGCCACGACACCGAAGGCCGTAGCGAGCGGCTCGGCGAACCCCAGTCCGCCCGCGCGATCGGGATGGGACGGCACCACGTTCAGCCCGCCCGCCGCGAGCCGGTGCAACGCGACCGCGAGCACCATCGCCCGCCAGAGCCACGCCGCGACGAACGCGATGAAGATCGGCCGCGCGACCCAGACGTACCAGAGGGGCCCGAAGCCGCTCTCGGCGTCGCCGCCGGCCCATGCCAGGTCATGGGCGCGACCGGCGCCCCCGGTCTCGCGCCAGGCGAGCACCCACGCGAGCGTCACGCCGATCGCTACCGCCCAAGGGTGGACACGATCGCGCAGCTCGGCCAGTTCGACGGCGAGCCGGCGCAGCGCGGCCGGATCGCCGTGGAACAGACCGGCGACCGCGCAATGCGTCGCGAGCCGCAGCACCGTCGCGGCCGCCACGCCCTCGGCCACGACCATCAGCGGCACCGCGATCAGCAGGCGCACGGTCACGCCGTAGTGCGTGAGCAGCGACTCGGTCTCGGATGCGCTACCGTGTCCGGTCGCCAGCGCCCAGGCGGCCACCGGCGCCCATCCGAGCAGGCCCCAGAATGCGGCGCGACGTGCGGTGCCCATCCCGCCCTCGGGTGCCAGCCCGAGCCTGCGCTGCATCCGCATCAGCACGTCGCCGCGCCACGGCATACCCCTCCGCTCTTCCATCCGTGCTCTCCCCGAGCGGCGATGCCGCCGGCCCCGATTGTCGTCGAAGCCAAGTCCGGGCGCAGCGGCGGGCCGGGCCGGGGATGTCGAGGCTCGCTCAGTAGTGCTGCGCGGGCGCGAAATTTTCGAACTTCGTGTACTGGCCGAGGAAGGTCAGCTGGATCGAGCCGATCGGGCCGTTGCGCTGCTTGCCGATGATGATCTCGGCGATGCCCTTGTTCGGCGAGTCGGGGTCGTAGCGGTCCTCGCGGTGGATGAACAGGATCACGTCCGCGTCCTGCTCGATCGCGCCCGAGTTGTGGCTCACGATGCCGTCCGCGAGCCACGAGGCCGGCCCGGGCACGGTCAGGTCGAAGACCTCCTCCTCGCCGTCGGGCACGACCGACACCACGCGGTCCCAGAACAGGTCGTTCTCCGCGAGCCCGCGCAATGCGTCGTCCCCGAGCAGCGTCGCGTACTCGGCGACCATCGACCGCGACGGCGCGAAGCGCAAGTGCGACGAGCCGCCGTAGGCCGTGCCGCGCATCGCCACCATTGCACGCTGGCTGATCCCCCGCTCCTTCATCGCGGCCTTGACCTGCTCGAACACCTCGCGCGGCAGGGTATCGACGTTCGTGTTGACGGCCACGTCGAGCAGACGGTCGCGCAGCACCGCGGCAGGCGCTTCTCGCGGCCCGAACGCACCGACCCGCTCGAGGAACACCAGCTGCTGCGCCGCACCCGACACGTCGACGGTCCACACCGGCCTGTGCTCGCGCTGCGCGACCGCACGCAGTCGCGAGACGAGGCCGAAGCGCAGCAGGAGCGCCGCGACGTCCCGCGCGAGGCCCTCGCTGCAGGTCGAGAAGTAGACGCGCGGCGCGCTCCGGCGACCCGCCGGCGGCACGTGGATGCAGCCGTCGGTCGCCCACAGGTGCCGCAGCAGCAGCGCCGTCTGCGCGTCGTCGAGCCGGAACGCGTCTTCGGGCAGGCGCTTCTCGTGCGAGCGCTGACCGAACACGCCGAGCGACTTCAGCCACCGGCCGACCCCCTCCGGATGCCAGCGATCGCCGTTGCCCGAGATCACCAGCTGGTGCCACGCGCCCTGCCCCGCGTGGCGGGACACCTTGCAGCCGAACGCCTCGGCCGACGCGCGCACTGCGTCGCTGTTGGCCTCGGATGCGGTCGTGTAGCGCATCGGCTGGCCCGACAGGTAGCTGCCGTCGCCGACCAGGTGCCCGAGCAGCACCACTTCGTGCCCGTGCCACCGCACGGGCTGCGCAGGCGCCGGCACGATCCTCGACAGCGCGATCCGGTTGCCGACGCCGATCTCGCCGAGCGTGCGCCAGCCGGACCCGGTGAAGAGTCGGTGCTTCGCGGTCGCGCGGATCTCGCGCCCGCTGGCGAGCGTCATCCGCAGCACCGGCCTCGTGCCGACGCTCCACACGAGGTCGCTCGCGGCCGGTGCGATCCGCCCGCCGTCGTGCATCGCGAGCACCTCGGGCGTCGTGCCGACCAGCTCGCGGATCGGCACGCGCCGACCGTCGGCGAGCACGACCCGGGTCTCGCCGGTCACGCATTCGCGAAGGTCCGACATGATCGGCTTCTTGTCGTTGCGCTTCTCGACCTCGCGCGACAGCTGCGACAGCGCGATCACCGGGACGTGGAGCTCCTTGGCCAGCGCCTTCAGCGAGCGCGAGATCTCGGCGACCTCGGTGGCGCGGTTCTCGTTCGACGAGCCGGTGCCCGACATCAGCTGCAGGTAGTCGACCATCACCAGCCCGAGCTTGCCGTACTGGCGCGCGAGCCGCCGCGCGCGCGCGCGCAGCTCGAGCGGGTTGAGCGCGGGCGTCTCGTCGATGAAGAGGTTCGCGTCCTGCATCTTCTGGATCGCGCTGGTCAGGCGCGGCCAGTCGTCCTCGGTCAGGCGCCCGGTGCGCAGCCGCTGCTGGTCGATGCGACCGACCGAGCAGACCAGGCGCATCGCGAGCTGCGCGGCGCCCATCTCCATCGAGAACACCGCGACCGGCATGCCCTGGTCGATCGCGACGTGTTCGCAGATGTTCAGCGCGAGCGCGGTCTTGCCGACCGACGGGCGCGCCGCGAGGATGATCATGTCGCCGGGCTGCATGCCCGAGGTCATCCGGTCGAGGTCGACGAAGCCGGTCGGCACGCCGGTGATGTCGTTGGGATTCTCGCGGTTGTAGAGGTCGTCGACGCGCTCGACGACCTGCGCGAGCACCGACTGCAGGTCCTGGAAGCCGGCCCGCCCGCGCGAGCCGTCCTCGGAGATCTGGAACACGCGCGACTCGGCCTCGTCGAGGATCTGCCGGGTGTCGCGGCCCTGCGGATTCAGCGCGGTGGTCGCGATCTCGTCCGACACCGTGATCAGCCGGCGCAGCACCGCGCGGTCGCGGACGATCTCGGCGTAGCGGCGCACGTTGGCCGCCGACGGCGTGCCGCTCGCGAGCGCGTTCAGGTACGACAGCCCGCCGGCCTCCTCGAGCTTGCCGGTGGACTTCAGCGCGTCCTGCAGCGTCAGCACGTCGGCCGGCTGGTTGCGCTCGAGCAGCTTCGAGAGGTGCTGCCAGATCAGCCGGTGGTCGTGCCGGTAGAAGTCGTCCTCGCGCAGCACGTCGCCGATCTTCTCCCACGCGGCGTTGTCGAGCAGCACGGCGCCGAGCACCGACTGCTCGGCCTCGACCGAGTGCGGCGGTACGCGCAGCGCGGCGACCTCGGCGTCGACGGGCTGGGAACCGGGGAACGGGGTCGGCTGGGCGGACATGCGGTCGATGGTACTCGCGGGTCGGCGGGCCCGAAAGCGGGCGCACCGTGGATCGGCGCGGGCCCCGCGCGGCGGGGACCGCAACGCACGAGGGGCCCCTGCGGGCCCCTCGTGCGCGTCGGACGACGCCCCCCGCGAAGGGGGCGCGTGCGGCGATCCCGGTGCTTACTGCTCCGGGCTCACCGCGACCTTGATCGCGGCGACCACGTCGGCGTGCAGCGCGACCGTCACGTCGTACTCGCCCACCGCCTTCAGCGGGCCGTTCGGCAGGCGCACCATCGCCTTCTCGACCCGCGGGAAGCCCTGCTTGCCCAGCGCGGTCGCGATGTCGAAGTTGGTGACCGAGCCGAACAGGCGGCCGTCGACGCCGGCCTTCTGGCTGATCGCGACGGTGACACCGTCCATCTCGGCGCCGGTCGCCTGCGCAGCGGCGAGCTTCTCCGCCTGCACGCGCTCGAGGTCGGCGCGCTTGGTCTCGAACTCCTTGATCGCGGCCTCGGTCGCACGGCGCGCCTTGCCCTCGGGGATCAGGAAGTTGCGGGCGTAGCCGTCCTTGACGCGGACCACGTCACCGAGGCCACCCAGGTTGATGACCTTCTCGAGCAGGATGATCTGCATGTTCGGCTCCCGCTCAGTGGTTGTCGGTGTACGGCAGCAGGGCCAGGAAGCGGGCGCGGTTGATCGCGTCCGACAGCTGGCGCTGGTACCGGGCCTTGGTGCCGGTCAGGCGGGCCGGCATGATCTTGCCGGTCTCGGTGATGAAGTCCTTCAGCACGTCCACGTCCTTGTAGTCGATCCACTCGACCTTCTCGGCGGTGAACCGGCAGAAGCGCTTGCGCTTGAAGAGCGCGCTCTGCGACTGACGCTTCGGTTTCTTGTCCTTGCTGCCTCGGCGCATGAATGCCATGACGTTTCCTCTGTCTCTCTATGCGTTCCGCTCGACGGTCGGGTCGAGCTCGAATTCGGTGACGTGCAGGACCAGGGCCTTGACGTTGCGCCGCCGGGGGGCGAGGAAGCCTTCCAGCTTCAGCCCGGTGCCCAGCGCGACGCGGTCGATCCTCAGTGCTACCCGGTCGGCGGCGATCGCGGAGATCTCCATCTCGACCGTCCGATCGGTGCCGGCTTCGCGCTGCACCGAACGGTGCGAGAGCTTCAGCCCCACGATCGGCACGCCCGCGGGCGTGTAACGGATCGCCTCGCGCTCGACGAGCGACGCGGTTAGCCCGACCCGGTTCAAGCGGCCCTTTCGGTCCTCTCGACGCGATCGCCCCGGTCGCCGCGATCACCGCGGTCGCCCCGGTCACCGCGGTCCGGCCGATCGCCGGCGCCCTCGGTGCTGGCGGCGCTCTTGCGCGCCTCTTCCTTCTGGATCCGGCGCAGCATCGGCGAGGCGCCCGTCTCGGCCTTCGGCATCCCGACGACCAGGTGGCGCAGCACCGCGTCGTTGAAGCGGAACGCGTGCTCGAGCTCTTCCAGGGTCTTCTGGTCGCACTCGATGTTCATCAGCGCGTAGTGGGCCTTGGCGACCTTCTGGATCGGGTAGGCCAGCTGCAGGCGGCCCCAGTCCTCGATCCGGTGCATCGTGCCCTGGTGGCCTTCGACCAGGGTCTTGTACCGCTCGATCATCGCGGGCACCTGCTCGCTCTGATCGGGGTGGACGATGAAGACGATCTCGTAGTGACGCATCGATTCCCCAATTGTGGAGTGTTCTGATGACGGGCGCGCCGCGGTGGCCTCGTCGAGACGGCCCTCCGCGCGCGTGCCCCCGTGTTCCTCGAAGGCGGCTCCGATCGCTCGGGGCCGGCCGCCGGCTCGTGTCGGGGTGTCCGGCCGGTCGACCGCCACGCGGGAGGTCCGCGAGGGGCTTACCGGCACAGGTCCGTGCGGCGAGGAACCCTCGATTCTAGCCCGGACGGGTCATCGATGTCCAGCGCGCCCGATGGGGTCGGGTTCGTCCGCCCAGATCCGCCCCATCAGCGTGCGCTCGCGGTCGATCACCGTCCGCAGGAACACGTCGGCCCCCTTCATCGCCTTGAAGGCCCGGAAGCCGGAAGCGAGGAACTCGTGCATCGCCGCCAGCCCGGCGAGGCGCGCGGGCCCTTCCATCGCGCCGAGCAGGCCGCCCAGCAGCGGATGCCGCACCAGCCGGTCGAGCGCCCGGCCGATGTGCTCGACCAGCTCGACCTGCCGCTCGCGGTCGGACCGCGAGCCGGCCGCCCGGAAGGCCCGCGCGTAGGCGTCGTCGTCGACCGGCCGGCCGCGGATCGCCGGGTCGGCGACCAGCGCCTTCGCGGTCGCCAGGTCGAGCCGCTCGGACAGCGCGTCGAGCTCGACCGCGTCGGCGATCGTCTCGAGCGCCGCCTCCGGCAGGAAGCGGGTCAGCGTCGGGATCACGCGGGCGAGCTCGGCATCCCGCTGGGAGAAGTCCTTCACGCCGTACAGCTCGTCGAGGAAGAACCGGGTCGCCGTCCTGTAGCGCGGCGACTCGAGCAGGTCGGCGTGGGTGAACGCGAGACGCCGCGCCTGGAACGCGCGCAGCTCGTCCCGACGCGCGCGGGTGGCCGCGTCGACGCTTTCGAGCGTGCGCAGCGCGGCCACCTCGGCCGCGCCGGCGCGGAGTCGTTGCGACGGTTCCATCCCGGTCTGTCGTCATGGCGTCGGCACGAGTATGCCGCAGCCCATGCCCGCACTCGCGGGCCTCGCGTGCCTTTAGAGCCGCGGCTCTAGCGCCCCGCAATGCGCACGGTCAGGGCGCGCGCGCGGCGACCCGCTCGGATTCGACGACGAGGTCGAGCACGAAGACGAACGGCGAGCCGGCGACGGCCGCGCCGCGCTCGAAGCGCTTCAGCCTCAGCACGGTGCGCACGCCCGGCTCGTGCTCGTAGCCCTCGATCGGGTGGTCGAAGGCCTGCCAGGCTCCAGGCGTGCCGAGGGCCAGACCCTGGGCGTCGAACCGCCGCTCGCGCACCTGCAGGCACGCGGTCGGGCCGCCCGGGCCGGGGCATGGGACGGTCTGCGCGGCCACCTCGAGGAACACGAGGGTCGGCGGGCCGTAACGCGCCTCGGGCGTCATGCGGCCCGCGAAGGACAGCGTCGTGTCGGCGGCTGTGACGAAGCGCAGGACGGGCTCGGCGCCGGGGTCCAGCTCGATCCGCACCGGCGCGGCCAGCAGTCCGGACAGCGTCGAGTCGACCTTCATCGCGTCCGGTTCGCAGGCCTTCATCGTCGAGGCCATGCGGCTCGCCACGAGCCGGGTGTCGCCCTCGATCCGGTAGCCGCCGAACAGACGGTTGCAGCCCCCTTCGACATTCAGGCGGCCCTCCGCGAAGCCGAGGACGAGCGGTCGCCCGGTGCCGGCCGTCAGCCCTTCGATACGCTCGCCCCGCCCGCCGGTCGCCGACGTCAGCGTCCAGCGATGCGATTCGAGCGTGCGCCGGACATCGACCGCAGGCGCCGCGGCGATGCGCTCGAGCACCCGCTGCGGCGGTTGCGGCCATGCCGGCGGCGCCTCCGCCTCGAGCAGCGCCACCCTGCCCTCGCCCACCAGGACGCGCTGTCCGCCGTGCCGGCGCTCGAGCGCGATCGCGTTGCCGCCCGGCAGCCAGCCGAAGCGTCCGCGCACGACGCTCACCTCGCCGTCGGGGTCGAGGGCCTGAGTGACGAGTTCGTAGCGCTGGTCGCGGTTCAGCGCCAGACGCGTGCGGACACCGCGACAACCGGAGCACGGCAGGACGCCCTCGTAGGTGCCGGCCCAGTCGAGGCTGTTCCGGCTGGAGTGAGCGGGGTCGTCGCCCTTGTGCGCGCCGTCCGCGCCGTGCCGGGGCATGCAGGCGGCGATCGCCAGGGCCAGCACCACCAGGCCTCGACGCAGCGCCCTCACGACGTGATCCGGCGAATGCATCGCGGCTCGTCCGGTCGCACGGCACGCCTCAACGGGGGAACAACAGCGTCACGTTGAGCCGCAGGCCCCAGCCATGCGGGCCGCTATCCGGGCCGGCGGCCCAGTAACGCGCGACCGCGCCGACCTGCACCAGCTGGCCGCCGAGTCTCAGGACCTGCGAGACGCCGCCGTTGACCGGCACACTCCATTGTCCGCGCTCCCAGTCGTAGGTGCTCTCCACGTTCAGCGAGAAGGTCGTCGCGGTGCGGGTGGTGTATGTGACGAAAGGTTGCAGGAACGTCGCGTTGACGTCGGCGCGATCGCTGGCGCCCGCGAACGACCAGATGTGGTTCGCGAGCGCGCCGACCGTCCACGGGCCCTGCTGCCTGATCACCACGCCGGTCGGCCCGCCGCCCCACTTCCCGGTCCCCAGCAGGTCGTCGCTGGCGGTGGGCAGGAGGAACACCGGACCGACGCCCCAGATCAGGCCGCCCGCCGTCGGCGCCTTGGGAGAGAAGAACACGCTCTGCACGATGTCGCCGAACCCGGATTGCCGGCCGGCGCCCGGGAACACCTCGTCCTGCCGCAGCACTGGTACGATCGTGCGCGAGATGACGTTCCAGTCGGCGTTCAGGCTGAACGGCACCACCGGCTGGATGTTCAGCAGCGTCCGCGAGCCGCCGCGTGCGCTCCCGATGTCGCCGTCGTGGTTGAACTGGAAGGGCACGCTGACGAGCGCCGCGACAGGGTTGGACAGCTGCATCGCGAGCTGCTCTTCCAACTCGGCGCGCACCGACGTCGCCAGGCCCGCCCCGAAGACGAGCGCCATGACGCAACGGGTCCGCGATGGCACGCGGCCACGGGTCGCTCGGGTGATGTCGATCACTGTTTCCAGTTGACGTTGACGGCGAGGAAGACGATCCGCACGTTGTCGAACGAACCGACCACGTCGCCGCGTCCGCCCAGCGCGACCGGCACGCTGCCGCTCTCGGCGCTGCGCAGCGTCCCCTGGGTCGTGTAGGCCAGGCTCCAGCCCCAGCCCAGGGTGCCCGACGCCCGCTTCTGGCCGCCGACCGCGAAGCGCCAGGCCGCGTTCACCGGCAGCGCGAGCGCGACCGCGCCACCTTCCTGGAACCCTGAGTCGTACGCGATGCCGGCGTTGAGCACCCACGCGTCGGACCACCGGTACTGCGTGCCCACGGAAAGATGCCAGGTGTCCTTGAACTCGAGCTGCGTGCTCAGCGAGATCGGCGCGTTCGCGTCGATGCCGACCGCCACTTGGCCGAACCTGGACCACTGCTGCCAGCCGACGCTGCCCAGGACCGCCCAGCGCGAATCGAGCTCGTGATACCCGCCCGCGTTCAGGCCCTGGGGCACGGTGATGCCGAGGTCGACCCGCGCGTCGAGCAGGCCCCGGGAGGCGAGCAGGGCCCGGAGCCCGGGTGCGAGGCCGCTCCACTGCGGCTGAGTGCGGAAATCGAGCTTGACCGGCGAGGTGTAGGTGATGCCGAAGCGCGTGCCGCGGTCCACCTCGTAGAGCAGCCCCAGGTTCGCGCCGACGCCCCAGGTCGTGTCGTCGAGGGACAGGCTGCCGTCGGGGCCGACGACGTTGTTCACCGCGACCGTGTTGGCGAGCTTGCCGTACATCAGGTTCAGGCTCGCGCCCCACGACAGCTTCTCGTTCACGCGCGCCGCGATCGACGGCAGGATCGACACGCCGAGCAGCGTGCCCTCCTGCGCACGGTAGCGCCCGACCCACCCCGCGTCGTACTTCACCGCGGAGCCGAAGTTGCCGGTGACCGCCACGCCGACCTTCACGTCCGGCGACAGGCTGTGCGAATAGAACACGCCGCCGCCGGGGAACCAGCCGACCGGATTGCCGCCGTCGCCGGTGCCCAGCGACGGTGTCGTACCGGGCTGGACCGAGAAGTTCAGGTCCGCGTGGAGCAGCTGACCGCCGACCATGAACTGGTTGCCGTCGAGGCGCACCATCCCGGCGGGATTCGTCAGCACCGTCGCAGCGTCCTGCGCCCTCGCCGCGTAGCCGGCCGCGGCGAGGCCGACGTCCGGCGTGCCGACCTCGTAGAGACTGATGCCCCCGGCCCCGGCCTCGCCGCTGGACAGCGCCGCGACGCCGAGCGCCGCGGCCGTCAGGGCCCGGCACGACGCACTGGTCTTCATCGCCGGTCCGACTCCATCGTCAATGCTCCCCGCTCGCGCGTCGAACCCGCGTTATAGACGCGGCTCCCATGCTCAGGAACTGGCCTTTGGTATAGATCGACGAGCCCCCGCATCGGCGGGGCCCCGTCGGATGCGACGGGTTCTCGGCGCCAGAGCATCCAGACGACCGGCAGCCCGGACAGTCCCGCCACCACGTGCTTCAGCGTGTGGCCGCTCACAGCCCCGGTCAGCTGGAGGATCTCGCGGTCGAAATGCTCGAAGCCCTTGGCGAGCAAGTAGCCCGCGAAGACCGCGAAGATCGAGTTGCCGTGCGTGTAGCGCGACGGGTGGAACGCCGCCAGCTGCAGCAGCACGAGCACGGAGTAGGCCTGGAGCACCGCGTAGGGCACGACGTTGCCGCGCCCCTCGCGCTCGGTCGCGATCCAGTACACGACCGACCCGACACCCACGAGCAGCATCGGCACCAGCGCGAGCACGCCGGCGCGCACGTGGACGCGGTCGACGATCTGCGCGGCGATCAGGGACATGAACGAGATCGTCATCGGCAGACGGTCCCAGAAAAGCGCCTCGTTGTCGGGTTCGAGGTGGTAGTAGCAGGAGCCCGCGGCGGTCAGGAGCACGCCCACCGCGAACACCGCATAGGGCCAGCGCTCGACCGGCCGTTCGAAGCAGCTGCGCGGCCGGACCACGATCGCGAGGCCGGCCGCGCCGACCGTCGCGAATACGAGGTTAGAGACCACGTCGAGGAAGTTGGCGATGCCGTAGGCCGCGCGCCTGTCGGCGAAGTCGTGATAATCGAGGGGCTGTGGCATCGCTGGCAGGAACAGCGCCAGCGCGACCGCGAGCACGGTGGTCGCGCCGAGGAGCACGGTTCTCCGGTTCACCGGCCGGCCTCGGCGACGATCCGTCCGCGACGCCTCAATCCGAGCACAGCAGCCGCACCCGCCGCTCGGCGCGGTCGAACGCGGCGTCGGTGTCGGCACGCAGCAGCGCCTCCTTCGCCTGCTGGCAGGCGTTGGCCTCCTTGACCGCCGCCTGCGACGCCTTCGCGGGCCTGTCGCATCGCGCGTCGTCGACCAGCCGCAGGTTGTTGAAGCTGCCGCGCTCCACGGAGACGCAGTCGCCCACCCTCATGCCGGCTTCGTCGGTCACGACCTGGATCGTGGACCGGTCGCCCAGCAGCACGGTGTACTCGAACGTCGGGCGCGAGCCGGCCATGGCTCCGATGCGCCGACCGGCGGCCGCGCCGCCGATGCCGCGCAACGCCTGGTTGCTCGCCGACTGGCCGGACCCGGAGATGAGCCCGAGCGCGCCGCCGATCATGGCACCGCCCGCCTGCCCCTGGGGTGCGCTGGCCGAACCTTGCGTCACCGCGGTGATCCGGCCGTAGCTCACGCTGGACGACTGTGCCGTCGCGGCCCCAGCCGCGCACAGCAGCGCTGCCGCCGCGAACCGGATAGCGTGCCCGGTTGGAATCGACATGGGGTGCTCCTTCGTGGGTCGAAGCCCGGTGCGGATCGCCGCCCGGGCAGGTGACCACAGGTCTCGGAAGTGGCTCATGGTCGGTCTCGCCTTTCTGAAGTTGGATCGGGAAGCATGGCTGCGGACTCGGCGCCGGCGCATTCACATCGGTCGGGACGCACGCCTAGGACGACCCCGCGACGACCCGTTCGCCATTCGACGCAGCGGCCTCGCGCTGCTCCATCGCGGACAGGTCGCGCTCGAGGAAGTAGCTGACGAAGGTCCGGATGACCGAAATGGCGGCCAGGTGCTTGATCTCCTCCCAGCCCGGCGAGAAGGCCGTCGCCACGATGTCGGCGCCGAGCTGGAACGTCAGCGCGCACACCAGCCACCGTGCATAGGTCACGTACGCGCGGTGGAACCGATGATCCCTCGGTGTCGGGTCGCCCATCGCGCGGATGCATTGCCAGAAGGCCTGCACCGTGCCGTACGCGACGACGACGAGGGCCATCGAGTGGATGATCAGGATCATGCTGGCGGAAACGAGCGTCAGCCAGTCCTTCATGGGTTGATCCCTTCCGGTGGGGGGGGGCCTGCGAAAGCGATTGCCGCGCGCTGCGCCGACCGAGGGGACGATCGGCGCGCGAACGGTCAATGGCTGCGGCCGCTGCTCGCTTCCTCCAGGTCGCGCATGACCTGGTCGAGGTTGAATGCGGCCGGCTTCTGCCGCGGCGGGAACGCGACGAAGTTCGGGATCTGCTCAGCCACCACGCCCTGCATCAGATACATGATGTAGGCGTGGGAGATCATCCAGTCGAAGTAGGTGTTCGAGTTCTCGTCGGCCCGCTCGAACGGATCACGCCGCAGATGGAAGATCTTCGGCACCCGCAGCTTCACGAAGGGCTCCATCCAGCAGGCCAGCTGCCTGGCGCGCTGTTCCATCAGCACCACCTTCCAGTCCTGCAGTCGGATCGCGATGATCTCGCCGTCGTCGCTGATGTAGAAGAAGGACTGCCGCGGGCTGTCCTTCACCTCTCCCTTCAGGTACGGCAGCATGTTGAAGCCGTCGATGTGCACCTTGAAGGTCTTCTCGCCTGCCTTGTGGCCCTTGAGCAGCTTCTCCTTGATGTCGGGCACGCCGGCGGCGGCCAGGAACGTCGCCAGCCAGTCCTGGTGGCTGAAGACGCCGTTGAGCACCGTTCCGGCCTTGAACCGGCCGGGCCAGCGCACGAAGCACGGCACCCGCCAGCCGCCCTCCCAGTTGGTGTTCTTCTCGGAGCGGAACGGCGTGATGCCGGCGTCGGGCCAGGTGTTGTAGTGAACGCCGTTGTCGGTCGAGTACATCACGATGGTGTCCTCGGCGATGCCGAGTTCATCCAGCTTGTCGAGCATCTGCCCGATGTGCTCGTCGTGCGCGACCATCACGTCGTTGTAGTCGCCCTGGCCGCCGCTCTTGCCCTTGTGCTTCGCCGCCGGGTGGGTGCGGAAGTGCATCGCGGTCGTGTTGTACCAGAGGAAGAACGGCGTCTTGGCCTTGTGCGCGTCGTCGATGAAGCGCAGCGCGTGCGCGGTCACCTCATCGTCGATCGTCTCCATGCGCTTGATCGTCAGCGGCCCGGTGTCCATGACCGTCTGGCCGCCCTTGCCGTCGGACTTGCAGTGCAGGACGCCGCGCGGACCGTACCGCTTCTTGAACTCCGGGTCCTTAGGGTAGTCGGGATCCTCCGGCTCTTCCTCGGCATTGAGGTGGTACAGGTTGCCGAAGAACTCGTCGAAGCCGTGCAGCGTCGGCAGGTGCTCGTCGCGATCGCCGAAGTGGTTCTTGCCGAACTGCCCGGTGGCGTAGCCGAGGGGCTTGAGCAGCTCGGCGATGGTCGGATCCTCCGCCTGGATACCGTTGGTGGCGCCGGGCATGCCCACCTTGGTCAGTCCGGTGCGGATCGGATTCTGGCCGGTGATGAACGCGGCGCGGCCGGCCGTGCAGCTCTGCTGCGCGTAGTAGTCGGTGAACGCGACGCCCTCGTTGCCGATCCGGTCGATGTTCGGCGTGCGATAGCCCATCTGGCCGCGGCTGTTGTAGCTGATGTTCCACCAGCCCACGTCGTCGCCCCAGAGCACGAGGATGTTGGGTTTCTTGGTCGTCATGGTCTGCTCCGTTGAGTGATTACGAAAACGCCGGAACCGTGCCTCACGGCCCCGTCCCGGTTCGGTCCGTGGCGGCCTGCGCCGTCGTGTCCTCGCCGACACCGCCGAAGGGCGATGTCGGCGCCTTCTCGCCGTGGCAGAAGCGGAACCTCCTGCCGCTGCCGCAGGGACAGGGCCGGTAGGCACCGCCCTTGGCATCGTTTGCGGCGACCCAGGCCATCACGTCGGCCGGCGGGCGGTTCTGCCGCAGCAGCTGCGCCATGACGTGGAAGGTCGGCCCGGTGTGGGTGAAGAAGCGCTCCAGTCCCGCGCACAGGTAGTTATGGCCCGGCTCGCCGTCGCGCGAGAGGGCGAATCGGTCCTTCGGGCAGCCGCCGTTGCACCAGTTGCGGACCTTGCAGTCGCGGCACTGCGCGGTCAGGGTGTCGCGCTTGTCTTGGCCGAACCTGCGTTGCCGCTCGGACGCCACGAGCTCGAACATGTGCGTCTCGTGGATGTTGCCCAGAAGGTGGTCCGGCTCGACGAAGTGGTCGCAGCTGTACAGGTCGCCGTTGTGCTCGAGCGCCGGGCCGTAGCCGCAGGTGGGCGCGTGGATGCACAGCCGGTGGCGGCCGAAGAAGGCCTCCAGGGTGACGTCGAACAGCTGCACGTACACCTGCCCAACGTCGTGCCGCACCCACTCCTCGAACACGTCCACGAGGAAGCCCCCGTACTGCTCGGCGCCCACCGTGCGCTCCGTCACTCGCGTACCCGTCTGGGTGTAGAGCAGTCGCTTGCTGCCGGGTCGCTCGCTCCAGCCCTTGTTGGCGAGGGCGATGGTCTGCTCGGTCGCGCGCTCGACGATCGGGATGAACTGCATCCACTGGGCGCCCAGGTCGTCGCGGAAGAAGCGATAGACGTCGCGGCCGTGATGCTGGTTCGCG
Organism: Burkholderiales bacterium; assembly: GCA_020248665.1. GTDB lineage: Bacteria > Pseudomonadota > Gammaproteobacteria > Burkholderiales > Burkholderiaceae_E > UBA4615. The sequence goes on along the minus strand of JADCHE010000200.1, from coordinate 19,650 downwards.
GCGTTCACCGTGCACAGCACGTTGAAGTCGACCTCGTGCCTGCGCAACGATCGCCAGCCGCGCATCACCAGGGCGAAGGTGCCCTGCCCGCGCCGGTCGACGCGATAGGTGTCATGCAGCTCGCGCGGACCGTCGACGCTCAGGCCGACCAGGAACCCGTGCTCCTTGAAGAAGGCGCACCAGTCGTCATCGAGCAGCAGTCCGTTGGTCTGGAAGGTGTGCTGCACCGTCTGGTCCGGCAGGCGGTACCGCTCGACGAGCTCGACCGCACACCGGAAGAAGTCGAGCCCCATCAGCGTGGGCTCTCCGCCCTGCCACGCCACCGTCACGTGCGGCGTGCGGTGCGACTCGAGCAGCTGGCGCAGGTAGACCTCGAGCGTGGCCTGGGACATGCGTTGCCGGTCGCTCGGGTACAGCGCCTCCTTGGACAGGAAGAAGCAGTACGTGCAGTCGATGTTGCAGGTCGAGCCGCTCGGCTTGGCCAGCAGGTGGAAGCCGGGCGGGCCGGCACGGTCGGGCATCGGCGGCGAAGGGACGTCGGTGAGGTGCATCGTTCAACCCAAGCGCAGGAGCACGGCGAGGAAGGCGAACAGGCCGACGAGGGTCAGCACGAACGCCACCAGGTACACCGGCGTGGTCCGCCGGTGGCGATCCACCCGGGCGATCACGGTGAAGCTGCCGCCCCACAGGTAACGCAGCAGCGATCGGTGCTCCAGCGCCGCGAACACTGAGGTCACGACCCCGCAGCCGATGAGCGCGAGGGCCAGGTACCACGCCGCGTACGGAAAGCGCAGGCTGTCCATGACGGGCGTGCCCTGCTGCTGATAGGCGAACTGGAAGATCCCGAACCCGAAGCCGATCAGGGACACCGCGGTGCGCAGGTAGGCCATCGTCGTGCGCTCGACCGCGAGACGCGTACGCAGCCACGCGAAGTGGTTCTCGGAGGCCGTGCGGACCTCGAACCGGCTCGAGGAATCGAAGGCGTTGTCGTCAGGCATCGCTCGACGTCTTCGCAGAGGCCGGCACGCCGCCGTCCTGTCCTCTGCGCTCCGCAGGCCGTGCCAGCCACGCCTCGGCATCGGCGACGGCCCGATTGAGCGCTTCCCCCAGCTGCGGCGTCGCGACGAAGACGCTCTCTTCGCCGATCGTCCGCAGGATTCCGGTCTTGGCGAGCTGGTCACGGACGGTCGGATCGACGCCCACCAGCATCAGCCTGCTGTCGTGTGCCCGCAGCGCCTCGCAGTAGCGCTGCAGCACGGTCACGAACGTGCTTCCGATCTCGCTCTTGCCGCGCAGGTTGATGGCCACCACCGCACGGTGGGCGCGGGAGACCTCCGGGAGCATCTCCTCCATGCTCTTGGCCGCCGCGAAGAAGAGGCTGCCGTAGACGTGCAGCACGGTCAGCCGGTTGCTGGGCAGGCGCTCGGGCGGGGGCCGCTCGAGCGGAAAGCCGCCCGGCTGCAGCACCCACTCCGTGACGACGACCTTGTTCGACTGGCGGAAGACGTGCAGCACGATGCTGAGCGCCATGCCGAACAGCACCGCGAACTGCAGCGGCACGACCAGCGTCGCGACGAAGGTCACGGCCATGACGATCCTCGAGATCCTGCCGGTCTTCCACGCGATCACCGCCTGCGGGATGCGAAGGCCCTGGAAACCCGCGACGATCAGCAGCGCAGCCAGCGCGGGCATGGGCACGAGCTCGACCAGCGGCGCTGCCAGCAGGACGATCACGGCGACGAACAGGCCGACGAGGAAGTTGGCCCACCGCGACTTCGCACCCGCACTCATGACCAGTGCCGTCCCCGAGACCGAACCACCGGCCGGGATCCCGTTGGCGAGGCTCGTCACGATGTTGGCAGCGCCCTGACCGAAGAAGTCGCGCGACACGTCAGGATAGCGCCCGTCGGGGTTGGGCGTGCCCTGACTGACCCCGGCACCCTGGACGAGGCCGATGACAGCCACGGACAGCGCCGGCAGGAGCAGCACGGGCACCAGCGACAGGTCCGGCAGGGCGAGCCGGGGCAGCGCCCGCGGGATGGACGCGACGTCACCGACGGTGGGCACGGACGCGAAACCCGCGGCCGAGGGCAGCGTCGAGATCGTCAGCCCGAGCAGCAGCACGGTGGCCGCGGCGATGGCGATGATGAACGCGAAGCGCTGCACTCGCCCGATCCGCAGCAGCAGGACGATCAGCCCCAGGGTGGCGAGCCCGATCAGGCTGACCCAGGGATCGACCTGGTTGATCCGCAGCAGCAGGTCCAGCGCCTTGGCGACGCGGTTCGCGAACTGGCTCGCATAGCCGGTCAGGTCGCTCAGCTGTCCCAGGATGATCAGCACCGCGACGCCGTTCAGGAAGCCGGTCATCACCGCGTTGGAGACGAATCGCACCAGGAAGCCCAGCCGGAACAGGCCCGCTAGCAGCTGGATCACGCCCACCAGCAGCACCAGCACGACCAGCGCATCCAGCCGCTGCTCGACCGGGAACTCGATCAGCACGACACCGGCCGCCACGGACAGCGCGGCGGTGCTGGAGACGTTCATGAAGACCGAGCTGTTGAAGATCGCGCCGACGGGCACGGCCATCATCAGGGTGAAGATGCCCATCACCGGATTGACGGTGGCCAGCAGGGCGTGTCCCATCGCCTGCGGAACGTTCACGACGGCGAAGGTCAGGGCCGCGATCAGGTCGGACGTCAGCTGGGCGCGGTCGGGCCTCAGGCTCAGCGCCCTGGCCCGCAGCTGCTGCATGCGGGACACGTCAGTCATGGGCTCCGGACCCCGGGACCGATCGACGGGCGCCCTTCGCGGCGGGCGGGCCGACCCATCGGCGAGCCACGCGGGTGACCAGCCCGCGCGGCAGGACGTAGGGCAGGAACGCGAGCATCAGCGTGACGATGACGGCTTCGCCCGGCTTGAAGGCATCGAACTCGATGTACCGGTAGACCGTGTCCATGATCGAGCGCGGGATCCTCTCGGCCATCGAGGGTGCATGGACCGGGCTCATGGCCGCGGCACCTGCAGCGCGAGCTTGATGGCGGTCAGCAGCGCGCTGTTGCCGAAGGGCTTGTGCAGCACCTGCAGGCCGCCCGCCTCGAGCGCGAGCCGATCGATGGCGGGGTCGTCGCTGCCGGTGATGAAGATGACCGGAATCTCCACGCGCTCGGCGCGCAGTCGCGCCTGCACCTGCAGGCCGCTCAGGCCGGGCATGTTCACGTCGAGCAGCGCGCACGCGGGCATACGTTGCATCACCGAGGCGAGGAACGTCTCGCCGCCCTCGAAGGCGGTCACCAGGTACCCCTCCAGCCGCAGCAGGCGACCCAAGGCGACGCGCACGGAGGCTTCGTCGTCGACCACGGCCACGAGAGGCATCGTTTCCATCTGAGCCGAAGCCTACTGCCCCACCCCATCGGTGGGAACTCGCCTTTGGAATAGTTCCGCCCGGATCGCCACGTCCGCAGCCGCGGGGCCCCGAGGATCCAGCGATCCCCGTGCGTTCGAGCGAAGTCGGCCTATGCCAAAGCCCAGTTCACGCTGCCGGATCGGCGCGGTTCGGTCCGCACCGGATGGCAAGGAGACTGTCGTGAGTGGCAACGATCCGGACGACCGACGCGGCAGCCCGAGATACTCGGCGAAGGTCCCCGAGTCGATCCGGACGCCGGACGTGGTCGAGACCTCCCGGCTCGGTCGACTCGACTTCCTCGACGGGATGCCCTCGGACGAGACGGTGCGAAAGGTCTACGACCAGCTCGACTTCGCACGCGGCGTCGAGATCAACGTCGCGGATGGGCCGACGGTCATGGAGGTCCCGCCCGGCGTCCTCGGGCCGGTCGACGACGCCTACTTCCGCTGGGTCACCGACGTCGGCTTCACCGGCCCCGACCTCGGCCAGGGCGGCAAGTACCTGTTCCTGCCACCGGGCCACGAGGACGAGGTCCCGGGCGGCTACCACGTCGCACGGACGCGCACCTGCCGCAACTGGCTCCTGATGCGGGCCTTCGTGATCGACGGGGACCTGCCCAAGACGGCCGCCCACGTCAGGAAGCACTGGCGCCTGTACCCCCTGGACGAAGCGAAGAGCCCGCGCGAGCCGCACTTCGTGGACCTGAGCGGGGTCCGGTACAACACGATCCATGCCAACGACGTCTCGTTCTACGAGGAGTTGAACGCCGTCGTTCAGGATGAGCCGGCCGACGCGTTCAACCGCGAGCTGCTCGGTCTGTGGGCCTCGATCGGCATCAAGAAGGGCCGACCCTCCGCTCCCGATGGGCGCATGAAGGAGATCCTCGCGGAGGCCGCCGCCGTCGGGAACGCGACGGCGCGGGCCCTCGGCTTCCGCCCGCGGAGCCGGGAGCCCTACTTCTACGAGGACCGGCAGTGGTACACGGCCTTCGTCGGCGGCAGGCACGAATTCATGCGCGACGGCGAGCTCATGCTCGACTACCGGACGAAGATGCACTACGTGGCCTCGGGCATCACCCCGGCGATGGCGCATTCCGAGGTGGGCAAGGGATCGGCCTACGCGTTCACGGCCCACGATGCGCAGGGCCGGTACCTCGACGGCGGCAAGACCGACCGCGTGACCCTGCCGGCGCCCGTCCCTGCCAGGGAGTTCTGGTCCTTCGTCGTCTACTCCGGACAGCACCGCGGCCTGCTGGAGACCGACCAGAGGAGCGCTGGCGTCGACAGCCAGAGCCCCGAACTGAAGGCCGACCCGGACGGTTCCTTCACCGTCTGGTTCGCGCCGACCGCGCCCGCCGGCAAGGAGGGCAACTGGGTGCAGACCGTACCCGGCAAGAGCTGGTCGGTGCTGGTGCGCCTCTACGGGCCGCTTGAGCCGTGGTTCGACATCGGCATGAAGGTCGGCTCCGAGAAGGCATTCGGCGAGGGATACCACGTCCTTCCGGTGTGGAAGCAGCGCCTCGACGCCAGGACGCTCGTCACCACGCCGAATTCGAACGTGATCGATGCGATGAGCTACGTCGATCTCGGCAAGCACGGCCCGCTCGTGTTCGAGGCGCCGCCCATGTTGCAGGGCATCCTGCTGGACTTCTGGAAACGCCCGATCCCCATCGATGGCGGCACGTACGCCGGCGACGTCGGCTGCTTCGGCCCGGATCAGGGGCGAGGCGGCAAGTTCCTGCTGGCTTGCGCCGGGCTACGAGGGCGAGGTCCCGGAAGGCCACTTCGCGTGCCGCTCCGGCACGAACAACGTGTTCGTGCTCCTCCGCGCCTTCTACGCGGATGCGAGCGACCTGAAGCCGCCGGTCGATCTGATCGAGAAGACGTAGATCTGCCCCCTGAAGGGCGAAGCCAGGCCGATGAAGTTCCCGGATGCTTCGGGCGTGCCGGTGGACATGCTGCCGATCGGCGACGCGACGGCCTTCGACGCGTTGAAGAAGCTGGTGGACGCCTTCGACGAGGTCGTCTCCGCTCGGTCGTTCCGCATGTACCCCGATTGCCGCTGGGTCAATCCGATGGCCGATGCGACGGCGGAGAAGCCGAGCGGCAAGCTCGACCTGAGCTGGCGGCGAGCGGACCGCGGCGGGGCGCTCTACACGCTGAGCCTGCCGAAGGACGTGCCGGCCGCGAACTTCTGGTCGGTGACGCTGTACGAGGCCGAGAACGCCTCGGGCCTCGCCAACGGCCAGCCCCTCCCATCGCTCGGGTCGCGCGACGAGCCGATCCGCAACCCCGACGGCAGCACCGAGCTGCACCTCTTGCCCGAAGCCCCGGAAGGCAAGGAGAGGAATTGGCTCGCCACGGTACCCGGAAAGGGGTTCTTCGCTTTCCTGCGGCTCTACGGGCCGACAGGACCGGCGCTCGCGAAGACCTGGAAGTCCGGCGACATCACCAGGACGGAGTGACCGTCCGGGATCGCCCTGCGACGGAGCATGCCGCCGCCTCAGCGCTCCAGCGGCCACTCATGGAGCTTCTTCACCGCGGTGCCGAACTGGCCCAGCTGGTAGGCGGCCGCGCCTGCCGGCGAGAAGGTGAACGAGTCGAACGGCTCGGCGAGCATCCCGTCGAGGTACGCGCGCGGCGCGATACCCGTTGTGACGTGCGGATCGAAGTGCTCGCCGGACGACTTCGACACGAAGTTCGAGACATAGTCGATCAGGAGCGGGTCGATGACCGGATCATCCGGCGTCGTGGCGAAGGCGTCCGAGGCTCCGGATGCCAGCATGAACGGGGCGACGGCATCGATCAGGGCCTGCTGCAGCCGACGCAGTTCGGGCGTCGGCCTGGCGACGATGCCCGCGAGTCCGAGAGCGCCGCTCGGGATGTAGTAGCCCCTGAAGGCCTGCAGGCGCAACCCGAGCACGGCCATGTCGGCGAACACCTCGCCAGCCGCGGCACGGATCCTGTCGAGGTCGGCCCGTCGGACGAAGCACTGCAGGAGCGTGACGTGCGGACGGTGCGTCGCATCCAGCGCGAAGCCCTTCGGGAAGACCGCGAGCAGACGGGCGTTGTCGGCTTCGGCGCGCCGGCACATCGTGGCATCGGGCTCGAGCAGGATGTTCAGGGCGATGACCGGACTCGGCTCATGCGGGAAGACGCGCTTCCAGTCGTCCTTCATGCTGACGACGGTCCAGCCGGCGCGCTTCGCCTGCTCGTGCAGCGCCGTCGTGAAGGCCCCGATCCGGGGCGTGGGCATGCCCAGTACCGGTCCGTACGCGTACTCGCGGGCCGCGTCGTCGTGCAGCAGCAGGAGTCCGAATCGCGCGCCGCTGCCGCCCTGCGTGCATTCCAGCATCTCCCGATCACCGACGGAGTTGCCGAACGCGGCGATCGGCCAGCGGCCGACGTGCTGGTGGATGGCGACCGGCTTGTCGGCGTGGTCGTTGTAGAAGTTCAACTCCGGCAGGCGCATGAGGGACGGCGTGCCGTCGCGCAGCTCGAACCGGGTCCTGATGCTGCTTCCGATGACCTGCTCCGGCGGGACGCCGTAGACGCGCTCCGCCCACTGGCGCAGGAACTCGATGCCGCCGCCCGAGACGATGAAGTTCTTGAACCCTTTGGCGCGCAGGTACGCGAGCAGTTCGAGCATCGGCGCGTAGGTCATTTCGGTGAAGCGCCTGCCGGTCTCCGGATGCGTCGCGGTGGCGATCCAGTCCTCGACGATCCGCCCGAACTCCGCGGCCGTCATGCCCGCATGGGTGGCCATGACGATGTCGAGAAGCGTGCGATCGTCGCCGGCGAGCGTGGCCTTCGGATCCCCCTCAAGCAGCGAGGCGAACGGTTCCTTCTTCCTCCACTCGGGGTGCTGCGACACCAGGGCCTTGAGGCGGTCGCGCGCGAAGTACACCTGGACGGGCACCGGCTGCTCGCACCAGAGCGTCCCGTCGTTGTCGAAGGCGGCGATCCGCTCGGGGACGGGGACGAAGGATGGCGAGCCCTCGGTCGTCACCGCCTCCACGAAGCCGACGATCCGCCGCTTCGCCGGCCCGTCGTTCCAGGAAGGAAGCGGATCGGCGGCCCCGGCCGCGTGCGTTGGCGGGGCGGCTATCGCGACGGGCGGCGAGTCCTTCTCCAAGACGATCTCCTCGGCGGCAAAGGCCGCGGCATCGATCCGTCCGACCGCGAGGGCCGAGACTGCGTCGATACGGATGCGACCCAATCTAGCGCAATGCCGTGCACGCAGGCACTCACCTTTGGCATAGCCGGCCATCCGTCGTCCTGGCAGGACAACTGCGGCGCACGCGAGCGACGGCCGCGCCCTATGCAGGCCCGTCGTGCGGTACGCGACCGGACGGCGCCGCGGTCCGCGCGCCATGCGCGAACTCGAACCGGGCCACCAGGTGCATCAGCTCGGCGATCGTCTGGGCCTGCATGCGCTCCATGATGCGCGCGCGGTGGAACTTGACCGTGGGCTCGGTGATGCCGAGGTCGGCCGCGATCTGCTTGTTGAGCCTGCCCGCCGAGAGCCCGGCCAGCACTTCGCGCTCGCGCGCCGTCAGGCTGGCCATGCGATTCCGAAGCGCCGCGCTCTCGGTCCTCGACTCGCGATTGCGCGCGTCCTGAGCCACGCCGGCGCGCACCGCTGCGACCAGGACGTCTGCCGCCACCGGCTTCGTGAGGAAGTCGACCGCTCCGGCCTTCATCGCGTGCACCGACATCGGGATATCGCCATGGCCCGTCAGGAAGACGATCGGCCAGGACGAGCCGCCCTCGGACAGGCGCCGCTGCAGCGCCAATCCGTCGAGCCCGGGAAGGTGGACGTCGAGTACCACGCAGCCGATCTGCGATGCGTCGCACTGTGCCAGGAACGCCTCGGCCGAGTCTGACACGGCGGTGCGAAAGCCGTGCTCGCGCAGCAGCCGGGCCAGTGCCTTCGCCACCTGCGGGTCGTCGTCGACGACATGCACCACCGGGGCGGCGTCGCGCTCGTTCATGGCGTCGCGAGGGCCGGCAGCCGGACGCAGAACACGGCGCCGCCGTCGCGCGCGTTCTCGACGTCGAGGCTGCCGTGGTGCGCCGCGACGATCAACCTGCAGACGGCCAGGCCGATGCCCATGCCATCAACCTTCGTGCTCCAGAACGGCTCGAAGAGCTTGCCCATCGATTCGGCAGGCACGCCCGGGCCACGATCGGACACGCACACCTTGATCGAGCCGGCCTCCACCGCGCTGGAGATCGTCATCACCCGCTCCGCTTCGGGCAGCGCGTACATCGCGTCGGCGGCGTTGACGATCAGGTTGAGCAGCATCTGCTGCAGTTGCACCCGATCGCCTTCCAGCGGCGGCAGATCGGGTACCAGCGTCGTCGCGAGGACGACCTGGTGCATCAGCAGGTTGGTGCGCGTGAGCTCGACCGTGTCGCGCACGAGCTCGTTGATGTCCAGCGGCGCCAGCGACGGCGGGCTGCGCCTGAACAGCGCGCAGAGATGGCGGATCACCTCGGCCGCACGCTGATCGTCGGCCACGATGTCGGCGCAGATGTCGCGCAGTTCGGCCAGGTCGAGCGGCTCGCGCTGCAGCACCTTCTGCGCCGCTTCGGCGTTGCTCAGGATCGATGCCAGCGGCTGGTTCAGCTGGTGCGCGATCGACGCCGACAGCTGGCCCAGCAACGCCACCCGCGTCATGTGCTGAAGGGCGGCATGGGCCTGGGCCGCCTCCGCTGCATCCCGCTTGCGCTGCGTGATGTCGCTCACCACGCCGAGGAGCCGCTGTCCGTGGCCGGCGCCGTGATCGGCGCGCCCACGCGCCGACTGCCAGCGCATCGTGCCGTCGGTGCCGACGACGCGGTACTCGACGTCGAACTCCTCGCCGGACGCGAGCGCCGCACGAATGGTCTCCTCGACCCGGTCGCGGTCAGCCGCGAGAACGTGCTCGAACGTGCCGGAAAAGTCCAGCAGTGCATCGGGCGCGACGACACGCCCTCGTGCGTCGTCTCGCCGCGCCATGCGCCGATGCCCCAGGTCCAGCACCCACAGTGACAGCCCGGCAGCGCGGGCGGCAAGACCGATGTGCTGCTCGCTCTGCATGAGCGCGTCCGCCGTGCCGCGCCGGCGCCGGCGCTCGAGCAGGAGCGCGGCGATGAATCCGGCCTGCAGCAGCACGACCGCACCGGCGACGAGCACCCAGTGGCCATTGGATTGCCAGAAGCTCGGCGTGCGGAACTGCACGACCGTGTCGTCGGGCAGCGCCCTGGAATCGATGCCCCATCGCTGCAACTGCCGCCAGTCCACGTGAAGCGTCGTCGGCATGACCGCCGGCAGCGCCAGCGATGCGGGCGACGCGCCCTCGAGCAGGGCCAGCACGATCTCGGCGCCGCGTCGCCCCATGGCATCGAAGGTCGTCATGCGGCCACCGACGATGCCGGTGCCGACATGGGTCGAGAACGGGCTGTAGACCGGCGCCGTCGAGTGGGCTGCAATGAGACGGGCCAGCTCGCGCGGCTGGACGTCGCGCTCGTTGCCATCGACGAACAGGCCCGGTGTGAAGACGATGGCGTCCGCAGGCAGGTCGCGCAGGCGCTGCAGCAACGCGTCGGTCGGCAGGTCGACCAGGAACTCGATCGCGAAGCGCTCGTCGAGCTGGGCGGTCGCCGCACGCAGGTGCCGTGCCCACTCGCGCCCCCAAGGGGTGGAATCGGTCACGAGGACCACGCGGCGCGCCGAAGCGTGCCAGCGCAGCGCCTGCTCGATCGTCCCGAGCACCTGATGATCGACGGGGATGCCGACGACGTCGGCCGGCAGGGGCTGCCGCTGTTCCAGCCACTCCTTCTCGATCCCCACGTGCACGATCGGCACCCCCGGGAAGATGGCCTCGCGGTGCCGGAGCCAGAAATCGAGCGCCTCCTTGCCACCGGCGAGGATGACCTCGGGTGGCGCCGCGGCGTACTTCTCGCGGAGGAACTCGGCCATGGCGCGTTGGTAGGCGTCGCCCCAGAAACGCGGGCTGTCCAGGAACTCGCTGCTCAGCCTCACCGACAGGTCCGTGCGCGTGGCGAAGACGTCTGCCAGCGCGCGATCGCCCTCGACGTTCGCCGGCAGCAGGCGGCCGTTCGAATAGAGAACGAGGATGTTGCGGTGCGGCACCGCCGAGACGGACGGAGTCGCGAGTGCCCCGAGGAACGCGACCGCGCAGGCGATGGATGCCAGAAGGCGAGCCTGCCCCCCTGGGCCTCGGGCCGACAACCGACGATGTCTCGCGCGAGCATGCATGAGGGGTCGGGAGTGCACCGGATGGACCGTGTCGCGAGGCAGCGGAGGAGCCCAGGGAAGTCGTCGTCGCTGTCTTATCGATTCACGCCGCGACCGGCGCATGCGAGCGTCTCGGCGTGAGGTAAGCAAGTCGACTCCAGATCAGTCGGACACCCACCGGGAGCCTCTGCATGTCGCCTACCGCCGTCTCGCGCATGGCCCCAGGCACGCGCAAGAAGGCTCGCGCAAGAAGGCTCGCAGGCCTTTCGCACGAATCATCCGCAGCAGCCACCGGATGTTGTAGCCCGCCGCGCACAACACCGCATGCATCCTGTCGCCCAACGCGCCCTTTCAGATGGCAGCGCCCCATTCGGTGATCCGCCTTCAAGTGACCGATCACCGGTTCGATCGCCTGGCGCCGCCTCAGGGTCTTCACCTCGAGTTCGGTGAGCCGCGCCCTCTTGCCCCGATGCTTGATCTCGATGTCCGGGTTGTCGGCGTCCACACCGCGGTATCCGAGATCGACCCATGCGGTCCCCGGCTTCATGCCGGTGTCCTGCATCAGGATCGTCGCCTGCTCGATCTGTTCGACGTGCGTGTGACCGTCGTACGGATTTCCGTCGAATGCCCGCGCCCCCACGATCAGGCTGCCGCGCAGCGTCGTGGCGATGCCCACTTTCGCGCCGAACTCGTACGGCGTTCTCGCCTTGCCCTTGCTCATGCACACCACTTCCGGGGCGTGCCAGCTGTACCGCTTGGGCGCCTCGGCCTTTCGGTTCGCGGTCTGCGCGAACACCCGATTCGCCTTGCCCAGCGTCTCGCGGATCGAGCTCGTCAGCCTCGTCACCCGCGTCTGGATCTGCCGCTGCAGGCGGCCAACGATCGTTCTCTGGCGACGGATCACCCTGCGCATCCGCTTGAACTGGCGCGCGTGCCCGTAGCGCCCCGCCTTGTGCCGCAGGTACGCCCCTTCCTTGGCGTAGGCCTGCTTCAACGCGATGCCCTGCGCGCGGGCGATCTCCACCAGCTTCTCGCGCGCCGACTCAAGCAGTCGGCTGTCGGTCGGGTACGTCGCCGCCTTCGGCTGCACCGTCGGGTCCACGATCACGTTCGACAGTTGCCCCCGATCGATCAGCTTCAGGTTCACCGCCGCGTTGATCGCCTGCGCGAGCAATTCCTCGACACCCGCCTCACCCAGCAGCGTCCTGAACTCCACCAGCACCGTCGGATCGCACGGGCGGCGATGCTCGTCGTAGTCCATCCCCGAAAAGCACTGCCAGAGCGGCGTGTCGCTCCAGCGATCGACCACGCCCTCGTCGCTCTCGTCGAAGGCGTGCTTCAGGTACAGCAGCGAAATCATCAGCCGCATCGGCAGCCGCGGACGCCCCGCCTTGGATACCCCGGCGCCCGCGCGTTGCGTGCTCGGCCCGAACAGGTCCATGCCCTCGACGCGCTTGCCCTCGCGAACACGGCGCGCAAACTGACTGGCCAGCCCCGCCTCGATCTCCTGCCACGGCATGCGCGAGCCCAGCACCGCCAGGGGGTGCCTCCGATCGATCATCTGGTCGATGCGGCCTCGGAAGGAATCGGCGGTGTCGCTCAACGCAAGAACTCCCGGAAAACCGCGGCAAAATAGCAGGAATCTGGGAGAAATGGTATCCGGAAACCGTCCCAAAGTCGTTTCCGATCAATGAGTTATGGAATGATCAGGGACGACGAAGTCGGGTTCACGCCAGCACGGCCGCGAAACAGTCGCGACACGACCATGGCAGCGTCGATTGATCGAGGTCAAGTGAACTTGAACGGATTGAACTCCGGCACGATGCCCAGCCAGGCCGCCTTCGCGAACCGGGGAAAGGCGGCGGGCCACCCCAGCACGCCCGCGAACCGGGCCAGGCTCGTGATGCCGATCATCGGAGCGATCAGGACGATGCGATCGGGGCGCGCGAGCGCCCTGTCGGACGCTGCCTCCAGCGCTTACTTCATCGCCAGCGCGCCGCCGTTCGAGAACCCGATCACGTGCAGCGGCGCCTTGGCGTCCGAGAGCCGGCGCGCCTCCCGGACGGCCAGGCGTGTCGCCGCGGTCCACTGCGCCCACTCCACGTCCACGAGGCCTCCAGGCACCGTTCCGTGGCCCGGCATCCGAATGGCCACCGCGACGAACCCGGCATCCACGTAGCGCTGCGCGATGTGGCGAAGGCTGTACGGAGAGACGGTGAGGCCGTGCAGCAATACCACCGTACCGACCGGCGCGCCGTCCGGGCGCATCACGTACGAGCGATTCCAGTCGCGGGCGAATCGTCCCGGATGAATCGGGCTGTCGGCTTAGTAACGGTTGCCCGCATGCCGCGCGTTCGGCTCCAGGCGTTCGGTGACCTCGGATCGAACCTCGTCGAACGCCTTCGCTTCGGCGGCCATGTACCGGGCCCAGTCCGACCCGTCGATCTCGGCCGCCGACGGCGAGCGCCACGGCGGTCCACTTCAGGTACCGACGACGTTCGTACCCATCGCGTGCGGCGCGCTCGAGATCGCGGATCGCGACCGCGCCGAACGGCGCCCGATCAGAGGTCGAGCGGGGTGATCCGGCTGCCGTTCAGGCTGAGGCTGGCCATCAGGCCGGAGTTCGTCAGCACGAATCCGGTGACAGGCTGCTGGGCGGTCTGCGTCGTCACGCGGGCGTCGGCGCCCACGCTGAACAAGGCGACCGAGCCGTCCACGCCCGCTGTCCATCCTCTGCTGGCCTCGAACCGGGCGAGCGCCTCGTCGGTCATGAACAGGATGAACACGGCCTGGGACTGCGCGCCAGCGAGCCATCCGACGGACGCCTCGGTCATGCGGTGATAGCGGGTGGACTTGCCGCCCTTGCGCATCACGCCCTGGCCCGTCGCCCCCCCGACGACGAAACCGGCCGAGACGAAGTTCGGGAAGATGAGGACGCCGCGCGCCGATTGGACGAGCTCGCGCGAGCCGCCGACCTGCTGGTACAGGCGCGACAGCGCGCTGTCGGCCGCGGCGTCGATCGCCTGGCGCTGGGCGGCCGGATCTCCCGAAGCGCCACCGGTCGTCGTGCAACCGGTGCCGAGGACGGCCACGGCAGCCATCGAGGCGCCGGTGACGATGAAGTGTCGCTTGTTCATGTGTTTGTTCTCCTTGGTTGATCGTCCTGCGTCCCGGGTCGTCGAGACCGGGTCGCAAACCCACGCGTGTGCACGTAGCGTATCCCGTTGAAGCGCGGTCGGGAACTGACTCTTGGCATAGTGGTCGGGATGCCGGCCGGCCTGACGCCGACCCCGGCGGCGCGCACCCGTCGCCGCGGCCCCGCTGGCGTTTAGAGCCGCGGCTCTAGGCCCGGCCCCTAGAATCGGACTGCATGCGAAGACGGACCCTGAAGCTGTCGATCTACGGCATCGCCGCCCGCCTCGCCGCGGGCCCCGCCGAGCGGCTCCTCAGGCGCCCCGCGGAGCCGCTCGCATGATCGCGCGGCTGCAGGCGTGGCTGCTGGCCGGGCAGGTCCTGCTGGGCATGGCCTTGGCAGGCTGGCTCGCGGCCAGCGGCCGCACGTCGATCGGGGTCGCGCTGGCGGTCGGCGTCTTCGCGCCGCTCGCGCTGCATGCCGGCATCCTGGCGTTCGACTTCGCGCTCGCGTGGGCGACGCGCGGCGAGCGGCCGGCGGACGCGCCGCGGCACGGCCTCTGGCCGTCGCTGCGCGCGTGGATGGTCGCCTACCTCCGCGAGATCGTCGACTCGACCCGCACCTTCAGTTTCGCGCAGCCGCTGCTCTCGACGCGGCCGTTCGCGACGGGCATGGTCGTCGGCGAGCGGCTGCCGGTGCTGCTGATCCACGGCTACTTCTGCAACCGCGCGCTGTGGCGGCCGATGGCCGCCCGCCTGATCGGGGCCGGCCATGCGGTCGAGGCGCTCGACCTCGAGCCGCCGTTCGCGTCGATCGACGACTACGCGCCGCGGATCGCCGATGCGGTCGAGGCGCTGCGCGTGAGCACCGGCGCCGCGCGCGTCGCGCTGGTCGGCCACAGCATGGGCGGCCTTGCCGCACGAGCCTACCTGCGCGCGTTCGGCGACGATGCGGTCGCATGCGTCGTCACGCTCGGCACGCCACACCACGGTACGGTCCACGCGAGCTTCGGGCGCGGACGCAACGTGAGGCAGATGCGTCGCGACAGCGACTGGCTGCGGGCGCTCGCGGCCGACGAACCGCGCGAGCGGCTCGAGCGCTTCACCATCGTGCTCTCGTGGCAGGACAACATCGTCTCGCCGCAGGCGATCCAGACGCTGCCCGGGGCCCGCACGGTGATGCTGCACGGGCTCGGGCACGTGACGCTCGCGTACGACGCGAACGTGGCGGGCATCGTGCTCGAGGCGCTCGCCGCGGCCGAGACCGGGCGCATCGCCCGCGAGGCGACCCCGGGCGAAGTCGGCTGAACGCGCGAAGGCGGCACCGGCGGACGGCGATACCAGCCACCCGTGCCTGCCGCATCAGAAGTGGATGCCCCGCATCAGCTGCTGGAACGCGACCTGGTCGGCCGACAGCTGCGGCGGCTTGTCCCCCTTGACGCCCTTGGCCGCTTCCGAGTCCGGGAACATCCTGAACGAGGTGTTCATCACGATCTGCGCGAGGCGCGGCACGGTGGCGTGCATCACCGCACCGACGATGCCCAGCCGCGTCGCGATCCGCACCGGCTTGTGGACGATCGCCTGCACGATCAGGTCGCCGGCTTCCTCGGGCGACAGCGTCGGCACGTTGTTGTAGAGCTTGGTCGGCGCGATCATCGGCGTGCGGACCAGCGGCATGTTGATCGTCGTGAAGCGCACGCCGAGGTCGGCGTACTCCGACGACGCACACATCGTCCACGCGTCGAGCGCCGACTTGGACGCGACGTAGGCCGAGAAGCGCGGTGCGTTGGTCAGCACCCCGATCGACGAGATGTTGATCACGTGGCCGCGCTTCTTCGCGACCATGCCGGGCAGCAGCCCCATCGTCGTGCGGATCGCGCCGAAGTAGTTGAGCTGCATGCAGCGCTCGAAGTCGTGGAAGCGCTCCTGGCTCGACTCGATCGCGCGGCGGATCGAGCGGCCGGCGTTGTTGACCAGGTAGTCGACGCCGCCGTGCGTCTCGATCAGCCACTTGACCATGCGGTCGACGTCGGCCATGTCGGCGAGGTCGACCGAGAAGGTGTGCAGCACGTGGCCGTCGGCCTCGACCAGCGCCTTCGCCTCGTCGAGCTTGTCCTGGTCGCGGCCACAGATGATCGTCACCGCGCCCGCCTCGGCGATCTTGCGCGCGGCCGCGAGACCGATGCCCGACGAGCCGCCGGTGATCAGCACGACCTTGCCGGCGACCTGGCCCTTGAGGGTGCGGTCGATCTGCAGGTCCGGGTCGAGGTGGCGCTCCCAGTAGTCCCAGATCGCCCACGCATAGTCCTTCAGGCGCGGGCAGACGATGCCGCTGCCCTTCAGCGCGGCGGTGGTGTAGCGGCAGTCGAAGCGCGTCGGGTAGTTGACGAAGTCGAGGATGTCGTCGGGCAGCCCCAGGTCCTTCATCACCGCGCCGCGGATGCGCCGCACCGGCGTCAGCGCCATCAGGCTCTTCTTGACGCCGCGCGGGATGAAGCCGAGCAGCGCCGCGTTGACGCGGATCGTCATGCGCGGCGAGTGCGCGGCCTCGCAGAAGGTGTTCAGTACGTCACCGACCCGCATCGGCTCGGGATCGACGAGGTGGTAGCAGTCGGAGTCGTGCTGCCTCGCGTGCGCGATGTGGTCCATCGCGTCGACGACGAAGTCGACCGGCACGATGTTGATCCGCCCGCCCTCGATGCCGATCGTCGGCATCCACGGGGGCAGCGTCTGGCGCATCCGCTGGATCAGCTTGAAGAAGTAGTACGGCCCGTCGATCTTGTCCATCTCGCCGGTCTTCGAGTCGCCGACGACCAGTCCTGGGCGGAACACGAGGAACGGCACCCTGCACTCGTCTCGGACGACCTTCTCGGAGTCGTGCTTGGTCGCGAAGTACGGATGGTCGAGGCCCTCGGCCTCCTCGAACATGTCCTCGCGGAAGACGCCCTCGAAGAGCCCTGCCGCGGCGATCGACGAGACGTGGTGGAAGCGGCCGGCCTTGATCTGGTTGGCGAACTGGACGACGTTGCGGGTGCCGTCGACGTTCACCCGCAACTGGCTGTCGGCGTCGGCCTTGAGGTCGTAGATCGCCGCGAGGTGGAAGAAGTGCGCGACCTTGCCCTCGTACTTCTTGCGCTCTGTCGCCTTGATGCCGAGGCCCGGCTGCGTCAGGTCGCCCTGCACCGCGACCGCGCGGTCGGCGCCGACGCCCCAGTAGTCGAGCAGCGGCTGCACGCGATCGGGCGAGGCATCGCGGATCAGGAAGTGCACGACGGCGCCGCGGCGGGCGAGCAGCTTGCGGACGAGGCGCTTGCCGATGAAGCCGCTCGCGCCGGTGACGAAATACATCATCGCTGGGATCTCCTCGTGTGTCCGTGTTCTTCGGGCCGACGCAGGGCGGCGCGCGGAGTCCGGATCATCGCACCGCCCGTCGCGAGGCGGCAACCCGATGCGGGTCGCGCCCACGAACGGTCGTGCGATTAGTGTGCGGGCTCTAGGGGCCTTGCCTAGACTGCCGGCATCGCCTCGCCCGGAACCGCGTGGCGCGCCCAGACAAACCACTTCGCAGGAGCAGGACACATGGTCAAGAAGACGAAACCGGCGGCCCAGGTCACCGCGGACAACGGCCAGCTGGCCGCGGCGGTGAAGGACTCGGCGCAGCAGATCTGGCTGGCGGGCCTCGGTGCGTTCGCCAAGGCGCAGGAGGAAGGCAACAAGGTCTTCGATGCGCTGGTCAAGGAAGGCAAGGGCATCCAGAAGCGCACCCGCGCGATCGCCGAGGAGAAGTTCGGCGTGGTCACCGGGCACGTGGGCCGCGTCGCCGGCGACGTCTCGAAGCAGGCGACCCAGTCGTGGGACCGCCTCGAGCAGGTGTTCGAGGAGCGGGTCGCCCGTGCGCTCAACCGACTCGGCGTGCCGACGAACGCGGACGTCCAGGAGCTGATCGCCCGCGTCGAGAAACTGAACGCGAGCGTCCAGGCGCTCGGCGGCAAGCCGGCCCGTGCGCCCCGCGCCGCCACCGCCCGCAAGCCGGCGGCGAAGGCCGCCAAGGCGACGGCGACGCGCGCGCCGCGCAAGGCCGCCGCGAAGAAGGCTGCGAAGGCCTGAGCGGAGCCTGAAGTGCGGGCTGCCCCGGCGGCCCGCACCGGCCCGACATGACCCGCGTCCGTCGCCCCGTCGCCCCGGTCGGCATCGCGCTGGCCGGCGGCGGCTTCCTCGGCGCCGCCTACGAGCTGGGCGCGCTGGCCGCGCTGTCCGAGTCGATCGACGGGCTGGACCTGACCGCGCTCGACGTCTACGTCGGCGTCAGCGCCGGCGCGTTCGTGGCGGCCGGCCTCGCCAACGGGCTGTCGCCGCACGCGATGGTCCGGATGTTCGTCGAGAGCGAGGTCGACGACGGCCCGTTCGACCCCGCGTCGCTGCTGCGGCCCGCCTGGGGCGAGCTGCGCGAGCGGCTCGCGGTCGCCCCGTCGGTGCTGGGCGACCTCTTGGACGAGATGCGTCGCGGGCTGCTGCACGGCGGCCTCGGCACCGCCGTCTGGCGCGGCCTCGACCGTGCGGCCTCGCTGCTGCCCACCGGCGTGATCGACGCCGCGCCGGCCGAACTCAAGCTCGCGGCGCTGCTCGGCGCGGCCGGCCGGACCAACCGGTTCGACCGGCTGCGTGCGACGCTGCGGATCGTGGCCACCGACATCGACACCGGAGAGACGGTCGCCTTCGGCGGCCCCGGTACGCCCGACGTGCCGATCTCGCGAGCGGTGCTCGCGTCGGCCGCCGTACCCGGCCTGTTCCCGCCGGTGAAGATCGGCGGACGCTGGTTCGTCGACGGCGCGCTGAACAAGACGCTGCACGCGTCGATCGCGCTGCAGGAGGGCGCTCGTCTCGTGCTGTGCCTGAATCCCCTGGTGCCGTACGCGGCCGGGCCCGACGGCCCGCCCGCCGCGATGGCCCGGCGCGGCCTCGGCGCGGTGCTCGCGCAGACGGTGCGCACCGCGATCCGCTCGCGGATGACCGTCGGCCTCGAGAAGTACCGCGTCACCCATCCGGACGCCGACGTGCTGCTGTTCGAGCCGCGGGCCGACGATGCGACGACCTTCTTCACGCGGATCTTCAGCACCTCGAGCCGCCGCGGATTGTGCGAGCACGCCTACCGGCGCACACGCGCCGACCTGCTCGAGCGCGCGCCCTCGCTCGCGCCGGTGCTCGCGCGGCACGGGCTGCGGCTGAACGTCGAGCGGCTCACGGACCCGGCGCACGCGCTGGTGCGCGAGCCCACGCGGCCCCCGCCGCGCGCAGGCCGGCTCGCGGTCGCGACGCGCCAGCTCGGCCACGCGCTCGACGACCTCGAGCGCATCGTCAGGCTGTCCGGACGAGGCTGAGCGCCGGCGCGGGCCGGTGCTATCCTTGGCCGCCGCCGCGCGCGACGCGCGAGCCGCCCGCCGGGAGGTGACGGATGCAGACGCAGCGCAAGGCGCCGCGACGCACGCGCGAACGGATCCTCGAACTGTCGCTGCGCTTGTTCAACGAACAAGGCGAGCCGCAGGTCACGACCAGCGCCATCGCCGACGAGATGAACATCTCGCCCGGCAACTTGTACTACCACTTCCGCAACAAGGACGACATCGTCAACGCGCTGTTCGAGCAGTACGAGCGCGAGATGGAGGGCCTGCTGCGACTGCCCGGAGAGCTGCCGGCGGACGTCGAGGAGGCGTGGCTGTTCCTGCACCTGATGTTCGAGACGATCTGGCGCCACCGCTTCGTCTACCGCGACCTGAGCGACCTGCTGACCCGCAACCGGCGCGTCGAGACGCACTTCCCCACGATCCTCGAGGGCAAGTCGCGCGCCGCGCGGCGGCTGTGCGACGGACTGG
>JADCHE010000020.1 GCA_020248665.1 Burkholderiales bacterium | reverse complement strand
TGTCCACGGTCGGGATGCTGCTGCTGCTCGAGGAGGTCATCGTGCACGCGACCGACGGCATGCCGCCGAACTACCCGGCGATGTTCACCGGCGCGGTCTGGGACGTCGGTCCGTTCATGATCCGCGGCGACCTGGTGTTCGTGTTCGTGCTCGGCTGCATCGCGATGGTCGGGCTGCGGCTGCTGCTGACCCGCACGCGCCTCGGGCTCGCCACGCGCGCGGTCGCCCAGCAGCCGGTCGCCGCGCGGCTGTGCGGCATGAGCGTGGACCGCACCAACGCCGGCACCTTCGTGATCGCTGGGCTGCTCGGCGGCACCGCCGGCGCGATGACGGGCGCGGCGATCGGCATGCTCTCGCCGCTGCTGACGCTGCCGCTCACCGTCAAGGGGCTGGTGGTCACCGTGATCGGCGGGCTCGGCAGCGTGCCGGGCGCGATCGTCGCGGGACTGCTGGTCGGCGGCGTCGAGAACTTCTTCCAGTTCGTGCGCGGCGTCGGCGAGCGCGACATCTACGTGATGGCGATGCTGTTCGCGTTCCTGGTGTTCCGGCCCGGCGGCCTGTTCGCCGCGCCCGGCGGGAGGGACTGAGCGTGGACTTCTACCTCGGCCTCGCGCAGGTCATCGGCGTGCACACGCTGCTCGGCCTGTCGGCCTGGTGCGTGCTGCACACCGGGCAGGTGAGCCTCGCGCAGGGCGGTTTCTTCGCGATCGGCGCGTACGCGGCGGGCATGCTGACGGTGATGGCCGGCTGGCCGCTGCCGTGGGCGCTCGCGGTCGGCGCGCTGGTCTCCGCCGGCGTCGCGGTCGCGGTGGGCTTCCCGGCGCTGCGGGTCAAGGGGCTGATGCTGGTGGTCGCGACCACCGCGTTCGCCGAGATCGTCCGGCTGGTGTTCTTCAACTTCAAGTGGCGCGTGCAGGGGCCGGACGGCCCCGTCGGCCCCGACGGCGGCCTGGGCTTCGGCGGCATCCGCTATTTCCAGAGCAACGGCTGGACGGCGTGGGACGTGCTCGCGCTGATCTGGTCGCTGGTGGCGGGCGTGATGCTGGTGCTGTGGTGGCTCGACCGCTCGCGGATCGGCACGCTCTGGCGCGCGGTCGGGGAGGACGAGGTCGCGGCGCAGAGCGCGGGCGTCGACCTCACCGCGGCCAAGGTGTCGGCCTTCGGCATCGGCGGCGCGATCGCCGGGCTCGCCGGCGGCCTCTTCAGCCACACCACCACGCACATCGAGCACTCGAACTTCACGATCCTGCTGGCCACCTTCGCGATCGCCTACCCGATCCTCGGCGGCCTGAAGAGCCTCGCGGGCACGCTGCTCGCGGTAGTGTTCATCCAGGGCGTGCTGATCGAGGGGCTGCGCTTCCTCGGCGACTGGCGCAGCCTGCTGTTCGGCGCGCTGATCGTCGTCGTGATGCTGGTGCGCCCGGGCGGCATGCTGTCCGCGCCGCTGTGGCGCTCGTCGGCGTCGCGGCGCCCCGTCGCGCGCGCCGGGCGCACCGTCGATGCGGAGGCCCGCCATGCTTGAGCTCACCGACCTGTCCCGGCACTTCGGCGGCGTCAAGGCGATCGACGGGCTCGACCTGACCGTGCGCCGCGGCGAGATCCTCGGCCTGATCGGCCCGAACGGCTCGGGCAAGAGCACCACCGTCAACCTGATCGCCGGGCTCTACGCGCCCACCCGCGGCGAGATGCGCTTCGAGGACCGCGACATCGGGCCGCTGCCGCCGCACCGGCGGGCCGAGCTCGGCATCGCGAGGACCTTCCAGAACATCCGCCTGTTCTCGCAGCTCACGGTTTGGCAGAACGTCTGGACCGCGACCGTGGTCCGCGAGCGCGGCTGGGCCGGCTTCAAGGCCCGCTGGCTCGCCGGCGCGTCGGCCGCGCGCGAGCGGGCCGAGTCGCTGCTCGAGTTCAGCGGCCTCGCGGGCAAGCGCGACCAGCTGGCCGGCAACCTCGCCTTCGGCGAGCAGCGCCGCCTCGAGCTCGCGCGCGCCGCGGCGTCGGGCGCGCCGCTGCTGCTGCTCGACGAGCCGGCCGCCGGCATGAACGCCGAGGAGATCGACGAGCTCGACGCGCGCATCCGCTCGCTGCGCGACCAGGGCCGCACGATCCTGCTGATCGAGCACCACATGGACCTGGTGATGAACGTCTGCGACCGGGTCGCGGTGCTGAACTTCGGTCGCAAGATCGCCGAGGGCACGCCGGCCGAGGTGCAGGACGATCCGCAGGTCAGGGCGGCGTACCTCGGCGCCGACGATGGCGACGAGCTGATGTCGGCCGCGCTCGCGGCCTGAGGAGACACGCGATGCTGGAGATCCGCGAGCTCGCCACCGCCTACGGCAAGATCGAGGCGCTCAAGGGCGTGAGCCTCGAGGCGAGGGACGGCGAGGTCACCTGCCTGCTCGGGCCCAACGGCGCCGGCAAGACCACGCTGATGATGACGCTCGCCGGCATCCTGCGGCCGCAGCGCGGCTCGATCCGCTTCGAGGGCGAGGAGCTGGTCGGCCGATCGCCCGCCGAGATCGTCGCGCGGGGCCTCGCGCTGGTGCCCGAGAACCGCCTGGTGTTCCCCGCGCTCACCGTCCGCGAGAACCTGAATGCGGGCGCGTTCCGGCGGCGCGACCGGGCCGGCATCAAGGCCGACGTCGACCGGATGATGGCCCGCTTCCCGCGGCTCGCCGAGCGCGACGGGCAGCTCGCCGGCACGCTGTCGGGCGGCGAGCAGCAGATGCTCGCGGTGGCACGCGCGCTGATGTCGCGCCCGCGCCTGCTGCTGATGGACGAGCCCTCGGTCGGCCTCGCGCCGAAGGTGGTGGCCGAGATCTTCACGATCATCCGGCAGCTGCACGCCGAGGGCACCACCGTGTTCCTCGTCGAGCAGAACGCGCACATGGCGCTCAAGGTCGCGCAGCACTTCTACCTGATGGAGCAGGGTCGCGTCGCCTTCTCCGGCACCCCCGGGCAGCTCGCCGAGGACGACGTCGTGCAGCGCGCCTACCTCGGCCGACGCAAGGCGGCGTGACATGTCCGACGGCGGCGCGCTGCTGCTCGCGCTCGCGCAGCGCACGCTCGACGGGCTGCTCGAGGCGGGGCCCTACGCGCTGGTCGCGCTCGGCCTGACGCTCGGCTTCGGCACGCTGCGGCGGGTCAACCTCGCCTACGGCGCCGGCGCGATGCTCGGCGCCTACGTCGGCGCCTGGCTGTACGCGCGCCACGGCGTGCCCGCCGCGGGCGTGCTGGTCGCGGCGGTCGCGGTGACCGTGCTCGCCGGCCTGTACGTCGAGTGGCTGTGCTTCCCGACGGAGCGGGCCGACGGCTCGGGCCCGTCGCGCGGACACGGCGCGGTCGCCGGCGCCGACGGCCGCGAGGTGGTGGCGCTCGCGGCGAGTTTCGCGCTGTGGATGCAGCTCGAGCAGCTCGCGGTGCTGATGCTGCCGCGCCACCTGAACCCGTTCCCGTCGATCGCGGTCACCGGCGAGTGGACGCTCGGGCCGCTCGGGCTGCGGCCCGACCGGCTCGCGGCGCTCGTGCTCGCGCTGGCGCTCGCGTGGGGTATCGCGCGGGCGCTCGAGCGCACGCGCGCCGGGCTCGCCTGGCGCGCGGCCTCCGACCACCGCGTCGCCGCGGAGCTCGTCGGTCTCGCGGTGCCGCGCCTGCGCCGCGTCGCGTTCCTCGCCACCTGCGCGCTCGCCGGCGTCGCGGCCTGCCTCGTGCTCGCGATGGAGGGGCAGGTCACGCCGATGTTCGGCATGTGGATGCTGGTCAAGGGGCTGGTGGCCGCGATGATCGGCGGGCTGGGCTCGGTGCGCGGCGCGGTCGTCGGCGCCGTCGTGCTCGGCGTCGTCGAGGCGCACGCGCAGGCGGCGTTCGGCGCGATCGGCCGCGACGCGACCGCCTGGGCGCTGCTGCTTGCCGTGCTGCTGTGGCGCGGTGCGCGCGCCAGGCCGAACGGCGCGGTACCGAGCCATGCGTGACGCGTTCTGCGTCGCCGACGGCGGCGTCGGGCTGGCCACCGACGTCGTGATCCTGTCGCTGCTCGCGCTGTCGGCGTGGCTGGTGCTGCGCACCGGTCGCATCTCGCTCGGACAGCAGGCGTTCTTCGGGATCGGCGCGTACGCGGCCGGCATCGCGACCACGCTCGCGCACTGGCCGCTCGCGGCGGCGCTGGCCGTGGGCATGGCGACGGGCGCGCTCGCCTCGGCCGGCGTCGCGCTCGCCACCGCGCGCCTGGGCGGGCTGCACTACGCGGTCGCGACGCTCGCGTTCGCCGAGCTGACGCGGCTCGCGCTGCTGACCTGGCGACTGCGCGTACGCGAGCCCGATGGCAGCTGGGTCGGTCCCGACGGCGTCGACGGTTTCCGCGACATTCGCTGGCTGCTGGAGAACCAGGTCACCCCCGAGCGCTTCCTCGCCATGGCGCTCGCGGTGCTCGCGGTGGTGCTGCTCGCGCTGCTGTGGCTCGGGCGCACCCGTGCCGGCGCGGCGATGGCCGCGGTCGGGCACGACGACGGGCTCGCCGCGGCCTCGGGGCTGCCGGTGCTGCGGCTGCGCGTCGCCGCGGCCGCGCTCGCCGGCGCGCTCGCCGCGCTCGGCGGCGGGCTGCACGCGCACCGCCTCACCTTCGTCGACCCGAACGCCTACGACCCGATGCTCGGCGTGCACGCGGTCGGCTACGCGCTGATCGGCGGGCTCGCCACCCCGATCGGGCCGCTGCTCGGCGCCGCGTTCGACATGTTCCTGCTCGAGACCTCGAAGCTCTTCGGCGGCTGGCGGATGGTCGTCTTCGGCGGCCTGGTCGCGATCTTCCTGCGCGTGCGGCCCCGCGGCCTGCTCGACGAGGCCTTCGTCCACCGGCTCGTCGCCGCCTGGCGCCGCGCCTTCCCTGCCACTCCCCAGAGGACCACCCATGCCCACCCATGACCTGCTCGCCGGCCGCACCGTGATCGTCACCGGCGCGGCCACCGGAATCGGACAGGCCTTCGCCGTCGGTGCCGCCGCACAAGGGGCGAACGTCGTCGTCGCCGACATGAACGCGGCCGACGAGACCGTCGCCGCCGTCGAGGCCGCCGGCGGCCGCGCGCTCGCCGTGCGCGTCGACGTGTCCGACGACGCGTCGGTGCAGGCGATGGCCAAGGCCGCGGTCGAGCGCTTCGGCCGCATCGACGGTCTCGTCAACAACGCCGCCTACTTCCGCGAGGTCAAGCTCACGCCGTTCGAGGAGCTCGACCCTGCGATCTGGGACCGGATCTTCTCGGTCAACGTGAAGGGCGTCTGGCTCTGCTGCAAGGCGGTGATGCCGGTGATGCGCGCGCAGCGCTCGGGCGCCATCGTCAACATCGCGTCGGTCGTCGCGGTGGCGGGCCAGCCCGGCTACCTGCACTACGTCGCGACCAAGGGCGCGGTGCTGTCGATGACCAAGGGCCTGGCGAAGGAGTGCGGCCCGATGGGCGTGCGGGTCAACGTGATCGCGCCCGGCTTCGTGATCACCGACGCGACGAGGAACCGCCCCATCGAGTGGCAGCAGAGCTTCCTGAAGGCGCGCGCGATCTCGCGCGAGCAGAAGCCGGACGACCTGGTCGGCACCGCGCTCTACCTGCTGTCCGACCTGTCGGGCTTCGTGTCCGGGCAGACCATCGTGGTCGACGGCGGCCACATCATGTACTGAGCCGCCGACGGCGGAGGAGACCTTTCGTGAGCGACATCGTCCTGCACCACTATCCGTTCTCCACGTTCTCCGAGAAGGTGCGCACCGCCCTCGGCGTCAAGCGCCTCGCGTGGCGCTCGGTGGAGATCGCCGGCCTGCCGCCGCGCCCGCTGCTCTCGCCGCTCACCGGCGGCTACCGGCGCGCGCCGGTGATGCAGGTCGGCGCCGACGTCTACTGCGACACCAACCTGATCCTGCCGACGCTCGAGCGCCTCGCGCCGAACGCGCCCAGCCTGTACCCGAAGGGCAGCGAGGGCGTCGCGCAGGGCCTGGGCTTCGCCTGGGAGCGCCAGATGTGGATCCCGATCATCGGCGTGCTGGTGCACTACATCGGCGAGCACATCCCGCCCGAGTTCATCAAGGACCGCAAGGAGGGGTACCTGATGATAGACATGAGCAAGGCGGCGATGGCACCCCAGTTCCCGCAGCACCTCGAGTTCGTCCGCGCGCAGGTCGCGTGGGTGCGGCGGGCGCTCGCCGCGCGGCCGTTCCTGTTCGGCGACGCGCCGAGCGCGGCCGACCTCGCGGTCTGGCAGACGGTCCACCTGCTGCGCGCGAACTGCCCGCCAGAGGTCGACGCGCTGGTCGGCTTCGGGCCGATCGCGCCCTGGTACGAGCGGATCAAGGCGATCGGCCACGGCACGCCGACGCCGGCGAGCGCCGAGGAGGCGTTCGCGATCGCGAAGGCCGCCGAGCCCGCGCCGGTGACGCACCTCCAGCCGGACGGCGACCCCGGTGGCCTGAAGGCCGGCACCCGCGTGGTCGTGACGCCCGACGACAACGCGCGCGTGCCGGTCGAGGGCACGCTGGTCGCCGCGGGCGACGACGAGGTCGTCATCCACCGCCGGGACCCGGACGCCGGCAACCTGCACATCCACTTCCCGCGGCTCGGCTTCGACGTCGTCGCGGCCTGACCCCAACCGAAACCCACCGATCCCGAACGGAGCGATCCCCATGAGCGTCCTCGAGACCAACAAGCAGATCTGCCGCGACTACTTCAAGGCGTTCCTCGCCCGCGACACCGCCTGGATGGCCCGCCACATCTCGCCCGACTTCGTGCGGCACGACCCGGGCCTGCCGTTCGAGGTGCGCGGCCCGCAGGGCGTGGCCCAGCTGCACGACGCGCTGCTGCCTGCGTTCCCCGACATGGAGCTGCCGCTGGAGGACTTCGTCGCCGAGGGCGAGAAGGTGCTGGTGCGCCTGCGCGTCAAGGGTACGCACACCGGCGCGTTCGGCGACATGGCCGCGACCGGGAAGAAGATCGACATCGGCGTGCTCGACCTCTTCCAGATCCGCGACGGCGTGATGGTCGAGCACTGGGCGCTGCTCGACAACCTCGGCATGATGAAGCAGCTCGGCGCGGTGTCGGCCTGAGCGTAGGAGACGCGATGCAGCTGCTCGCCAACACCACGTCGCCGTTCGTGCGGATCGCACGCGCGGCGATGATCGAGAAGGGCCTCGAGGTCGAGCCGACGATCGTCGATCCGTGGGCCGACGACGCGCGGCTGCGCACGGCCAACACCGCCACGCGCGTGCCGACGCTGGTGCTGGACGACGGCACGCCGCTGTCGGAGTGCCTGCTGATCGTGCAGTGGCTCGAGGCCACCCGCCCCGCGCCGCAGTGGCCGGGCCTCGTGGGGCAGGGGGCCGCGACGGCGGGCATCCTGTCGCGCGCGGGCATCGCGATCGGCGCGATCGAGGCGTCGACGATCACCATCATCACGCGCAAGGTCACCGCCCCGGTGCTCTTCGACGAGACGCCGGTCGGCCTGCGGCGGCGGCGCTCGATGGTCGAGGGCATGCAGCGTCTGGAAGCCCAGGCCGGCGCGATCGCGACGAGCGGCACGCCGACCCTCGACGCGATCGCCGCGGTGACGCTGCACGACTACCAGCAGCTGCGCTTCGCGGACCAGGCGTGGCTGCCCGCGACGCCGAGGCTGAAGGCGCTTGCCGAGGCCTGGGGCGCGCGGCCGTCGTTCGCGAGGACGAAGCCCTACATCGCGGCCTGAGCGTCGTCCCCCGAGGCGCAGGCCTCGAGGTGCGCGAGCAGGGTGCCCAGCGGGGTCTGGCTGGGTGGCTGCGCGCGCGCGACGAGCTGCATGCGGCGCAGTGCCCAGGGGTCCGACAGCGGCATCACCCGCAGCCGCATCGCCTGGGCGAAGCTGCGCGCCGCCGCGAGCGGCAGCACGCCGATGCCGAGCCGCGCCTCGACCGCGCGGCACACCGCCTCGAAGCTGCGCACCTGCACGCGCAGCGCCATCGGCCGCATCAGCTGCGCGGCCTGGGCGGTGAGCAGGCGCGTCAGCGTGCTGCTGCCCTCCAGGCCGACCAGGTCGCGCTCGAGCAGGTCCGAGAACGCGACCTCGTCTCCCTCGGGCGCGTCGTCGTCGCGCAGCACCGCGGCGAGCCGGTCGCGCCGGTAGGGGCGGCTCCACAGCCCGGCGATGTCGCAGCCTTCGACGACGACGCCGAGGTCGGCCTCGCCGCTCCTCACGCGACGCACCGCCTCCTCGCTCCAGCACTCCTCGAGCACGATGCGCACGTGCTCGTGGCGGGCGCTGAAGTCCGCGACGTCGGCGGGCAGGAACTGCGTCATCGCGGAGGTGTTGCCGTGCACGCGCAGCACAGATCGGAAGA
>JADCHE010000002.1 GCA_020248665.1 Burkholderiales bacterium | reverse complement strand
GCCGCGGCGAACGGCACGACGACGCTGTCCGATGCCACGCAGCCACGATTGACCGGCCCGATCCCGGCCGGCAAGTCGGCGCACGCGCATTCCTCGGCCGAAAACTGATGCCGACCGCGCTCATTCGCCTCTTGTCGGACCGCATTTCAACAGCCTGCTAACCGTCACGGAGAGCCCGCCATGAAGAAGACGTTTGTCGCCGCGCTGTGCGCGCTGGCCACCCCCCTCGCCATCGCACAGGGCAGCCCGATAGGCCTGTGGAAGACGATCGACGACAAGACCGGCAAGGAGCGCTCGCTGGTCCGCATCAGCGAGGGCGGCGGCGCACTGGTCGGTCGCATCGAGAAGCGGCTCGACCCCGCGGCCCAGCCCGACGCGCGCTGCGAAAAGTGCTCCGACGACCGCAAGGACAAGCCGGTGGAAGGCCTGGAGATCATCCGCGGCGCACGCGCCGACGGCGAGACCTGGACCGGCGGGACGATCCTCGACCCCGCGGACGGCAAGGTGTACCGGCTGCGCCTGAAGGTCGAGGACGCCGGCCGCAAGCTCGAGGTGCGCGGCTACGTCGGCCCGTTCCACCGCAATCAGTACTGGATCCGCGTCGACTGATGCGGCGCGGGGTCGACGTGAGTCGACTCGCGCCCGCCACCGATGTCAGGCCTTCGGGCGGGCGGTGTCGAAGCTCACCGCCATGGCGTTGCGGTCGCCCGAGCGAACGGGAATGGTTGCCAAGCCGCCCCTCCCGCCGAGTGCGCGGACGAGACGTCCGAGACCTGGCCGCACCAGATCCGCCTGGCAAGGCTGAGCGACCTTCTTCTTCGTCAGCATGCATGTTGATGCCCTCGGCTCCCAGAGCCAGGGCCGCCACGAGACTGCGTCCATCGGCCATCCCGCCGCTGGCCACGAACGGGATCTTCAGTTCATCAGCCGCGCGCGGCAAGAGAATGAAGTCGGGGATATCGTCCTCGCCCGGGCGGCCGCCACATTCGAAGCCATCGACGCTGACGGCGTCGCACCCAATGGCCTGCGCCTTGATCGAGTGACGTACGCTGGTGCATCTGTGGATCACCTTCACGCCCGCCTCGTGAAGCATCGCAGGCCACTTCTGGGGGTTGTTACCGGCCGTCTCCACCGCCTTGACACCGCCGTCGATGATGGTCCGGATGTAGCCCGGATAGTCCGGGGTGCTGACCGCCGGCATTGCTGACCGCGGCGGCGAGTTCGGCGAAGCCGACGTAGTGCATGCCTCCCTGGATGATTGGGTGTTCGATGCCAAACAGTTCAGTGATGCGAGTCTTCATGCGCCGCGCGTGCATGCCGGGAGTCGGATCGTGAAGAGAGCCGCAACCGACTGATCGCTTGCGACTTCATGACCCGTCGGCGATCCAACTGCCGTGAAAGCCGAACGGCACGCGAACCGGCAGATGAACGACTGCCTGCGGCGGCCCGTCGAAACGGGTGGCGTCGATGATCACCAGGTCCGACGTGTTGGTGGGCGCATTCCACACATAGGTCATCACCCAGCCCTCGCCTTCGCCGGCGATGTCGGACTTCGGCACGAAGACGCACTCCGATCCGAATCGCCCCGGACCAAAGTCGTGCGCCAGGTCGACGCCGGTCAGGGTGTCGAAGCACAGCGCGGATCCGCGGTCCATCTGGATTCCCGCGCCGTAGATGTAGCGGTGCGGACGACCTGTCAGCCGCTCGTCGATACGCGGGAATTCCCGCGGTCTGCCGGACAGCACGCTCTTGTTGACGGTTCGGGCCACAGGATCCAGAGCCCAGCGTGACAGGACCGGCGGACCCTCGCCAGGGCCTTGCAGCGACGTTCTGAACATGCTGCTGAACTCGACCAGATCGACCATCACGGTCCCGTCGGCAGCGTCGAAGGCGTTGGCCATGTGAAAGACGTAACACGGGGGAACGTCGATCCAGATGATGTCCGTCGCTGCCCCTTCGCGGGGCAGCAGCCCGACCCGGGCCGCGCGGCCCTCGGACCACTGGTAGGGGAACAGGTGTCCGTTCTCAGACGCGGCGTCATTCCAGACCACCGGCAGGTCGAAGATCAGCACGTACTCTTGGGTGAAGGCGAAGTCGTGCACCATGGGCCCGTCCGAGACGGGGATCGCGACCGAGCGGCGGACCTTGCCGTCGGTTCCCACCACCACGTGCCGGACCTCGCTCTTCACGCCCGAGTCGTAGGTGACGGCGTGCCACTCTCCCGTCAGCGGGTCGAGGTGAGGGTGGGCGGCAAAGGCGCCGGCCAGCGTGCCCTGGAAGTCTTCGTACGACAGGGTATCGAGCTCATGTGACAGCGAAATCGCCGGCGGACCGGACTCGACCAGGGCCAGCGTCTTGCCGCCGAAGCGCTGAACGTGGGTGTTGACGACGTCGACTCGGGTGCGGGGCGTACCTGCCGGGTACGGTGCGCCGAGCCGATCGCAGACCAGTCGGCTGCGCACGAAGCGGTTTCGATACCACTCGGCCGTGCCTGCGCGGAGGTAGACGCCATGCACCATTCCCTCTCCGAGAAACCAGTGGTGATTCGCCGGGTCCGTGACCTCGATGGGGTTGGGCCCATTGCGGATGAACCGACCGACAAGGTCTTCCGGAATCCTGCCCGTCACGGGCAAATCAAGCGCCGTGACCTCTTCAACCACCGGACCGTACGGGCCGATCAGATAGTGGTTGCCGATGTCTGCCGCAAACGGCGCCCGGAACCCGGTGTCGGCCCGGTCTTTGGCGCTGCGGGCAATCGCCCCCGAGGACATGAGCGAGGCGGCTGGTAGCGTTGTCATGGGATCTCCTTGAGGCAATCGTTGGGGGGTATCGTCAACCCAGCGAGCGGACGACCCGGTCGGCCACGTCGCTGGCCAGCACCGACACCGGACCGAGTGCCGCGGGCACCCGACCTGCTCTCAGCATCGCGGTGCCGTGGACCGCACTCCAGGCGAACAGTGCATCGCGCTCGTCGGGTGCTCGCGCGACCACGCCACACCGGTGCAGGCCCAGCAGCGCGGCAGGCAGGTAGTCGTAGCTGTTTCGGCGCGCCATCGGCTGCGCCGTCGCGCGGTACGCCGCGGCCTGTGAGCCGAACATCAGCTGCCACAGGGCGGGTTCGTCGTCCGCGAATCCAAGGTAGGCATGCGCCAGCCCCTCGAGGCGCGCTCGCGCATCGGTCGCGCTCGCGGGAGGCCGATCGATGTCGAACACCTCGGCAAACCGCGCCTCCAGTCGGTCGAAACCGATGCAGGCCACCTCACCGAGCAGATCCTCACGACTGGCGAAGTGCCTGTAGATGGCCGCGGGCGTCACACCTGCACCAGCGGCAAGCTGGTTGAGCGAGAGGCCCTCGATGTCCGGAGCGGCGAGCGCGGCATCGAGCAGGGTCTGTCTCAGGCTTCCATGGTGAAAGCGCTTGACGCGAGGGGGTGAACCCCGGGTCGACCTGGACTGCAGGCGCGGCATTTCGTATGGCATGTCGCAATGTTAAAGGTATTTACTTCGACCGTGCAACCGCTCGGACTCAGGCTGGACACCTCTCGCCTTGCGTCGCATCGTGCAGCTCACTTGCTTGCCATTTCTGCGAGGTCTCCCGTCGGTGAAGGCCTCCCGCCTGCATGAGCGCCTCGGCGCGCTCATGTCCCTCTGGGTTGCCACCGCTTCACCGGACACATTGGATGGCAACATGTGTCTAGGAGAGAGGGATGCGAACCCGCAGTAGGCACACCTACGAATTCAAGCGTGAGGCGGTCCGGATGGCGACCGCGCCAGGCAACTCGATAGCCAGCGTCGCGAGCGACCTGGGAGTGGACCGCAGCGTCGTGGCCGACTGAGTCAAGAAGGTCGACGGTGGGCAGCACGACCCGACGCCAGGTCGGGCGCTCAAGAGCGATAGCCAGTCCGAGCTCGAGCAGCTTCGACAAGAGCTGGCCACGGTGCGGATGGAGACCGATGACTCGAGCGCGGTCAGTGGGCCGTAGGACGTCGGTCCTTCGTCAGACTGTATGCCCGGCACGGGTCCGAGAATAGTCTTCACCGGGCGGCGCGCCGCGACCCCAGAGCCGACATTACCTGCCCCGGCCGCTTGACGAGCAAACGGCCACAGCAACCCGACGCGCCCGGATGTGACTAGACCACCACCCGCGCCGCCGCAGTCGCGGCATCGCCGGTGTTCGACGTGCCCCGCGGTTCGATC
This sequence comes from Burkholderiales bacterium, assembly GCA_020248665.1. Classification (GTDB taxonomy): domain Bacteria; phylum Pseudomonadota; class Gammaproteobacteria; order Burkholderiales; family Burkholderiaceae_E; genus UBA4615. The sequence continues at coordinate 29,190 of JADCHE010000002.1, read as the reverse complement.
AGAAGGACATGGGTCTCTTCCTCGGCCACGGGGCAGTGTTCCACACCCCGGGGCACGACGAACAGTTCGCCGGGACCCAGGGTGACGTCCCCGGCCCGCAACTGGATCGTCAGCCGGCCCTTCAGCACCAGAAAGAAATCGTCGGTCTCGTCGTGCTTGTGCCAGACGAAGGGTCCCTTCACCTTGACAACCATCAGGTCGTGCCCGTTGAACTCGCCCACGGTACGGGGCTTGAAGTGCTCACTGAACAGCGCCAGCTTCTCGGCAAGATTTATCGCTTGCATGACGATCCTCCCGTTCATCCGAAGTCCGGCGCGCAGCGCGGCCGAACGCGCCGAACCGGTCCTTCCGCAATCCTAGACCTCATGGTGCCGATCGGCACCAGCGACTAGGCCAACGACCAGCCGGCGCGCGTCAGCGGCAGTCGGGTGACCGGCGTGCCGCTGGCCGCCAGCAGTGCATTGGCAATGGCCGGACCGATCGTCGGCGGCCCTTCCTCGCCGATGCCGGCGGGGCGATCGCCGTTGCCGAGCACCACCACCTGCAGCGGCGGCACCCGCGCCGCGGTCACCAGCGGATGGGATCGCCACGCCACGGTAGCGGCCGGCGACAGCCGGACGGTCCCGGCCGACGGCCGCGGCCAATGCGTCTACGAAGGCCAGTGCGCGTGGCTGCTGCGCCAGCAGTCGGCGCCGGTACGCCATCGGATCGACCCCGGCCGAGCGCGCGGCCAGATCGATCATGTGCTCGAAGAAGAACGTGTTCTGCGAGGCGCCCACCGAACGCCAGTAGCCGCAGGGCACCCCGAACTCGACCCGCGTCCAGCGCAGGTCCATCGCCGGGATCGCGTAGCTCTGGCGCGCCCAGCCCATCGAGGCCGACCAGTCCAGCGCCGGCCGCGCCTCTGCGTTGCTCGGCCCCGAGTGATCGAGCAGCGAAGGGTGCGCCAGGTCGGCCGCCAGCGCCAGCGGCATGCCGTCGGATCAGCGCGGCTGCAGCGCGGCCAGCCCCTGCTGGGCAGCCCAGTAACCATCGGCGACCACCGCCACCGCTGCAGGCAACGACCCCACCTGCCGTACCCCGAGCACCGCCAGAGCCGGCGCCGGGTCGACCCGCTCGAGCGTGCCGCCAAAGGTGGGCGCGTGCGCGACGGCGGCCGCCAGCAACCTCGGCGGCGCCACATCGATGCCGAAGATCGCGGTGCCGCGGGTCTTGGCCTGCAGGTCGGCGCGCGGCACTGACCTGCCCAGCACCGTCCAGTCGCGCGGCGGGCGCAGCACCGGCTTGTCGGGCGGAGTAAGGGCGGTCGCCGCGTCCAGCAGTGCGGCGTAGGGCAGTCGGCGGTCGCGGGCCGCATGCCGAACGTCACCGTCGGCCGTGCTGCACTCGTCCGCCGGCACCGCCCAGCGCTGCGCGGCGGCCGCCACCAGCATGTGGCGCGCCGCCGCGCACACCGGCGCCAGCACTGCATAGCTGACACGGAATCCGAGCACGCCGAAGGTGGCGTAGTTGTCGATGAAGGGGTTGAAGAATTGCGGGGCCAGCGGCGCCGGCTGCACGCGCACCGAGGCAAACACCCCGTCGAGTTCCTCGGCCGCAATCTGCTCGATCACGCTGAGGGTGCCCTGCCCCATCTCCGCGACGTTGGTCAGCACGGTGACGCTGCCATCGGGCGCAAACTGCAGCCACGGGCTGAAGCCCGCTTGGCGCGCTGCGGGCCCAGGGGCGGGCTGCGCCTGCGCCGTTGGCTGCGCGGCGTGGCCGAGCGTCCACACACCAGCCGCCAGGGTCGAGGTGAGCAGCCGACGCCGGCCGGCTTTAACGTCAGCGCCGGCGGCCGCGGCGGGGCGGCGAGCGCGTGCGCTGCTCATGGGGGATAGCGGAGCCGTCTGCCGGGACTCGCGGACCGGTTCGCGACCGAACGGGCAGCCTTCGAAGGCCTCGGTCGAGACGCTCGGAGCGAGGTGCTTCGGGACACTGCGTGCCGATCCAGGACCTCGCAGCGGGCGTTCGGGTTACGTGGCCCCTAGCGCCATACATACCCCAGCCCGATGAGGGCGTCGTAGCGCCCCGGCTTCTGGATCAGCGGGCTGTTGGCGATGGCGGAGGGGAAGCGCTCGTAGCTCAGCACCGCGCCGATGATCCACTGGGGGTCGATGCGGTACGAAGCGACTAGACTGGGCACGAGCGACCACGCGTTACCCACGTCGTAGGCCGGCCGGCCCGGCGCCGCCTCGGCTTCGGACACGCCACCGAAGTAGTAGTTGGCCAGCCGCTGGCCGCGCCAGACGGCGCCGATACCGGGCATGACCAGCCAGCGCTCGCCGACGACCGGCGCAGCCCAGTTGACCAACACCTCGGTCCCCCGGCTGCGGCCGCTGACGTCGCGGCTGTAGCGCGTGGCCCACAGCCCCACCGGGCTCACGATGACGGCGCCGAGCCCGGCTTCGAGCTGTCCCTTGCGGGCCCTCAGGCCCGTCCAGTCGGGGCTGTCCGCCGGATCGAGATTGCCCAGCCTCACGCGCAGCCTGCCGAAGAAGCTGACCGGCCCTTGCTTGCCGAAAGTGTAGAAGATGCGATCGCCCAGATACATCACCTGGTCGTCAACGTAGATGCCGCCGGGTACCGCCAGCTTCGTTGACGTCCCCGCGCCGTAGGCTGACGACCCGGAGTACGCCGCGCCCCCGACGGTCCAACCCTGCGGCACCGGCGAGGAATCGCGGTTGCCGAGAATCTGCTGGATGCCTTCCAGCCCGTCGGCATGGGCGGTCTGGCCGAGCACAACGAGCGCGGTGGCTGCGCAGCGCAAGAGGACGGCGGCTCGGGGCACCGGCGAACGCTACACGAAGCCGCCGTTGCGGGCGAGACGCGCGCTTCACGATGTCGGGGCACCGATGCAGCCGCTGTAGGCCCGTTGCCGCTACGCTTCCGGGAAACCCACTGTGAAATCCCGCCCATGCGGTACCTGCACATCGCGATCATCGTGCTGCTGACCGCCCTGGTACTGACCTTCAAAGTCCAGAACCTGCAATCGGTCACGGTGCAGTTCCTGTCGTGGACGGCGTTGATGCCGGTGATGGCGCTGATCCTGCTGATCCACCTGTTGGGCATGTTCACCGGCGGATCCCTGTGGAGTCTGTTCAAACGGTCCTATCGAGGCGCCTTCCCGGCATCGAAGTCGGTATAGGGGCGGGGTCGCACACCGGCCCTCGAACTGGCGCGGTCGACGGTTGCATCCGGCACCCGCAAGGTGCCGGGAAACGCCACCGGCGTGCATCGCAAAGGCGCGGGAAAGATCCCCGGCGCCTCGATCTTCGCACCGGATCCTCGCGCAGCGTCCGGCCGTGGATCATCACGGGCCTGCGGTCCTCGCCGGGGTGGTTCTTCCACGCGACGGCGACCGCCTGGATCAGCGGATCGATGGCGGCGATCGCCTGCCCGGCGGTCATGGCCGGATCGCCGGCGAAACCGGCCGGCAGTCCCGGCATCGCCGCAGGGGCACTGGCCCGCCGGAACGGGCGGCAGCGGTAGTCCGTCTTCATCCGCCCCGAGGGGCGCTGCGGCAGGATGGGGATGGAACCGCTGATGATCGGGCTGGCTTTTCTCGCCGGCTTTGGTGCACAACTGCTTCGCCTGCCGCCGCTGGTGGGCTTCCTGGCCGCCGGCTTCGTGCTCTATGCGGGACCGTGATGATCCTGCTCGGCTTCGCCCTGAGCTTCTCGAGCACGGTGTTCGCCGTCAAAGTGCTGGAGGAACGCAGCGAGCTGAGTTCGTTCTACGGTCGCGTGGCGGTCGGCATCCTGATGATGCAGGATGTCTTCGCGGTGATCTTCCTGAGTGACCCTGTCCCGGCTCCACGTACATCAGAGTATCGGTAGTTCTCTGATGACCGGAACGGCGCAGGGCCCTCGGCGCGGTCGGCGCACGCGTCGACCGGCGCCACGGAACCGATAGAATCTGGCCGCTCCGTCTCACGGTCCAGCCAGGTCGTCCGACCAAACCGATGATCACCCAGCCTCGCAACCCGACTGCTCGCACTCCCGCCCCCGGCACCGGCCCTGCGGTTACGGTACGCGAGCGCAGGCTCCAGGCCCTCTACTCAGGCGCCGGCCTGCCGCGCGTGAAGGGCGAGTCTCCGCGCGTGGCCGTGGTCGGCGCCGGGCTGGCCGGACTCACGGCGGCGTACCTGCTGCACCAGGGCGGCTGCCACACCGCGGTGTTCGAGGCATCCGGGCGCATCGGCGGGCGGGTCTGGACGGAGCGCACGAACCGCGGCGCAGTGCTCGAGTGCGGTGCCGAGTTCGTCGACACGCAGCATGTCGACCTGCTGGCGCTGATCCGGTTCCTGGGGCTGCCGATGATCGACCTGCAGGCACCCGCCGACGCTGGCCTGGAGATCGCCTGCAACTTCGGTGGCCAGCACTACTCGTCCGAAGAGTTCGAGACGGCATTCGCGGGCCTGGCGCCGCAGATCCGCGCCGACTTCGCGCAGTGCAGCCCGCGCCCGACACGGCGTCGCCACACGCCCGCTGACCGTCGCCACGATCGGCGCTCGCTCGCCGAGTACCTGCACGGGCTGGACACCGAGCCCTGGCTGCGCCGGATGATCGAGGTGGCCTATGTCACCACGTTCGGGCTCGACGCCGCCGAGCAGTCGAGCCTGAACCTGCTATCGGTGATCGGGTCGACGCCGGACGGGTCGCTGTTCGGCGACAGCGACGAGCGCTACAAGCTCCGCGACGGCTCGGCACAGGTCACCGACGGACTGGCGGCCCGTCTGCCAGACCTCATCCATCCTGGCCATCGGCTGGTGCGCCTGCGCAGGCCGGGCGCAGCCTATCGGCTCACGCTCGAGCGTGGTGCCGCAGGCACGGTGGAGGTCGAAGCCGATGCGGTGGTGCTGGCGCTGCCATTCACGCTGCTGCGGCAGGTGGATCTTGGCCAGCTGTTATCGGTGCACAAGCGGCGCGCCATCCGCGAACTCGGCTACGGCACCAACAGCAAGCTGATGCTCGGCATGAAGACGCGTGTCTGGCGCGATGAGGGCTTTACGGGTGACGTCGCGACCGACCTCCCCTTCCAGACCGCCTGGGAATGCAGCCGGCAGCGGACCGCCGACCCGGCGGTGTTCACCTTCTTCCTCGGTGGGTGTGCTGGCCGCGAGGTGGGGCACGGCAGCGCCGACGATCAGGCCAGACGCTGCGCGGCACTGGCCGACCGCGTGTTCCCCGGCTTCGGTGCCGCCTGGACCGGCCTGGTCCGTCGCGTGGACTGGACTGCCGAGCCCTTCGCGCTGGGCGCGTACACCTGCTATCGGCCCGGCCAGTGGACGACGATCGCCGGCGACGAGGCCACCCGCGACGGCAACCTGTACTTTGCCGGCGAGCATTGTGCGCGCGCATCCCAGGGCTACATGGACGGCGCAGTTCAGACCGGGCGCATGGCGGCGTTGGCGATCCTGCGACGGCTCGGCTGAGTGCTGCCGCCGATCAGCGTACCGCTGCGAGCCTGGTGGGGAGCGTCGCTGCGGGCCCGTGCCCGTTCACCCGCCCAACCCTGCCAGGCCCGCAACATGTGCGTGACCGAGCACCGTCGGCGCCGCCTGCCGCGCAGCGCTGCCGGACCGTGCACCGACACCCTGATCGATGTAGACGTCGCCGCTGTGGACGGTGAGATGGCTGACCGGCGAATGCCCCGCTCAGGCCAGGCGCAGCGACCTGACGGGACGGTCGCTGATCCGGACCGGACGATCACACGCGTCGGATGCCGTGTTCGGGGTGCCACGGATAAGGATAATGGGCGTCTGAAGACCCTGTCCCCCATCCCATGAAGTTCCTTGTTCCCCTTCGAGCCCCACGCGCCGCCGTCGCATGGCCGCTGCGCCTGGTCGTCTTGGTGGCGCTGTGGCTGGGGCTGGCCGCTTGCGGCTCTCTGCCGCGCAACGCCACCCCCGCGCAATCGGCGCTGGAAGGGACCGTACCCAACTTCCCCGATGTCAGGGGTTGGGTCGGGCAGACCAGCTCGATACTGGAGCAGGACCTGGTGCGCTCCTTCGCGCAGGAGTCGCCGCAGGACTTTCCCACCGACGCCTCGGGCACCGTGCGCTATGCCCACCTGGCGCTGTCGGGCGGCGGCGCCAACGGCGCGTTCGGCGCCGGCTTTCTCAACGGCTGGACTGCCACCGGCACCCGCCCGGTGTTCAAGATCGTCACCGGCGTGAGCACCGGCGCGCTGATGGCACCGTTCGCCTTCATCGGCCCGCCGTACGACGAGGCGCTGCGCGATTTCTACACCACCGTCCGCTCCCAGGACATCTTCGTGCTGCGCTCGACCTTCGGCCTGTTCTGGCAGCTCATTGCCGGCGAGGCCCTGGCCGACACCCTGCCTTTGCAGGCGAAGATCGCGCGCCATGTCGACGAACCGCTGCTGCGGCGCGTTGCCGAGGCCCACCAGCGCGGGCGGCGGCTGTACATCGGCACTGCCAACCTGGATGCACCGCGCTTCGTCATCTGGAATATGGGGTTGATCGCCAGCAGCGGCCGGCCCGAAGCGCTGGAGCTGTTCCGCAAGGTGATGCTGGCCTCGGCCTCGATCCCGGTGGCCTTCCCGCCGGTCTTCTTCGAGGTGGAGCTCAGGCCCGGCGGGCCGCGCTACGACGAAATGCACGTCGACGGCGGCGTTGGCGCGCGCGTGTTCCTCAACGGCGGCGTGCTCCGCGGCTCGGTGATCCGCGAACGCGGCGGCGTGGGCGGAAGGGGCCGGGAAGACATCTTCGTCATCCACAACGGCCAGTTGATCCCGCAGCCTGACCCGGTGCAGCGCTCGCTGGCGCAGATCGCTTCACGCTCGATCGATGCTTTGGGGCGCGCCACCGCGCTGGGCGACCTGATCCGCATCCATGATGATGCGCTGCGCGAGGACAGCAGCTTTCGCTGGGTCACCATTCCGCCCGACATGGCCATGGCCGGCGACGAGGTCTTCGACCCGGTACAGATGCAGGCGCTCTATGCGCTGGGCGTGCGCATGGCCACCTCGGGCAACGCCTGGTTCAGCCAGCCGCCGGGCCAGCCCCAGCAGGCCGGGCACGGGCCCGCGCCGCTTCGGCCCGCCCAGGCAGCCGCAGCCGGCGTTTGTCGAGCCGGCATCAACGAACTTGAATCAAGCCGGGGCGATCCTGGAGCGGTCGCGCCCACGGCCGGCAGTCATTGCCAACCGTAGCGCCTGATGTAGATGCGCTTCATCAACGTGGTCAGCGTGCAATAGCCCAGCACGATGGCGACCAGCCATCCATAGTAGGCCGATGGCAAGGCCTGCAGCCTGAAGTAGTCCGCCCTGAACAACGCCGTAACCGATCAGCCGTGAGCCAGCGCAGGCAGAGTGACTCCCATCGCGGCGAGCAAGGTCGCGATCGATCGAGCACAAGAAGGCCGCAGCGCCCGCAGCAGCAGCCTCACGTTGTGACCCGCGCCGCACAGCACCGCATGCGGGCCACGCGTTCGCCGCAGACTGAGAGGCGCGCGCCATCCGAGGCGCGCGCCACGGGCTGGCGCACAAGCGCCGGACGGCAGTCGGGGTGGCGGCTGCGCGCTGTGTCCGGCATCAGGCCCGAGTACGGGGTCGCGGGCAGGATCGCGACCCGCGGCCGCTCGCAGTCCAGCTGCGTTCACGCCCGGGTGCATCTGGTGCGCATCCGACAGGCGCCTTCGCATCGTGCAGCCCCCTGCCCATGGCGCTTGCTGCCCCTGTGGCAAGCCTTGGGAGGGCGTTTGAGATTCCTATCCCCGCGCTGCGGTCTCACGACGGCGGCGCTGCGACCGGCGGCACCTGCCCCCGGCGCGAACCAAACCGGTGTGAGTACGCCCAGGTGAACTCGGCGCCGAACAGGAAGATCTGCGCCGAGTAGTACACCCAGAGCAGCACCACGACCAGCGAGGCCGCGGCGCCGAAGCCCGAGGAAACCCCGCTGCGTCCGATGTAGTTGCCGATCAGGAACTTGCCCAGGACGAACAGCGCGGACGTCACCGCCGCGCCAATCCACACGTCGGCCCACTGGACCTGGGCGCGCGGCATCATCTTGTAGATCATCGCGAACACCACCGTCGCGAGCAGCAGGCCCAACCCCAGCTCGCTGGCGTTGGCGAGCGTCGCCCAACCGGTCGACATCGGATCCCACCACTTGCTCAGGGCGGCGAGCCCGGCGCTGAACGCCAGCGAAACGATCAGCAGAAATCCGATGCCGAGAATCATGCCGAACGACAGCAGACGGGTGCGAACCCATGCCCAGGGGCCAGGCGGGCGGGCCCGATGCGGCGCCCGCCAGATCCGGTCGAGCGCATCCTGCAGCTCGGCAAAAACCGAAGTCGCCCCGATGAACAGGAAGAACAGGCCGAAGGCCGTGGCCATCGCGCTTTCGGCCGGCTGGCTGGCGCTCTCGAGCAGGTCCTGCACCGCCAGCGCACCCGGGTCCCCGAGCAGTTCGCGCAACTGCCCGAACACCTCGCCGCGCGCCGCGTCCTGGCCAAACACCAGCCCCGCCACCGAGAGAACGATCAGCAGCAACGGGGCGATCGAGAACATGGTGTAGAAGGCCAGTGCCGCGCCCATGCTCTGGGCATAGTCGTGCACCCAACCCACCGCCGCGTCCCTGAAGAGATCCGAGACGGACTTGACGTTCATGCGGCGTGCCTGTCGCCCGTTGCACGGACCTGCCCGGTGCGCGACAGCAGCACCGCAACCGGTCGGGTGCTCGCGAACTCCGAAAAGATGATCACGATGACCGCGGTGATCGGCACGGCGAGGAACGCGCCCGCGATCCCCCAGAACTCCGACCACACCGCAAGGCTCACCAGGATCGCGAAGGGGCTCAGGTTGAGGGAATTACCCATCACGTAGGGGTCGAGGAAGCTGCCGATCAGGAACTGCACGACGATCAGGCCCATCGCAAGGTAGAAGATGACGGCCGGGTCCTGGAACTGCGCGATCGCCATCGCCAAGGGGAAGAGCACCCCCAGGAACGATCCGATGTAGGGAATGAAATTCAGCAGCGTGATCAGCACCGCCCAGAAGCCGGCGAATTCCAGGCCGACCCAGCGCATCAGCGCCCAGCACACCGCGCCGAGCAGTACGCTCAGCACGCTCTTCAGGGCGAGGTACGAACCGATGCGCGCATTGATGTCCTGGGCCACCTGCCGGATCCGGGCGCTGCCCTGGGGCGTGTCCGACAGGTGGTCGAGCTTGCCCGGATAGGAGCGCGTCTCGAACAGCAGGAAGGTCGCATAGAGCAGCACGACGACGATGCTCAAGATCATCGAGGAGACCGAACTCACCATCGATCCGACCAGGCTGCGGACGTTCACGAGGTTGAGCAGGTCCTGGCGCAGCGTCGCCCAGGTGGGTTCGGACTCGATGCCGAGGGTGACCGCGACGCTCTGGATCGCGGCCAGCAGCGACTCCTGGTACTTCGGCGTCAGCGCCAGCACGCGTTCCTTGTTGGCAAGGACGAGGTACACCAGCGCGCCAACGATCAGCCCGATGAACAGCACCGCCAGCAGATACCGCAACTGGATCGGCATCGCCTGCCCGAGGATCGGAATGCGCTGCTGGGCATGCGTCAGGCCGACGATCACGTACACGATGGCCGCACCGAGGACGATCGGGATGAAGATGGCCCGGCCGATGTGCAGCACCCAGCCGATGATCAGCATCAGCACAGCGATGTAGACGAGTGATCGAAGTCGGTTCATTGCTCGCAGACACGGAGAGCGTCGTCAGGACCCCTCGCGGCACCGCAGGGGCGCGTCGGTACGCTGCCTGACGGCGATTCGGGCTGGACCGATGGTAACAGCGCCCACTGACCCTCGGCGACCGGGCCGCGGTGGTAGCATTCAGCCTGAAATCAACGGGTTGCCTATGGCTTCACACGTGTGGTCACTGTTCGCGCTGGCATGTGCCGCGTCCATGCCAGTCGCAGCCGAGCAGGGGGCGATCACGACGAGTTCGGTCAATGTTCGAGCGGGACCTTCCAACAGCATGCCGCCCGTCACCTGGCTGCTCGGAGGGACCTCGGTCTCGGTGGTCGGCTGCCTGTCCAACTGGAGCTGGTGCGACGTGATCGCCGGCCGGGACCGAGGCTGGGTTTACTCGCGCTATCTGTCGGTGCCCTTCAACGGCACCGCAGTCACGGTCCTCAACGGTGGTCCGAAGCTCGGCCTGCCGGTCGTCGAATTCGCCGTCGGGCCCTACTGGGACGCGCACTTTCAGCGCCAGGTGTGGTTCGGGCAGAAAGCGTCCTGGGAGCAGCGCTGGGCGCGGCAGCCGCCGCAGCGCGAGTGGCGCGACCCGGCTGCGAGGCGTGCGCCATGACCGCCGCAGTGACACCGTACGCACGTAGGCGCCGAAGTCGTTGCGATAGTTGCCGTCACCGCGGTAGCTGACGCGCCCGCGTACGCCGGTCGCCAGGTTACCTTCGCCGAGCGCGCGGCTCAGTGCGGCGTTCCAGCGCAGGTCGGAGTCGTCGCGCCGCTCGGCGTTATCGTAGTTGCGGTAGCGGTAGTCCAGGCTGCCATCGAACGCGTACCCGCCATCGAGCCGATAACTCAAGCCACCGCCGATACGGGTGCTGAAGAACGGGTCGCTCGAGTCTGCGCCGCTGGAGCGCGAGGTGGCCTTGACGCGGTAGCTGCCGTAGCCCGCCACCGCGTAGCCGAACGTCAGCAGACGCTCGCCTTCGGCGTAGCGCCGAGCTTACGCGCTGGCATAGACCTCGACCTGCTGCTGCAGATCGACCGGCAGATCGTCGAAGCGCAGCACCGTCTCGAATTCGATCTTGGCGCTGGCATAGTCGCCGAGGGCGAGGTACGCGCGGGCGAGGCCAAGATGGGCGTCGACCGAGTCGGGCGCCGCGGCGAGGCTGCGCTCGAAGAAGCGCTTTGCTTCCTAGGCGCGCCGGGTACGCAGGGCCGCTTCGCCCAGCAGCAGTTTGAACGCGGCGTCGGCGCGCGCCGACGACTCGAAAGGCAGCAGCAGGTCATCGGCGGCCTGATGCTCGCCTTGCGCCACGAGTTGGCGCGCCCGCGACAGGTCGGGCGAAGCCGAGTAGGCGGCGCATGCAAACGACATGCACGTGAAGAGAGCGAGCGCTCGTCGTGATGAACCACCTCGAGTCAACGCGCTCACCAGCCACCCGTCGACCAGGCCACGCCGCCGCCGGCGCGGACCGGCCCGCTCACATTCAGATATCGAGCCGCGTGACGCGTGAGCCGTCGAGCGACAGGTTCGCCATAAGCCCTGCGTTGCTCATCACGAAGGCGACGATGGGCTGCTGCGCATTGCGCGTGTCGACCCGCGCATTGGCACCGACCGTCAGCAGCGTGACGCCCGCGTCGGCGCCGACCTGCCAACCGTTGCTTGCCTTGAACCGGTTCAATGCATCCTGCGTCATAAACAGATAGATCACGGAGGTCGATTGCGCACCGGCAAGCAGGCCCGCCATCACCGAGGTCGTGCGGTAGTAACCCGTTGACTTGCCAGCTTCGCGCAGCGCGCCCTCGCCGGTTGCGCCGCCGACCAGGAATCCTGCAGAGACCACCGACGGGAACACCAGCGTGCCCCTGGCCGACCGCACCAGGTCTTCCGATCCGCCCGCCTGCCGGTACAGATCGCTCAACGCGCGATCGACACCGGCGTCGATGCTCGAGCGACGCGTGGCAGGATCGCCGGAGCTGGAGCCGGTCGTCGTGCAGCCGGCGGTGAGCAGCGATACGGCGGTTGCAGAGGCACTCGCCATCAGAAACGTGCGCTTGTCCATGATCTTCCTTTCCTCGATGTTGTTGAATGAGTGCGGGGCAACAAGAACAGCGCAGATGCCAGCGTCACCACCCCTTGGAGTATAGCGCTTAGCCATACAGATCCGGAAAGGTCGCACCCGCCGCGCCTTCCGGCTAGCGCATGCAAACGCGAACCCTGTCGGAGCATGCCGCGACGACGGATCGGTACGCTCGCAGTGGCGCGCGCAGTGCGATCGGCCGCCGCTTGTTCATTGCCTTCCTTCATCGATTTCCTCCGGCGCACAGGCGCCATCCCAGGGTCACACGGCACCCGCGCGCTGCGCGCCCGGCGCCTTCACCTGGGAAGTCCTCGACCGCCTTGTTCAGCGCGTCGAGCGTAACCGTAACCAATAAGACGCCCCCACCCGATCACGGCATCGACGTGCCGGAGTGGACGTGTCATCGACCACTCGAACCGGAAGGGGCGTCCACGATGAAGATCAAGACAGTCGGGATCGATCTTGCGAAGAATGTCTTTCAGGTCCACGGAGTGAACGCGCACGGCAAAGCGATCTTGCGCAAGCAACCGCGGCGCGATCAGGTCGCGGTCTTCTTCGAAAACTTGCCGCCTTGCCTGGTCGGCATGGAGGCCTGCGCGAGTGCCCACCATTGGGCCCGCAAGCTCGCGACGCTCGGCCACACCGTCAGGCTGATGGCACCGCAGTTCGGAAAGAAAAAGCCCCCTTGCGGGGGCTTCTGGCGGAGACGGAGGGATTCGAACCCTCGATGGGCTTTTGGCCCATACTCCCTTAGCAGGGGAGCACCTTCGGCCTCTCGGTCACGTCTCCAGTCCGACGCATGGTATCACGCGGCCCCCGGGGCTCCCCGACCGGCCGCGCTCGGTACGGCCCCGCTCAGGCGACCGGCTGCTCCAGGTCGAAGGCCTTGTGCAGCGCGCGCACCGCGAGCTCGAGATACTTGTCCTCGATCACCACCGAGATCTTGATCTCGCTGGTCGAGATCATCTGGATGTTGATGCCCTCTTCCGACAGGGTGCGGAACATCCGGCTCGCGATGCCGACGTGCGAGCGCATGCCGATGCCGACCACCGAGACCTTGGCGATCTTCGGGTCGCCGACGATGTCGCCGGCCTTGAGCTTCGCCTTCACGCTGCCGTTCAGCACCTCGAGCGCCTTCTGGTACTCGCCGCGGCTCACGGTGAACGAGAAGTCGGTCATCCCGTTGACCGACTGGTTCTGGATGATCACGTCGACGTCGATGTTCGCGTCGGCGACCGGGCCGAGGATCTGGTAGGCCACGCCCGGACGGTCGGGCACGTTCATCACGGTGATCTTGGCCTCGTCCCGCGCGAACGCGATGCCCGAAATGACGGCCTGTTCCATGCTCTGCTCTTCCTCGAACGTGATCAGGGTGCCGGAGGCCATTTCCTCGGCCAGCGGCATGTCGGGCGGGGTCAGGCTCGACAGCACCCGGGTCTTGACCTTGTACTTGCCGGCGAACTCGACCGAGCGGATCTGCAGCACCTTGGAGCCGAGGCTCGCCATCTCGAGCATCTCCTCGAAGGTGATGCGCGCGAGGCGCCGCGCCTCGGGGACGATGCGCGGGTCGGTGGTGTAGACGCCGTCGACGTCGGTGTAGATCAGGCACTCCTCAGCGCCCATCGCGGCGGCGACCGCGACCGCGGAGGTGTCGGAGCCGCCGCGCCCGAGCGTCGTGACGTGACCCGCGGGGTCGACGCCCTGGAAGCCGGTCACGACGACGACGCGCCCGGCCTCGAGGTCGGCGCGTACGCGGGCGTCGTCGATCGAGGTGATGCGCGCCTTGGTGTAGGCGTCGTCGGTCTTCACCGGCACCTGCCAGCCGGCGTAGCTGACCGCATCGACGCCGATCGCCTTCAGTGCCATCGCGAGCAGGCCGACCGAGACCTGCTCGCCGGTCGAGGCGATCATGTCGAGCTCGCGCGGGTCGGGCTGCGCCTGGATCTCCCTGGCGAGCGCGATCAGGCGGTTGGTCTCGCCGGACATCGCCGACGGCACGACCACCATGCGGTGGCCGGCCGCATGCCACTTGGCGACGCGCCGCGCGACGTTCCGGATGCGCTCGACCGAGCCCATCGAGGTGCCGCCGTACTTGTGAACGATCAGGGCCATGGTCGGGTTGATGCGTGCGTCCGGTCGCTCCGGACCAAACCTGCGATCATAGCATTGCGGTTCCGTCGGCCGCCCCGCCGGTCCAGGCGGCGCGCGGGTCGGCGGGATCGTCGGGGCGCCAGCGCAGCGTGACGGTACGGCCTTCGCGCGGCCAGCCGGCGCCGCGATCGGTACCGAACGGCGCGACCGCGAGCAGGCGACCGTCGACACGCACCGCGGGCATCGCGCGCCGCAGCCAGGTCGGAACACCCGCCTCCTGCCACAAGTTCTTCAGGGTGCGCGAGGGACCGTCGGCGTACGTGCGCAGTCGCTCGGCGCCGCCAGGCGCGCCGACCTCGATCGCCCGCGCACGCAACCAGTCGGCCGACACGCCGTCCGGGTCCTCGACCATCGCGAGACGGCCGCCGGCGAGCACGATCGGCGCGTCGTCGTCGGGCCAGCGCAGCGTCGCGGCGTCGACCGGCGGCGGCATCGCGTCGCGCGGCACGGCGACGATCCGCTCGCGGTGCCGTAGCAGCCGCCACGGCCCGAAGCCGACATCGCCGTGCGCCGCGTCGCCCTCGACGAGCTGCGCGCGCATCTCCGCGAGCGCGCGGCGCGTCGGCGGCGACGCGCCGAGGTCGACGAGCCAGGCGCGCAGCGCGGCGTCGGTGCGTGCCGGGGGCAGCGCGGCGAGGGCGGTGCGACGCAGCGCGCCGCCGTCCTGGCTCGCCGATGCGAGGTCCCCGCGCGCGAGCGCATCGAGCGTCGCACGCGCGCCCGCGAGCAGCTCGAGCGCATCGGGCAGCTGCGCGACGAGGCTCGGCAGTGCGTCGCGCAGGGCGGGCATCGCGCGGGCCCGCAGCGCGTTGCGGGTATACGCCGGATCGGCGTTGCTCGGGTCCTCGATCCAGACCAGCCCGCGTTCGCGAGCGTCGGCCTCGAGCGCCACGCGATCGAGCGCGAGCAGCGGCCGCAGCAGCGTCACGCCGGCCCGCCGGTCCCGCGCAGCAATGCCGGTCAGCCCGTCGAGGCCGCTGCCGCGCGCGAGCGCCAGCAGCACGGTCTCGAGCTGGTCGTCGGCGTGGTGCGCGGTCAGCAGCGCTGCGGCGCGGACCTCGCGCGCAGCCGCCAGCAGCAGCCGGTAGCGCTCGCCGCGCGCCCAGGCCTCGACGCTGTCGCCGCGCGCCGGCGCCCCGCGGGCCCGCAGCGCGCGAAATCCGGTGCCGAGCCGCGACGCGACTGCGGCGCAGTGCGCGATCCAAGCGTCGGCCGCCGGCTGCAACCCGTGGTGCACGTGCAGCGCGAGCACGCGCGCGGGTCCCGCGGCGCGCGCAACCGCGTGCAGCAGCACGGTGGAGTCGAGGCCGCCGCTGAACGCGACGGCCCACGGGCGGGACGAATCGGCCGCTGCGGACGCATCCGCAGGATCGGAGACGGCGGCCGGCCCCGCCGCAGCGGGCGCGTCGAGCGCCGCGCCGATCAGCTCATCGACCGATTTCCTTGACCTTGCCATACGCCAGGATCCGCTGGCGGCGCTGCCTGAGCAGCTCTCCCGGTTCGACGTCCTTGAACTGGCGCAGCGCTTCGCCGAGCGCGCGCTTGAGCATCTGCGCCATCTGCGCGGGGTCCCGGTGCGCGCCGCCGAGCGGTTCGGCGACGATCCGGTCGATGAGTCCGAGCGCCTTCAGCCGGTGCGCTGTCACGCCCAGCGTCTCGGCCGCCTCAGGCGCCTTCTCGGCGGTCTTCCAGAGGATCGACGCGCAGCCCTCGGGCGAGATCACCGAATAGATCGCGTGCTGCAGCATCAGCACGACGTCGGCGACCGCGATCGCGAGCGCGCCGCCCGAGCCGCCCTCGCCGATGATCGTGGTGACGATCGGCACGCGCAGCTCGGCCATCGCGTAGAGGTTGCGACCGATCGCCTCGGACTGGCCGCGCTCCTCGGCGCCGATGCCGGGGAAGGCGCCCGGCGTGTCGACGAAGGTCATCACCGGCAGGCCGAACTTCTCGGCGGTACGCATCAGCCGCAGCGCCTTGCGGTAACCCTCGGGGCGCGGCATGCCGAAGTTGCGGTAGCCACGGTCCTTGGTGTCGCGGCCCTTCTGGTGGCCGATGACCATCACCGGCTGGCCGTTGAAGCGCGCGAGGCCGCCGACGATCGATGGGTCGTCGGCGTAAGCGCGATCGCCGTGCAGCTCGTGCCAGTCGGTGAACATCGCCGCGACGTAGTCGAGCGTGTACGGGCGCTGCGGATGCCGGGCCACCTGCGCGACCTGCCACGGCGAGAGCTTCGCGTAGGTGTCCTTGATCAGGGACTCGCTCTTCTTCTCGAGCCGCTGGATCTCGTCGGCGATGTCGACCGCCGAGTCGTCCTGCACGAAGCGCAGCTGGTCGATCTTCGCCTCGAGCTCCGCGATCGGCTGCTCGAATTCAAGGAACGTCGTCTTCATCGTGTGCTCAGTAGTCCACCGGCAGGGGATCGAGGCTGCGCCACAGGTACCAGGTGGCGAGGGTCCGCCACGGTCGCCAGCGTTCGCCCAGCTCAGCCGCCTCGGCCCTGGTGACCGACCGCCCGTCGTTGTAATGGATCGAGATCGCCTTCAGCAGGCCGAGGTCGTCGAGCGGATAGACGTCCGGCCGGAGCAGATTGAAGATCAGGAACATCTCGGCTGTCCAGCGGCCGATGCCCCGCACCTGCACGAGCTCCTCGATCACCGCCTCGTCGTCGAGCCCCGGCCAGTGCGCCGGATCGACCGCGCCGCTGACGAAATGCGCGGCCAGGTCGCGGACGTATTCGGCCTTGCGGGTCGACAGGCCGGCCTTCGTCAGCGTCGTCAGTCGCATCCGTGCAACACGCTGCGGGGTCACGGTCACCGCCGCGGCCTCGAAGCGGTTCCACACGGATTGCGCGGCCTTCACCGAGATCTGCTGGCCGACGATCGATCGGGCCAGCGTGGTGAACGGGTCGCCGCGCGAGCGCAGGTGGCCGTGGCCCGTCCACCCGGCGATCACCCGGGCCATCGTCGAATCGGACGCGGCAAGCGCGCCGCTCGCCTCGCGCCACCAGTGCGGCGCGTCGCCGACCGGTGGCGTCACCGCCACGCGGCCTCCGCACCATCGCGGGCCGGCGGGCTCAGGCGCGCCGCCATCGGGTGCCGCCGGCGCCGTCCTCGAGGACGACGCCCTGCGCGAGGAGCTCGGCGCGGATGCGGTCGGCCTCGTCGAAGCGGCGGGCCTTCTTGGCCTCGGCGCGCTGCGCGACGCGGGCGTCGATGTCCGCGTCCGACGGGACGGGCGACGCGTCGGCACGCCCGCGCAGCCCCCCACGCAGCACCGCGTCGCGGTCGCGGCCGAGCAGCCCGAGCACGCCGGCGAGCGCGCGCAGCTGGCGCTCGGCGGCCGCGTCGCGGCTGCGGTTGACCTCGTTGGCGAGCTCGAAGAGCACCGACACCGCCACCGGCGTATTGAAGTCGTCGTCCATCGCCTCGCGGAAGCGCGCGCCATCGTCGCGCGTCCAGTCGGGCGCGGCGGGCGCCGGTACGCCCGACGACAGCGCGGTGTAGAGCCTCAGCAGGCTCGCGCGCGCGTCGTCGAGCGCTGCGTCGGAGTAGTTGAGCGCGCTGCGGTAGTGCGCGCGCAGCACGAAGAGGCGCAGCACCTCCGGGTCGTAGCGCTCGAGCACTTCGCGGATCGTGAAGAAGTTGCCGAGCGACTTCGACATCTTCTCGTCGTCGACCCGCACGAAGCCGTTGTGCATCCAGTAGCGCACGAACGTGCCGCCGTGTGCGCCCTCGCTCTGCGCGATCTCGTTCTCGTGGTGCGGGAACTGCAGGTCGGCTCCGCCGCCGTGGATGTCGAAGGTGTTGCCGAGCAGCGCCGAGGACATCGCCGAGCACTCGATGTGCCAGCCCGGGCGGCCCTCGCCCCAAGGCGACGGCCACTTCGCCTCGGCCGGCTCCTCGGGCTTGGCGGCCTTCCAGAGCACGAAGTCGAGCGGGTCCTGCTTGCCGTCGGCGACCGCGACACGCTCGCCGGCACGCAGCTCGTCGAGCGACTTGCCCGAGAGCTTGCCGTAGCCGTCGAACTTCCTGACCGCATAGTCGACGTCGCCGTCGGCGGTCCGGTAGGCGAGCCCCTTCCTCTGGAGCAGGCCGATGATGTCCAGCATCTGCGGCACGAACTGGGTCGCGCGCGGTTCGTGGTCGGGCCGCAGCACGCCGAGCGCATCGAGGTCCTCGTGCATGGCGTCGATGAAGCGCTGAGTGAGCGCGCCGATCGTCTCGCCGCGCTCGACCGCGCGGCGGATGATCTTGTCGTCGATGTCGGTGATGTTGCGCACGTAGGTGAGCGTGTAGCCGCTCGCGCGCAGCCACCGGGCGACGAGATCGAACACCAGCATCATCCGCGCATGGCCGACGTGGCAGTGGTCGTAGACGGTGATGCCGCAGACGTACATCCGGACCCGTCCGGGCTCGAGCGGGACGAAGTCTTCCTTGCGGCGCGTCAGCGTGTTGTGGATGCGGAGCATGCGGGGCCGGGTAGCCGGGTAGCCGGGCGAAGGCAGGCCCGGATCTCGGTTGCGGGGCTCGGACGGGCCCTCGGGCCGGATTGCTAGAATGGCCGGATGAGACCGGCTCCTGACGTGGCCCGCATGCCGTCCGCGGCGAATCGGCCGAGTATAGCAGCGGGCCCGTCCGCGGCCGGCAGGGCCGGCTCGAGCCGCTCGGCGAGCCGTGGCGCGGTGCGCCCGCGGCTCGGGTCGGCGGCGCTGTGCGCGGCGCTCGCAGGTGGGGCGGCGCTCGCGCAGACGGTGCAGGTCCCGCCGGGCACGGTGCTGACCGTGCCGCAGCCCGGTCCGGCGAACCAGATCGGCGCACCCGAGCCGATGCGCCCGACGCTCAGCGTGCCCTACGACGGCGCGATCGCCGCCTGGCGCGCCGGTCGCGTCGACGAGGCGCTGTCCATCGCCGAGAAGGCGCTGCAGGGTGATCCGCGCAACCCGCAGCTGCGCTTCCTGCGCGGCACGATCCTGGCCGAGCGCGGGCGCATCGACGAGGCGGTCGGCGTGTTCCGCGCGCTCGTCGACGACTTCCCCGAGCTGCCCGAGCCGTACAACAACCTCGCGGTGATCCATGCGAACCGCGGCGAACTCGACGCGGCCCGCATGGCGCTCGAGCAGTCGATCCGCGCGGTGCCGACCTACGCGCTCGCGCACGAGAACCTCGGCGACGTGCTGCTGCAGCTGGCGGTACGCGCCTACGAGCAGGCTGGCCGCCTCGACCCCCGCAACGAGTCGGCGCGAAGCAAGCTCTCGCTGGCCCGCGAGCTCACCGGGCGCGTGAAGGCGCTGCCCGTCGATTCCCGCAACCCGCGCCTCGGCGCACAACCCAGGTGACCCTCCCGATGACCAAGACCCTCCCGCTGATCGGCGCGCTGCTGTTCTCCCTCGCGATGCCCGAGGGCGCCGCCGCGCAGCCCAACCCGCAGGTGCTGATCAAGACCTCCAAGGGCGACATCGTCGTCGAGCTCTACCCGGCCAAGGCGCCGGCGACCGTCGACAACTTCCTCAAGTACGTCGACGACAAGCACTACGACGGCACGATCTTCCACCGCGTGATCGGCAACTTCATGATCCAGGGCGGCGGCTTCACGCCCGACATGAAGCAGAAGTCGACCCGCCCGCCGATCAAGCTCGAGTCGCAGAACGGCCTGAAGAACGACACCGGCTGGCTCGCGATGGCGCGCACCTCGGTGCCCGACTCGGCGACCGCGCAGTTCTTCATCAACGTCGTCGACAACACCATGCTGAACCACCCGCAGCCCGACGGCCACGGCTATGCGGTGTTCGGCAAGGTCGTCTCGGGCATGGACACCGTCAACGCGATCAAGTCGGTCAAGACTTCGTCGAGCGGCATGCACCGCGACGTGCCGGCCGAGGCGGTCGTCATCCAGTCGATGACGCGGGTCGCGAAGTAAGGTCCGGGGCGGGTCCGCGCGGATGCTCCGGATCCCCCGCGGCGAGCCGGTGCTGTTCGCCTCGGACACGCACCTCGCGCCCGAAGCGCCCGAGACCGCGGAGCGGTTCCTCGCGGCGCTCGAGCGCGAGGGGCCGAGCGCACCGCACCTCTTCCTGCTCGGAGACCTGTTCGAGCTCTGGGTCGGCGACGACGGCGCCGATCCGCTCGCCGCACGGCTCGTCGCGACGCTGTCGAGGCTCGCCGAGCGCGGTATCGCAGTGCGGCTGATGCGCGGCAACCGCGACTTCCTGCTCGACGTGCCGCGCCCCGGCGCCACCGACGTCCCCTTTTCCGCGCGCTGCGGCGCGACGCTGCTCGACGACCCCTGCCCGCTCGAACTGCACGGCGTGCCCGCGCTCTTCGCGCACGGCGACGCGCTGTGCACCGACGACCTCGTCTACCAGCAGTGGCGCGCGACCTGCCGAGAGCCGGCGTGGCAGGCGACGTTCCTCGCGCGACCGCTCGACGAGCGCTTTGCGATCGGGCGCGGCGCGCGCGAGACCAGCGAGGCCGGCAAGCGCGAGAAGCCGGGCGCGCTGATGGACGTGAACGCAGCCGCGGTCGACGCGGCGATGGACGCGGCCGGCGCGACGCTGCTGGTCCACGGGCACACGCACCGCCCGGCGACGCACCGATGGCGCGCAGGCGGCGTCGAGCGCACCCGCGTCGTGCTCACCGACTGGGACGCGCCCGCCGGCCGCGGCGCGCTGCTGCGCTGGGAAGACGGGCGCGCCGTCGCCTGAGGGCGGCGGCCTGCCCCCCGCCGGTCAGCGCGCAGGCGCAGCGGCCCGCAGACCCCGCTCGACGAGCACCTCGCGCAGCAGGTCCGGCCGGTCGCTGATCAGGCCGTCGACGCCCCATTCGATCAGCCGGCGCATCGTCGGCACGTCGTTGACGGTCCAGGGCACGACCTTCAGACCGATCGCGCGCGCCTCCGAGACCGCGGCCGCATCGAGGTCGCGCGCGTTCGGCGACCAGGTCGAGCCGCCCGCGGCGCGCACCGCCCGCGCGACCGAGCCATGCTCGGCGATGCGCAGGCCGTCGGTCCACGGCGAGCCGGCCGGGTCGGCGGCGCGCACCGTGTCGAAACCCGGCTGGGCCGAGCTCAGATAGACCGTCGCGATCTCGGGCGCAACGCGCTGCACGCGGCGCAGCGTGCGCCAGTCGAACGACTGGATCGTGGTGCGCGGCGCGACGCCGGCCTCGCGGATCGCAGCGACCAGCACGCGCACGAAGGTGTCCGGATCGGCCGCCTCGGCGGGCGCGAGCGGCGACAGCTTGGTCTCGACGTTGAAGCGCACCCGCTCGGCGCCACGCCGGCGCGCGAGCGCGAACACCTCGGCGAGCGTCGGGATCCGCTCGCCATCGACCGGGCGCTGCTCGGGATATGCGTCGGCGTAGGCGCTGCCTGGCCGGATACGCCCGACATCGTAGCCGCGCAGCGCCTGCAGCTCGAGCGTGCGGATCGAGGGGCCGCGCGCATCGAGCCAGCGCCCCGCGGCGTCACGCACCAGGTCCGGGTTCAACGTGCGATCGTGGAAGACGACCGCCACGTCGTCGCGGGTGATGCCGACGTCGAGCTCGAGCGTGTCGACGCCGAGCGAGAGCGCGACGTCGAACGCGGCGAGCGTGTTCTCGGGCGCGAGCCCGCGCGCGCCCCGGTGGCCCTGCAGGTCGAAGGCCGCGGCGCCCGCGACGAGGCCCAACGCCAGCGTGGTCGCGACCAGCGCCGCGCGCACGCGTCGCGCCCGGGATCGGCCGGCCCGCACGCCGTCGCTCAGTCGACCAGCTTGTTCAGCCGCTCGGTGTCGAGCGAGGCGGGCTCGGTGCAGCCCTCGGGCACCGGCACGCCGCTGCGGCACAGCGCCTGGACGAGCTGGTCGATGCGGCGGTCCTGCTCGGCGACGTGGTCGATCAGCTGGTGCAGCGCGACCGATAGCGGGTCGTCGGCGCCCTGCGTGATCGCATAGGCCGAGAAGCCCATCTTCGCCGCCTGCGCCTCGCGACGCGCGTCCACCTCGTTGCCGAGGATCCGCGCCGGGCTGCCGACTGCGGTCGCGCCCGGCGGCACGGTCTTGACCACCACCGAGTTCGAGCCGACCCGCGCGCCCGCGCCGACGGTGAAGCCGCCGAGCACCTTGGCCCCCGCGCCGATCACGACGCCCGCCTCCAGCGTCGGATGGCGCTTGGCACCACGGGTGAGCGAGGTGCCGCCGAGCGTGACGCCCTGGTAGATCGTGCAGTCGTCGCCGACCTCGGCCGTCTCGCCGATCACCACGCCCATGCCGTGGTCGACGAAGACCCGCCGGCCGATCGTCGCACCCGGGTGGATCTCGATGCCGGTGAGGAAGCGCGACAGGTGCGACAGGAAGCGCGCCGGCGTGGTCAGGCCCGCCCGCCACAAGCGGTTCGAGACGCGGTGCATCGCGAGCGCATGGATACCCGGGTAACAGAGCAGCACCTCCACGGACGAGCGAGCGGCCGGATCGCGTTCGCGAACCGTGGCGATGTCTTCCCTGATGCGCTCGAACATGACGGACCCCGAGGACGTGTCGGTCGATTCTATGCGCGATGCGCAGACCCTGCAGGCCGCCCGGTCGAGGCGTCCCGGGCCGCCGGGACGGGCCCGGGCACGAAGACCTCGCCCGCCATCAGCCGCCGCGCGCCGCGCGAAAGCACGCAGCGCTCGACCCGCCAGCCGGCGCCGTCGCGCCAGGCGACCTCCGCGCCGACGGCCGCGGTGCCGGCCGCCGCGCCGATCCGCGTTGCCACGCCGGGCAGCGTGCGCGCGACGTCGGCCACGACCGTACCGGGTACCGCCGCCGCGACCGCGACCGCGAGCGCACCGTCGGCCGGATCGACGCCGGCACCGGCCCCGACCGGCCTGCGCTCGCGCACCAGCAGGTCGATCGCATCGGCCGGCACGTCCGCGCCACCGTTCGCTCGGTAGCCCGCGGGCTTGGCCACCCACGCGACGCGCGGCACGTCCGGGCGCAGCCGCGAAGGCTCGCCGAGCCCGAGCCGCGCCGCTGCGGCGAGCCGGATCGAGTCGACCCGCTCGAGCGTCCGGCGCGCCCGCGCGACCTCCTCCGGCGACTCGCGACCGGTCAGGCCCAGCGTGCCGGCCTTCACGAACACCGCCGGCCCGCCGACGTCGATCAGCGTCGCCTCGATCTCGCCGAGGCCGGGCACGGCGAGCGCCTCGCGCGGCAGCCGGGTCGGAAACGGGCTGCCGGCCGGCGCGAGGTGCTCGAGCCGGATCTCCACGCCGGGGAACGGCATGCCGTCGCCGGCGAAGCCGCCCTCCTCGAGCACCTCGCCGCGGCGCACCGGGACGAACGCGTCGATCCGCTCGTCGGTGGTTGCATGCAGCAGCCGCAGCCGTGCGAGGCCGTCATCGGCGGGGAACACGCGTTCGTGGACCGCGAACGGGCCGACCGCGGCCGCGAGCCCGCCGCAGGGCACGGTCCAGTCGAGCAGCGCCGCGTCGGCCGAGGCGGCGCCGACGAGGAACTCGAGGTCGCAGCCGGCGCGCTGCGAGCGGGCGACCACGACGACCCGCGCGCCGCCCGCGATCGCGCCGCCGACGCCGTCGACGAAGCGGCCCCGGGGGTCGGGTCCGCCGAGCGCGCGCAGCAGCAGCGCGTCGCGGGCACGCGGCGAGGAGGGCAGGTCGTGCGCATGGACGAACAGCGCCTGCGCGGGGCCGCCTCGCATCAGCATGACCCGCAGCCGTGCGGCGCTCATCGCGGTCCGCCCCGCTCCATCAGCTTGCACACGCCGCGCAGCAGGTCGACCTCCTCGGGACGCAGGCGCGCGCGCAGCAGCAGCCGGCGCAGCCGCGGCATCAGCTTCTTCGGGTGAGCAGGGTCGAGGAAGCCGATCGCGAGGAGTGCGCGCTCGAGGTGCTCCAGCGTGCCGTGCACGGCACGCTGGTCGGCGAGGCGCGGGCCGTCGTCGCCATCCGCGGCGTCGGCGACGCCCGCCTCGCCCGCGTCCGGCACGCCCCGCGGCGTGGGCGCCTCGGTCGCGGCCGCATCGAGCGCCGCGCGCCGCACGCAGTACGCGACCACCTGGATCGCCTGCGCGAGGTTCAGCGACGAGTAGCTCGGGCTCGCCGGGATCCCGACCAGCCGCCCGCACGCCTGCACCTCGTCGATCGAGAGACCCGTGCGCTCGGCGCCGAACACGAACGCGACCCGGTGCGACGGGTCGCCCGCGAGCACCGCCATCGCGTCGGCCGCGCAGGCCTCGGGCGGCGCGGGCTGGGGGCCGAACTCGCGCGGCTCGGCGCTGACCGCGATCGCGAGCGCGGCGTCGCCGATCGCCTCGGCGAGCGTGTCGTAGCGTCGCGCGCGCTCGAGCACCTCGGTCGCGCCGCTCGCGAACGCGCGCGCCTCGGGGCGCTCGGCGACGTCGTCGTGGCGCGGCGCGACCAGTCGCAGGTCGACGAGCCCCATCGTGCGCATCGCGCGCGCCGCGGCGCCGACGTTGCCCGGGTGGCTGGTGCGCAGCAGCACGAACGCGACGCGCCCGAGCGACGGCGGGTCGGCCGCGTGCAGCGGCCGGGGCACGGTCCGCTCGCGCGCGTCAGTGGGCGGGGACACGGCGGTCGTGGTGGTTGCGTAGCGCCTGCGGTCGGACCGACCCGATCAGCATGCCGACCGCCGAGGCGAGTACGCCGGCGAGTCGTGCGGGGAACGCCTCGCCGGCCGACGTCTCGAGGAACGAGCCCCAGGTGAGCAGCCCCAGCACGATCGAGAAGATGGCACCCCGCATGGCCCCGCGCGGCCGGTACGGGCCGGCCAGCAGCGGCACGAACGCGCCGACCAGCGTCACCGGGTAGGCGGCCGGCACCAGCTCGTAGATCGGCGTGCCCTGCATCGCGATCGCGTAGGCGCACACGCAGGCCGAGAACACCGGCACCGCGATCCGCATGTCGCGCAGCGCCCCGAAGAAGATCACCTGCATGACGAACGGCATGGGCTCCAGCACCAGCGTCGGCAGCACCTTCCGCGGATCGTCCACGAGGAGCGCGGCGGCCTGCTCGGGCGTGATCAGCAGCGCGCCGGTCACGAGGCACAACAGGCCGGCGAGGATCAGGCAGGAACCCGCGCCGAACGGGTCCTCGACGACCGCGCCGAGCCCGCCCTGCACGAACTTCGCCGGGATGCCGAGGACCGTCTCGGAGCCGAACCAGGTCGCGAAGGTCGTCGTGACGATCATCACCATCGGCAGGTGACGGCCGGCGATCGCGAAGTCCGCGGTGTTCTTCACGCGCTTGGCGGCCGACAGGCCGATGGCGATCGTGACCAGCAGGCAGGCGAAGACTGGGACCAAGAGCATGGCGGCGGGCGCGTCGCACGCGGGCTGCGGCGGGGGATCGGAGGTGGCCGGGAGCCGGGCCACCTCTCGATTATGACGCCTCGGGCCCGGCCCGGGCAGCCGGGTGGGCCCGCTGCCTTACAATGCCGGCCATGCATCCCATGATCAACGTCGCGGTCCGCGCCGCGCGCGCCGCGGGCCGGATCATCACCCGCGCCAGCCTCGATCTCGACAGCGTGAAGGTCGCCCGCAAGCAGCGCAACGACTTCGTCACCGAGGTCGACCGGGCGTCCGAGGCGGCCATCATCGGCACGCTGAAACAGGCCTATCCCGACCACGCGTTCCTCGGCGAGGAGTCGGGCCACACGCACGGCAAGGTGCAGGCGCCGCCGCACGAGGCCGAGAACGTCTGGATCATCGACCCGCTCGACGGCACCACCAACTTCATCCACGGCCTGCCGCAGTACTGCGTGTCGATCGCCCTGATGCAGAAGGGCGTGGTCACGCAGGCGGTGGTCTACGACCCGAATCGCGACGAGCTCTACACCGCGAGCAAGGGCCGAGGCGCGTTCCTCAACGACCGGCGCATCCGCGTCGCGCAGCGCACGAAGCTCGACGAGGCACTCGTCGGTACCGGCTTTCCGTTCCGCAGGCTCGACGACCTCGACCGCTACCTGGCGATGTTCAAGGCGGTGTCGGAGAAGGCCGCCGGGCTGCGTCGCCCGGGCGCTGCGGCCCTCGACCTCGCCTACGTCGCCGCCGGCCGCTACGACGCGTTCTTCGAGATCGGGCTGATGCCCTGGGACGTCGCCGCCGGCAGCCTGCTGGTCACCGAGGCCGGCGGCCTGGTCGGCAACCTGCAGGGCGACGGCGACTACCTGTTCTCCGAGCAGGTGCTGGCCGGCACCCCGAAGGTGTTCGGCCAGATGGTCGCGCTGTTCGGCCAGGTGCGCTGACGCGCGCGCGCCGCAGGCGCTCAGGCCCTCGGCGGAAGCGCCTTGCGGTACTGCACGAAGCCCGAGCGCTCGGCGATCCGGTCGTAGAGGCGCATCGCGACGTCGTTCGACTCGTGCGTGAGCCAGTAGACGCGCGAGCAGCCGGCCACCTCGGCCGCGCGGTAGACATGCTCGATCAGCGCGCGCCCGACGCCGCTGCCGCGCACATCCGGTTCGGCGAACAGGTCGTTCAGGTAGCAGAAGTCGCCGGTCGACCAGCACGCGCGGTGGTAGATCCAGTGCACCAGGCCGACCGCGCGCTCGCCCTGCCATGCGAGCACCGCGTTCATCGGCTCGGCCGGATCGAGGAAGCGGCGCCAGGTCACGGCGCTGGTCTGAGGAGCGATGTCGACCTTGTAGAACGCCTGGTAGCCGCGCCACAGCGGCATCCAGGCATCGTGGTCCGCGTCGCGGACGGGGCGCAGCACGAGTTCGGTCATCGGGGGATCTCCTCCGGGGCGCGGGCGCGCCGCCGCTCGCCCGATCCTACGCGACGCCCGCACGGCACGTCGACCGCGCGTGCCGCTCACGGCGCGCCGGCGCCTTCGCCCACCCGCCCGGCGGGCGCGGGCGACGCCGGCGACGGCCGCAGCAGCACCGCTGCGGCGGCCGCGAAGATCAGAGCGAAGCCGAGCGCGTCGGCGGGGGTCGGTCGCTCGGCGAGCAGCGCGACGGCGCCCAGCACCGCCACCACCGGCACCAGCAGCGTCCCGAGCGCCGCGCTCGAAGCCGGCAGCCGGGCGACGATCGCGAACCAGACGAGGTACGGCAGCGCCGTGCCGAGCAGCACGTGATAGGCGATCGCCCACCAGGTCGCCGCGTCGCGCGGCCAGCCCGCGGGCGCGCCCTCGGCGATCGCGGCGCCGAGCGCGACCGCCGCGAACCCCGCGGCGAGCTGCCAGACGGCGATCGCGACCGGGTCGCCGGGGATGCGCGCGCCCTTCAGGTACACGGTGCCCGCGGCCCAGGCGATCGCGGCGAGCAGCGCCCAGCCCATGCCGGCGGTCGAGCCGGCCGCGGCCGTGGGCCCGATGAGCACGCCGAGCCCGGCGACCGCGAGGCCGAGCGCCACGAGCCGGATCGCGTCGAGCCGCTCGCCGAGCGCGACGCGTGCGAACAGCACCGACCAGATCGGCATCGTGAAGGTGACCATCGTGACCCGGGAGGTCGAACCGGCAAGCTGCGCGAACGCAGCGAACACGCCGAACGCCGCGACGTTCAGCACGCCGGCGAGCGCGAGCCGCGCGCGGTCGCGGCCCGGCGCGATCCGCAGCGGCAGGCCACGCGCATGCGCCCATGCGAGCAGCAGCAGCGTGCCCAGGCCCATGCCGAGGCATCGCAGGCTCCACGGACGCACCTCGTGCAGCGCCACGCGCACCGCGATCCAGTTGAGCCCCCAGCACACGCCGAGCAGCACGACCAGCCCACGGGCGCGGGCGGAGGACGGGTCGGGGACGGGCATGCCGCCATCCTAAGCGAGCGCGTGCGCCGCCGTGGGACAATCGCTCCCGGCCGCGCCCCGCACGCGGCGAGGAGCCGACCGATGGAACCGACCCGACGCCCGTTGCTGCGCGCGCTCGCCGCGCTGCCCGTCCTGCCTCGCGTGCACGCGCCCGCGGGCGCCCTTGCCGCGCTCGGCGCGCTCGGCGCGCGCACCGCGTCGGCCCAGCAGCATCCCGCCGAGCCCGACAGGCAGCCGGTCAACGCCGGCCCGTACGTGCCCTCCCCAGACGGCGTCGTCTCGAAGATGCTCGACATGGCCGGCGTCGGTCCGGACGACGTGCTGGTCGACATGGGCTCGGGCGACGGCCGCATCGTTCTGACCGCAGCGAAACTGCGCGGCGCGCGCGGGCTCGGCATCGAGATCGACGAGAACCTGGTCGCGCTGTCGGTCGAGGCGGCGCGCCGCGAGGGCGTCGCCGACCGCGTGCGCTTCGTGCGCCAGGACCTGTTCGCGACCGACGTGTCGGAGGCGACCGTCGTCACGCTCTACCTGCTGCCCGAGACGGTCAACATGCTGCGCGAGAAGCTGCGGCGCGAGCTGCGGCCCGGCGCGCGCGTGATCGTGCACGACTACCCGCTCGCCGGCTGGCTGCCGGAGACGTGGCAACGGCTCGACGAGCCCGAGAAGAAGAACGCGACCGGCGTGCCGATCGCGACGGTCTACCTGTACAGGATCCCGGCGAGCGTGCACGGCCGCTGGCAGGCGAGCGTGCCGCCGGAGCTCACCCGCCAGCGGATCGCCCTCGAGCTGCGCCAGCAGTGGCAGAAGCTCGACGGCATGGCGACCGTCGGCGGGCGCGAGGTGCCGCTGGCCGACGTGGCGCTGCGCGGCGAGCAGGTCGCCTTCGCGTTGCCGGTGGAGCGCGGCCGGGTCGCAGCCTTCACCGGCCGCGCGCGGGGGGACGCGATCGAGGGCACGGTGACCCTCGACGGCGCGACGCTGCCCTGGCGCGCGGCCCGCGCGCGCTGAGGTGCGCGCCCGTCAGGGACCGCCGACCGCCATCCTCGGGATCCAGGTCGTCAGCGGCGGCCAGTAGGTGATCGCCAGCAGCGTGCCCACCAGCGGCACGTAGAACGGCAGCATCTCGCGCAGCACGGCCTTCATCGACACCTTCGCGATGTCGGAGACGAGGTACAGCGCGAGCCCCATCGGCGGCGTCACCAGCCCGATCATCAGGTTGAACACGACGACCAAGCCGAGGTGCACCGGGTCGACGCCGGCGGCGATCAGCGGCTTGGCGATGATCGGCGCGATCACCAGGATCGCGGTCGTGCTGTCGAGGAACATGCCGATGACGAGCAGCATCACGTTGACGATCGCGAGCAGCACGAAGGGATCGGTCGACACCGAGAGCATCGCCGCCGCGATCCGCTGCGGCACCTGCTCGACCGACAGGATCCAGCCGAACAGCGCCGCGACCGCGACGATCAG
>JADCHE010000199.1 GCA_020248665.1 Burkholderiales bacterium | reverse complement strand
GAGGAGAACACCGACTCGGGCCGCACGCCCGCCATGCACTGGCCGTGCGCATAGCGGCAGGTCGGCGCGTTGCACGGGCTGCACTCCTGGTGCAGCCACTCGACCCGCGCGCGCGGCGAGCGCGGCGGCGCGAAGCGCGGGTCGGTCGGCCCGAAGACCGCGACCATCGGCCGCGTGTACGCGGCGGCGACGTGCATCAGCCCGCAGTCGTGCGCGACCACCGCCTCGGCCTGCGCGATCGTCGCGATCGTGTCGGCGAGCGGCTGCACACCGCACAGGTTCAACGCGCCCCCGCCGCTCATCGCGGCGATCTCGGTGGCGAACTCCCGGTCCCCCGGTCCGCCGAGCAGCACCGGGTGCAGCTCGGGCCACTCGTCGGCGAGCGTGGAGACCAGCGTCGCCCAATGCCGGGCCGGCCAGCGCCGGCTCGGGCCGTCGTCGCTGCCGACGCACAGCGCGACCACGCGCGCGTCGGGCGCGAGGCCGGCGCGGGCGAGCGCCGCGGCTTCGTGCTGCCCGTCGCGCACCAGCGCCGGGTTCGACACGTGCCCCGGCAGCGGCTGCGACGCGTCGAAGGCGAGGTGCGCGAAGCGTTCGACCGCGGGGCGCGTCGGCGCGTCGCCGGGCGCGCCCGCGCCGTACGCGTGCTCGCTGCAGTGAGGCTGGTTGATCAGCCCCCAGCGCGTGTCGCAGTGCAGGCCGATCCGGATCGGGATCCGCGCGAGCCACGGCACCAGCGCGGCGCGCTTGCCGCCGGGCAGCACGAACACCCGATCGTGGCGGTGGCGGTCGAGGCGGCGCGCGAGCAGGAACTTGCCCCACGGCTGCACCGGACCCAACGCGTGCCGCGACGTGAAGACCCGCTCGATCTCGGCCATCGCCTCGAACACCGGTGCGACCGAGGGGTCCGCGAGCACGTCGATGCGGCCGGACGGGTCGAGCCGCCGCAGCAGCGCGGCCAGCGGCTGCGCCATCACAGCTTCGGCGAGGGTATCGGGAGCGACGATCAGTGTCCGCATCGGGCCAGGGAACGGGAGCCATGCCCCGCTGTGGGGCGCTTCCGATTCTGGCCGACCGCGGGAAACAGTCGCGTGACGAATTCGCCGCCGGCGCGCCGCGAGCGCGTGACATTCGTCACGCGCTGCGGGCAGGCGGTCAGTGCCCCCGGACGACCGTGCCCGGCGCGAGCCGGTACTCGGTGCCGCAGTACGGGCAGCGGGCGCTGCCGGTGTGGACGACGTCGAGGAACACGCGCGGATGCTGGTTCCAGACGGCCATCTTGCGGTTCGGGCAGAAGGCCGGCAGGTCGCCGGCCTGCAGCTCGACCACCGCGGCGGCCGCGGCGGACGGAGTGGCGTCGGACATGTCTGACCTCCCGTCGATCAGACCGGCGACAGCCAGCTGGAGTACTTGTCCGCCTTGCCACCGACCACGTCGAAGAACAGCGACTGCAGCTTCTCGGTGACCGGGCCGCGGCGGCCCTCGCCGATCGTGCGGTCGTCGAGCTCGCGGATCGGTGTGATCTCGGCGGCGGTGCCGCTGAAGAACGCCTCGTCGGCGCAGTACATCTCGTCGCGGGTGATCCGCTTCTCGACGACGGGGATGCCGAGGTCGCGGGCCATCGTGATCACCGAGTCGCGGGTGATGCCGTCGAGGCACGAGGCGAGGTCGGGCGTGTAGATCGTGCCGTTGCGCACGATGAAGACGTTCTCGCCGGCGCCCTCGGACACGTAGCCCTCGACGTCGAGCAGCAGCGCCTCGTCGTAGCCGTGCGCGGTGACCTCGTTGTTCGCGAGGATCGAGTTGATGTAGTACCCGCTCGCCTTCGCGCGGACCAGCGATACGTTGACGTGGTGCCGGGTGTAGGACGAGGTCTTGACGCGGATGCCCTTCGACAGGCCCTCCTCGCCGAGGTATGCGCCCCACTCCCACGCGGCGATCGCGAGGTGCACGGTGTTGCCCTTGGGCGAGACGCCGAGCTTCTTGTCGCCGATCCAGGCGATCGGGCGCAGGTAGCACGACTCGAGCCTGTTGGCGCGGACGACCTCCTTCTGGGCTTCGAGCACCTGGTCGAACGACCAGGGCAGCTCCATCTGGAAGATCTTGGCCGAGTTGAACAGCCGCCGCGTGTGCTCCCTGAGCCGGAAGATCGCGGTGCCGCGCGTCGACTTGTAGGCGCGCACGCCCTCGAACACGCCCATCCCGTAGTGCAGCGTATGGGTCAGCACGTGGATCTTGGCGTCTCGCCAGTCCACCAGCTTGCCGTCGTACCAGATGTGCCCGTCGCGATCGGCCATCGACATAGCTCGTTCTCCCGTCCGTGTCCTGGGTGCCCAGCCAGCGATTCTAGCGCGGAAAGCGGCACGGGCCGGCGCGGCGGACCGGCCGGCGCCGGTAGAATCCGACGCGGGGGGAAGGGCCTTTGAAGATCGAGTCGCTGCGGTTCCAGGTGGGCCTGATCGCGCTGATGCAGGCGCTGCTCCTCACCAACAACGTCACGCTGATCGCGATCAACGGGCTGGCGGGCGCGATGCTCGCCTCGGACCCGACCTTCGCGACCCTTCCGGTCACCGGCTACGTGCTCGGCGCCGCGCTCTCGAGCATGGCCGCCTCGCGGCTGATGCGGCTGCGCGGCCGGCGGGCGGGCTACACCGTCGGTTCGCTGTTCGCGATCGCGGGGACGCTGCTCGCGGGCTACGCGGTGTCGGAGCGCAACCTGCCGCTGCTGGTGGCCGCGACCTTCGTGGTCGGCGTCTACAACGCGTTCGGCGCGAGCCTGCGCTTCGCGGCGGCCGACGCGGCCGACGCGTGGCGGCCGAACTTCCGCGCCCGGGCGATCTCGCTGGTGCTGGCCGCGGGGATCGTCGGAGGGGTCGTCGGGCCCGAAGTCTCGAAGCTCACCCGCGAGGCGCTGCCGACGATGTTCGCCGGCTCCTACCTCGCGCTGTCGCTGTTCGGGGTCGTGTCGCTCGCGCTCGCGCAGCTGCTGCGGCTGCCCGAGTCGAAGGCCGGCACCGCCTCGGGTCCGGCGCGGCGACTGCGCGAGATCCTCGCGCAGCCGGTCGCCTGGGTCGCGGTGCTGGTGGCCGCGCTGTCGTACGGCGTGATGAACCTGGTGATGGTCGCCACCCCGCTCGCGATGCAGGTCTGCAGCCATCCGTACGCGGCGGCCGCGTTCGTGCTCGAGTGGCACGTGATCGGCATGTTCGCGCCGGGCCTCTTCACCGGCTCGCTGATCGGGCGCGTCGGCATCGTGCCGGTGATCGTGACCGGCTGCCTGCTGATGCTCGTGTCGGCCGTGATCGCGCTGTCGGGCATCGGGCTGTGGGAGTTCACCGTCGCGCTGGCGGCGCTCGGCGTCGGCTGGAACTTCATGTACACCGGGGCGACCACGCTGCTGACCACCTGCTACCGGCCGAGCGAGAAGAACCGCGTGCAGGGCTTCAACGACGCCTGCGTGTTCGCGACGATGGTGAGCTCGTCGTTCTCCTCGGGCGCGCTGCTGCACGTTCAGGGCTGGTACACGATCAACGCGCTGTCGGTGCCGTTCGTGCTCGTCGCGCTCGGCGCGACGCTGTGGGCGGCGCGCTCGGCCGGCTGGAGGGTCGGGCGCGTTGCGGCCTGATCAGGCCGCCGGCGCCGACCGCGCCGCGGCGCGCGCGGCGTTCGCAGAGGGCGCGCGGTCGATCGGCACGACCGCGATCGGCACGTTCTGCTGGGGCATCGTCACCGGCGTCGCGATGGTCAAGGCGGGCATGGGCACGTTCGCCGCGATCGGCATGGTGGTGCTCGTCTACTCCGGCACCGCCCAGCTCGCGGCGCTGCCGCTGCTGGCGGCGGGCGCGTCGCTGCCCGCGATCTGGGCGACGGCGCTGCTCGCCAACCTGCGCTTCGTGGTGTTCAGCGCGGTGGTCGCCACCGAGTTCCGCGGGCTGCGCCTCGGACGCCGTCTGCTGCTCGGCTGGCTCACCACCGACACCGGCCTCGCGGCGTACCTCGCCCGTCCCGGCGCCGACGCGGCGGCGCCGCGCCCGGCCGAGCCCCTCGAGCGCCGCGCCGCGCGCTTCCTCGGGGTCAATGCGACCGTCTACGCCAGCTGGTCGATCGGCAGCCTGGGCGGCGTGCTGCTTGCCGGGCTCATCCCCGACTCGCCGCGGATCGCCTTCGTCGGCGCGCTTGCGGTGATCGCGCTGATCGGGCCGATGCTGACCACCCGCGCCGCGGTCGGCGTGGGAGCGGCCGCGGCGGCGGTGGCGCTGATCGGGGTCGACTGGCCGTGGCGCGGCGGCACCTTCGCCGCGATCGCCGCGGGCGTGGCGGTGGCGCTGCCGTGGGCGTCGCGCACCGCGGAGCCGGCACGGTGACGCTGCCCGACGGCTACGTGTGGGCCGCGACCGCCGGCCTGGTCGTCGTCGTGCTCGCGACCCGCAACGCGTTCACCGTGCTGCCGGCGCGGCTGCAGCCGCGCGGCGCGGCCGAGCGCGCGCTGCGCTTCGCGCCGCTCGCCGCGCTGGTCGCGCTGACGGTGCCCGACGCGTTCACGGTCGCGCTCGCACCCGACGGCGGCTGGGCCGCGGCCTGGGCGGACGGGCGCCTGCCCGCGGCGGTCGCGACGGTGGTGGTCGCGCGGCTCGCTCGCTCGCCGTTCCCGGGGCTCGCCGCGGGCGTCGCGACGCTGCTCGCGTTCGGCGGACCCGGATGAGCGAGGGGGCGCCCGGACCGGGGGGCGACGTGCTCGCGCCGGCGGACCCCGGGGCCGGGGCCGCGGCCGCGCCGCGGCCGCACTCGCTCACGCAGCTGTTCCTCGTGTTCACCGGCCTCGCGCTGCGCGGCTTCGGCGGCGTGCTGCCGTGGGCGCAGCGCGTGCTGGTCGAGGAGCGGCGCTGGCTCACGCGCGAGCAGTTCGTCGAGCTGCTCGCCTTCGGGCAGCTGCTGCCCGGGCCGAACATCTGCAACCTCGCGCTGATGGCCGGCGACCGCTGGTTCGGCTGGCGCGGCGCGCTGGTCGCGCTCGCCGGCATGCTCGCCGCGCCGGCGGCGGTCGTGCTGACGATCGCGATCGCCTACACCCGCGTCGCCGACGACCCGGTCGTGCGCCGGGCGCTGCTCGGCATGGGCGCAGTCGCGGGGGGCATGATCCTCGGCACCGCGCTGCGCCTCGCCACCGGCCAGCGCGCGCGCTGGGGCTGGCTCGCGTTCGGCGCGGCGGCGTTCGTCGGCGTCGCGCTGCTGCGCCTGAAGCTCGCCTGGGTCGTGGCGGCGCTCGCGCCGGTCGCGGTCGCGGCCGCGTGGATCTCGCTCGGCCGTCGGGCGCGCGGCCAGGGGGGAGCGGGGGGCGCACCGTGAGCGACGCCGACCTGCTCGACCTGCTGCTGCACTTCGCGTCGCTGTCGCTGCTCGCGATCGGCGGCGCGCTCGCGACCTCGCCGGAGATGCACCGCCACCTCGTCGACGAGCGTGGCTGGATGACCGGGCTGCAGTTCAACGACGCGATCGCGATCGCGCAGGCCGCCCCCGGTCCGAACATCCTCTTCGTCACGCTGCTCGGCTGGCAGGCGGGCGGCGCGGCCGGCGCCCTCGCGTCGACCGTCGGGTCGATCGTGCCCTCGAGCCTGGCGACGTACGCGGCGTGGCGGTGGAAGACCGCCCGCGAGGACGCGCCGCTGGTCGCGGCGATCCGGCTCGGTCTGTCGCCGATCGCGATCGGGCTGACCGCCTCGGCCGGATGGGTCGTCGCCTCGGGCGCGAACCACGCCGAGCCTGCCCTGTGGGCGCTGACCGCGGTGTCGGCGCTCGTCGTCGCGCGCACGCGGATCAACATGCTGTGGCTGATCGGCGCGGGCGCGCTGCTCGGCGCGCTCGGCGTCGCCGGCTGACGGGCGTCCGCCGCGCGTGCCGGGGCGCGGCGCGCCGGTGGCATCATGGCGGCTGCGGCGCGCCCGCATTCCCGGAGATCCCATGAGCACCGTGTTCGTCGACGGCCAGGAAGGCACCACCGGTCTGCAGATCCGCGAGCGGCTCGTCGCTCACGGCGGCGTGCGCCTGCTCGAGATCGAGCCCGAGCGCCGCAAGGACGCCGAGCGTCGCCGCGAGCTGATCAACGAGGCCGACGCGGTGTTCCTGTGCCTGCCCGACACGGCTGCGCGCGAGGCGGTCGCGCTGGTCGATCCGTCGAACACCCGCACGCGGATGATCGACGCGAGCACCGCACACCGCGTCGCCGACGGCTGGACCTACGGCCTGCCCGAGCTCTCGCCAGAGCAGCGCCGCGCGATCCGCGGCGCGCGGTGCGTCGCGGTCACCGGCTGCCACGCGGCGGGCTTCATCCTCGCGCTCGCGCCGCTCGTCGCCTGCGGCCTCGTGCCCTGCGACTATCCGGTCGCCTGCCACTCGCTCACCGGCTACTCGGGCGGCGGCAAGAACATGATCGCCGACTACGAGGCCGCCCGGGACTCGCGCGCGCTCGACGCCGCGCGGATGTACGCGCTCGGCCTCGTGCACAAGCACCTGCCCGAGATGCGCGCCTACACCGGCCTCGCGCACGCGCCGGTGTTCGTGCCGATCGTCGACAACTTCTACAAGGGCATGGCGGTGTCGGTGCCGCTGCACCTGCGGCTGTGCGCGCCCGGCACCACGCGCGCGCGCATCCACGAGGCGCTCGTCGAGCACTACCGCGGCGAGCGCTTCGTGCGCGTGATGCCGCTCGACGCCGAGTCGAACACCGACGGCGGCTTCTTCGACGCGCTGGCCGCGAACGATACCAACCGCAACGACGTGTTCGTCTTCGGCAACGACGAGCGCGTGCTGGTGGTCTCGCGGCTCGACAACCTCGGCAAGGGCGCGTCCGGGGCCGCGGTGCAGTGCATGAACCTGATGCTCGGGTTCGACGAGGGCACCGCGCTCGAGTGAGCGCGGCGTGCGCTCGAACGAGCGCCACCGCCTACTCCCCGAGCACCGCCTTCCACAGCCCACGCACCGCCGCGCGCTGCGCCGCGACCGTCTCCGGCTCGACACGCGCGTAGCGGGCATCGTTGAGCCGCAGCACGTGCTGCAGCCGGCGCAGGTCGCGGTAGGCCTGCGCGCACTCGGCCGCCGCGGTCGGGTCGATCAGCCCGGCCTTCGCGGCGCGGTCGAGCAGCGCGATGTTGCCCGCGTCGTCGAGCAGCTCGGGGTGCGCGGCCGAGTGCGCGAGCACCATGTACTGCACCAGGAACTCGATGTCGACCATGCCGCCCGCGTCGTGCTTGACGTCGAACTGGGCGGAGCGGTTCGGGTGGCCCTCGGTCATCTTCCTGCGCATCGCGCGGACCTCGGCGGCGAGCGCGACCGCATCGCGCGGCTGGCGCAGCACGTCGCGGCGCAGCGCCTCGAACTTCGCGCCGATCGCGGCGTCGCCGGCGGCGAAGCGCGCGCGCGTCAGCGCCTGGTGCTCCCACACCCAGGCCGACTCGCGCTGGTAGGACTCGAAGGCGCGCAGGCTCACGACCGGCAGGCCTGCGTCGCCGTTCGGGCGCAGCCGCAGGTCGATCTCGAAGAGCAGCCCGGCGGCGGTGCGCGTCTGCAGCCACGCCGACATCCGCTGTGCGAGCTGCGCGTAGGCGGCCGGCGCCCGCTCGTCGTCGTCATCGTGGACGAACACCAGGTCGAGGTCGGACGCGTAGCCGAGCTCCTTGCCCCCGAGCTTGCCGTACGCGACGATCGCGAAGCGCGGCACCTCGCGGTGCGCACCGCGCACCTGCGCCCATGCGCGCTCGAGCACGATCGCGAGCACGCGGTCGGCGAGCTCGCTCAGGTGGTCCGACAGCCGCTCTACGGTCAGCGTGCCGGCGAGGTCCTGCGCGAGCAGCCGGAATACCTGCGCGTGGTGCGCCTCGCGCAGCATGTCCATCTGCCGCTCGACGTCGGGCTCGCCGCCGCGCGTGGTGGTCGCGGCGAGCGCGGCGCGCAGGTCGCGCTCCCAGGCGGCGTGGTCGGACGGCTGGAGGATCTGACCGTCGAGCAGCTCGTCGAGCACGACCGGGTGGCGCGTCAGGTAGTCGGCCGCCCACTTCGCCTGCCCGATCATCGACAGCACGCGGCGCAACGCGGCCGGGTACTGCGCGAGCAGCGCCAGATACGCCGGGCGGCCGGCCACGGTCTCGAGCAGGTCGACGAGCCGGCCGAGCCAGACCGCGTCGGCGACCGGCGGCGTGCCCGGCGGGCCGTCGGCCGGCG
>JADCHE010000198.1 GCA_020248665.1 Burkholderiales bacterium | reverse complement strand
GTCGCCGTGACCGTCCCGGCCCCGGCCAAGTAGCGCGCCGCGCGGAGCCCGGCATGGTCCTGTCAGACATCTGCATCAAGCGCCCGGTCTTCGCGACGGTGCTGTCGCTGGTCCTGATGCTGCTGGGCGTGGTCAGCTACCAGCGGCTGTCCGTGCGCGAGTACCCGAAGATCGACCTGCCGGTGGTCAACGTCGAGACCCGCTATCTCGGGGCGTCGGCCGAGATCATCGAGTCGCAGGTGACCAAGCCGCTCGAGGACTCGATCGCCGGCATCGAGGGCGTCGACGTGCTGACCTCGATCTCGCGGCCCGAGCAGAGCCAGATCACCGTGCGCTTCCGCCTCGAGCGCGACGCCGACTCGGCCGCGGCCGACGTGCGCGACCGCGTCGCGCGCGTGCGCCAGCGGCTGCCGCAGGACGCCGACGAGCCGGTGATCGCGAAGGTCGAGGCCGATGCGAACCCGATCATCTGGCTCGCGTTCATCAGCGACACGATGGACCCGCTGGACGTGTCGGACTACGTGAATCGCAACGTCAAGCCGCGGATCCAGACGCTGCCCGGTGCGGCCGACGTGCGGATCTTCGGCGAGCGTGCGTACTCGATGCGCGTTTGGCTCGATCCCGACCGGCTCGCGGCCTACCGACTGACGCCGCAGGACGTCGAGGACGCGCTGCGCCGCCAGAACGTCGAGATCCCGTCGGGTCGCATCGAGAGCGCCCAGCGCGAGTTCACCGTCGTCTCGCAGACCGACCTGCAGCGCGCGCAGGACTTCGAGGAGGTCGTCGTCAGGACGGTCAACGGCTTCCCGGTGAAGATCCGCGACGTCGCGAAGGTCGGCATCGCGCCGCGCCAGGAGCGCACGATCGTGCGGCTCAACGGCCGCAACGCGATCTCGGTGGGCGTGATCAAGCAGGCGACGGCCAATCCGCTCACGCTGGCGGACGCGCTGCGCGCCGAGTTGCCGACGATCCAGCGTGACCTGCCGCCCGGTCTGGAGGTGCGGATCGCGAACGACAACACCGTCTTCATCGACCGCGCGATCAAGTCGGTCTACAAGACCATCGCCGAAGCGGTCGTGCTGGTCGCGCTGGTGATCTTCGTGTTCCTGCACTCGGTACGGGCCAGCGTGATCCCGCTGGTGACGATCCCGGTGTGCCTGATCACCACCTTCGCGGTGCTGTACGTCGCCGGCTTCTCGATCAACACGCTGACGCTCCTCGCCCTGGTGCTGGCGATCGGCCTGGTCGTCGACGACGCGATCGTCGTGCTCGAGAACATCTACCGCCACATCGAGAACGGCATGTCGCCGATGGCGGCGGCCTTCAAGGGGACGCGGGAAGTCGGCTTCGCGGTGATCGCGATGACGCTGACGCTCGCTGCCGTCTACGCACCGGTCGCATTCACGCCGGGGCGGATCGGCAAGCTGTTCGCCGAGTTCGCGCTGACGCTCGCCGGCGCCGTGCTGGTGTCGGGCTTCGTCGCGCTGACGCTCTCGCCGATGATGTGCAGCCGGCTGCTGAAGCCCCACGGCAAGCGCACCTTCGTCGGCCGCGCGATCGAGGCGACGCTCGACGGGATGACCCGCGCCTA
The DNA here is from genome assembly GCA_020248665.1 of Burkholderiales bacterium. GTDB lineage: Bacteria > Pseudomonadota > Gammaproteobacteria > Burkholderiales > Burkholderiaceae_E > UBA4615. The sequence continues at coordinate 3,623 of JADCHE010000198.1, read as the reverse complement.
CGCCGGCGTGCTCCGCTTCACGCTCGCGCAGCGCTGGATCGTGCTGCTGCTCTACGTCGCGGTGGCCTACGGCTGCTATTCGCTGTTCCTCACGATGAAGCGCGAGCTCTCGCCGGTCGAGGACCGCGGCACGATCGTGACCATCATCAACGGCCCGGACGGCGCCTCGATCGGCTACACGGAGAAGAACGGCCGGCAGATCGAGGCGATCGCGCGCGGCATTCCCGAGATCGACCGCGCGTTCGTCGTCGCCGGTAACCCGACGGTCGCGCAGGGCATCGCGTTCTGGCGGATGACCGACTGGGACGTTCGCGAGCGCAGCGTCCAGGACGTCATCAAGGAGCTCCAGCCGAAGCTGCTCGCGATCCCCGGCGTGCTCGCGTTCGCGGTCGCGCCGCCCTCGCTCGGACAGTCGCCGCGCGAGCGCCCGATCAACTTTGTCGTGCTGACCTCGGATCCGTACGACAGGCTGCAGCGCACGATGGCCCCGCTGATGCGCGAACTGCAGCAGTGGCCCGGCCTGCAGGGCGTCGACAGCGACCTGCGGCTGAACAAGCCCGAGGTGCGGCTGACGATCGACCGCGAGCGCGCCGCCGACGCCGGCGTGCCGGTCGACGCGATCGGGCGCGCGGTCGAGACGATGCTGGGCGGGCGCCAGGTCACGCGCTTCAAGCGAAACGGCGAGCAGTACGACGTGGTCGTGCAGCTCGACGCGGCCGCGCGCGCCTCGCCGCAGGACATCGCCGCGATCTTCGTGCGCGGGCGCGGCGACGCGATGGTGCCGCTCTCCAGCCTGGTCGCATGGAAGGAGACGGTCAGCCCGCGCGAGCTGAACCACTTCGCGCAGCGCCGCGCGGTGACGATCACCGCGAACCTCGCGCCGGGCACCTCGCTCGGCGAGGCGGTCGACTTCCTCGAGTCGGCCGCGCGCAAGCACCTGCCGAGCGGCTACGCGGTCGACTACAACGGCCAGACCCGCGAGTTCAAGCAGGCCTCTAACGAGCTGCTCTTCACCTTCGCGCTCGCGCTCGGCTTCATCTACCTGGTGCTCGCCGCGCAGTTCGAGAGCTTCGTCGACCCGCTCGTCATCATGCTCACCGTGCCGCTCGCGATGACCGGCGCGCTCGCGCTGCTGCAGTGGACCGGGGGGACGCTGAACGTCTACAGCCAGATCGGCCTGATCACGCTGGTGGGCCTGATCACCAAGCACGGCATCCTGATCGTCGAGTTCGCGAACCAGCTCCGCGAGGAGGGCCGCGCGATGCGCGAGGCGGTCGTCGAGGCGGCGTCGCTGCGGCTGCGGCCGATCCTGATGACGACCGGGGCGATGGTGCTGGGGGCCGTACCGCTCGCGCTCGCCACGGGGGCCGGCGCCGAGAGCCGCATCCAGATCGGCATGGTGATCGTCGGGGGCATGACGCTCGGCACCGTGCTGACGCTCTTCGTCGTGCCCACCTTCTACACGCTGCTCACGAAGGGCAAGACCTTCGGCGGTACGAAGGCCGCCGCGGCCCAGCTCGAGTCCGAGGGCGGCGGCGAACCCGCCGAGGCGCCAGCGCCGGCCGCAGCGCCGACGCAGGCGGCCACGCCCGCCGAGCGGCCGTCGCCCGCCGCCGGATCCTGATGAGACAGATCGTCCTCGACACCGAGACCACCGGCCTCGCCGCCGACCAGGGCCACCGCATCATCGAGATCGGCTGCCTGGAGATCCAGAACCGGCGCCTGACCGGACGCACGCTGCACCTGTACCTGAACCCCGAGCGCGAGATCGACGAGGCCGCCACCGAGGTCCACGGCATGACCTGGGACGACCTGCGCGACAAGCCGCGCTTCGCCGAGGTCGCCGAGCGCGTGATCGCGTTCGTCGACGGCGCCGAGGTGCTGATCCACAACGCCGCATTCGACCTGTCGTTCCTCGACGCCGAGCTCGTGCGCGTCGGTTACGGGCGCTTCCGCGAGCGCTGCGCGGGCGTGGTCGACACGCTGCTGATGGCGCGCGAGCTGCACCCGGGCAAGCGCAACTCGCTCGACGCGCTCTGCGACCGCTATGGCGTCTCGAACGCGCACCGCACGCTGCACGGCGCGCTGCTCGACGCCGAACTGCTCGCCGAGGTCTACCTCGCGATGACCCGCGGGCAGGACAGCTTCGAGATCGCGCTCGACGCCGACCCGTCGATGCAGGGCGCGGCGCTCGCCGCCGACTGGCCGCCCCGCGGGCTGCGCGTGATCGCCGCGAGCGAGCGCGAGCGTGCGGCGCACGAGACGGCGCTCGCCGGGATCGCCAAGGACGCCAGGGGGACGGCGCTCTGGGCGAGCGCGCCCGCCGAGGGCTGAACGCCGCGCCGCCGCGCGCCTGCACGGCTCAGTGCAGGCCGGTCTCGCCGGCCAGGCCGCCGGCCGCGGGCGTCGCATGTCCGCCGCGGGGCAGCGCCTTGTTCGCGCTGCGGCAGGCGCCGGTCTCCAGCCTCGCCAGCGCCTCGGCGAGCCGCGGGTCCGCCTCGTCGCCGAACGCGACGAACGGCTCGTCCGCCACCGCGCAGGTGGGCGGCAGCCCGTCGAACCAGTCGGTGAGCCCGTCGCGGTTGCGGCTCGCGAAGGTCACCGCGCTCAGCACCACGTCGCCGCGCGTGCGCGGCTCGGAGCCGACCGGCTTGCCGCAGGTCGCGGTGCCGATCACCGGGTCGTCGCGGTAGGGCTGCAGCCCCGCGATCAGCGACTCCGAGGCTGAGCACGACGCATCGGAGACCAGCCAGGCGACGCGGTCGAACGCGCCGGTCGCCGGGTGCGCAGGCACCGGGATCGTCAGGTCGTCGGCGGCGCGGCGGGCGTTGTGGCGCAGCACGGTGAACGGCTGGCCGACCGCCGCCGTCGGGGCGAGCGAGCCGGCGATCTCGGCTGCGACGTAGAGCCGCCCGCCACCGTTGTCGCGCAGGTCGACGACCAGGCGGCGCGCGCCGGCGGCGCGTACCGTCGCGATCGCCTCGGCCCACGCGGCGCGCGCGGGTTCGGTGAAGGTGTGGAGCGCGACGTAGCCGACCTTGCCTGCGGGCCGGTCGATGACGCGCGTCGCGAGCACCGGCGCGACCGCGTACTCGGCCTTCTCGATCGCGACCTCGCGCCGGGCGCCGTCACGCTCGACGCCCATCAGGACGACGAACCCGGGCTGCGACGGGCCGAGCGCGGCCGAGACCGTGCCCGCCGCGACGAGCGTGGCCGTGTCGACGCCGTCGATCGACACGACGCGATCGCCACGGCGCAGCCCCGCGCGCCCCGCCGGCGAGTCGGGCTGCACGACCCGCAGCATCATTCGCCCCGCCTCGATCCGCAGCGACACGCCGAGCCCGACCGTACGGCCCTCGTCGAAGAAGGTCTCGTAGCGGTCCCGGCGCTCGACGTAGCTGAAGCGGTCCGGAGGGTTCACCCGCAGCGCCTCGAGCGCCTGCGCAGCGCCGGCAGCCTGCGACAGGTCGGCCTTGGGCATCCGGTCGGCGTAGAGGTAGGCGTCGGTCATCACCGAGCGGACCCACTCGACTTCGGCCGTCGCGTCGGCGGGCGCCGCGCCCGGGGGACCGTCGGAGCCGCCCCCGCAGCCCGCGAGCGTCAGCGCCGCGGCGGCCGCGGCG
>JADCHE010000197.1 GCA_020248665.1 Burkholderiales bacterium | reverse complement strand
GACTCGAGCAGGAGCGCTGGGCCAGGACCATCCAGGAGCGCCGCATCACGCTCGACTGACGGACGCGTCGAACCGGACCGCGACGACGAGGAGGTCCAGCATGATGTTCCTGATCCGCATGGCGACCCAGCTCCCGGGGGACTGGCCGCCCGAGAAGACCGCCGAGCTGCGAGCGCGGGAGCTCGAGCTCGGCATCCGCTACATGGAGCAGGGCCTGCTTCGGCGCGTCTTCCGGACGATCGGCGAGGATGGCAACGCGAGCCTCTGGGAAGCCGAATCGCTGGAGTCGCTGCACGACGCGTTGCGCGCGCTCCCGAAGTTCCCGTGGGCGCGGATCGTCGTCACGCCGCTGGTCGAGCATCCGATCGAGCGCGAGGTCCGTGCGCGGCACGGGTCGTTGCCGTCGTTCCGGGGAGCCGCATCATGACCCGTCCGCACGCGTTCGCTCGCCTCGCGGGTCGCGTCGGCGCGGTGGTGGCGGGCGCCTGGCTGACGGCGAGCGCGATCGCACCCGCGAAGGCGCAGGCGCCGGCGGCCGATCCGTTCGCCACGTTGCCGCGACAGCTCGCTGCGGCGACCACACTCGCCACGCTTCCTGCGGGCACCTTCCTCGAGAACATGCTCGTCCAGCGCGATGGCTCCGTGCTGATCACGAGCTACCTCGCGCGCGAGGTGCTGCGCTGGCGGCCCGACACCGGCCTCTCGGTCGTCGCCCGGTTGCCGGGTCATCCGGTGAGCCTTGCGCCCGACGTGGACGGATCGGTCTACGTCGTCGTCCACGGCCGGAGCTTCCGCGAGGGCGCTGCGATGCCGGAGTCCCAGCAGCTGTGGCGGCTGCCTCCGCAGGGCGAGCCCGTTCAGGTCGCGGCGGTGCCCGAAGCGCGATTCCTGAACGGGATCGCGTGGATCGGTGCCGGGCGCTTCCTCGTGGCCGACTCGCTCGCGGGCCGCATCTGGGTGATCGACGCGAGGACCGGTGCCGCGCGCACCTGGCTCGCGCACCCCGACCTCGAGTCGGCACTGCCGCAGCGGATGGTCCCGGGCGCGAACGGCCTCCACGTCGTGGGGCAGGAGGTCTGGATCTCGAACTCGAGCCGCCGCCTGCTGCTGTCGGTGCCGTGCACCAGCAGGGTCTCGCCGGGTTGCAGTGCCGCGCGCAGGTGCAGGTTCGACCAGACCGTGCAGCAGGTCTCCATCAGCGCGGCGGCCTCCTCCCAGGACAGGCCGGTCGGCACCGGCAGGCATTGCGCCTGGGGCACGGCGACGAACTCCGCATAGCCTCCGCCGACGAGCAGTGCGCAGACCGCGTCGCCGGGTCGCCAGTGCGTCGCGCCGGGCCCGGTGGCGACGATCTCCCCGGCGCATTCGAGGCCGAGAACGTCGCTCGCCCCTGCGGGCACCGGATAGCGCCCGGCGCGCTGCAGGCAGTCGGCCCGGTTGACGCCTGCGGCCCGGATCCGCACCAGCACCTCGCCCGGACCCGGTTCGGGTATCGGACGGCGCGCGATGCCGAGCGTCTCGGGGCCGCCCGGTGCGGACGGGAGGGCCACGCGCATCGAATCGGACGGGTCGTGCATCGCGGCCTCTACTTGACGGTCGACAAATGTTACTCTAGAGTCGAAAACACTGCAACGCGATGCGCTCCGGTCGGTTCGACGGCCGGAACCGGCGACACCGGGGGCGGCTTGGAACCTTCACGATCCTTGGACCGACGATGCCGTCCCGGCCCGCACGCGGAGGGCCGCCCGCGATGACCGACGTCGGGGCGACCGCGCCGGCCGCGACGGCCGGATTGGACGCGCTGCTGCCGGTCGCCGTCCGGCGTGCGCTCGGCCGGACCGTCGACGTCGTCGACGTGCGGCGGGTCGGCGGCGGGGCGTCCAAGCAGGCGTGGGCGGTCGACGTGATCGACGCCGGGCGGCTCCGGCCGCTCTTCGTCCGGCGCGCCGGCGCGACCGGCCTGCACGCCCACACGCTGCCGATCGCGCAGGAGCACGCCGTGATCCTCGCGGCGCACGCCGCCGGCGTGCCGGTGCCGCGGCCGATGGGCAACGTGGTCGACGTGGACGGTCGCGACGCGTTCGTCGCCGAGCGCATCGATGCCGAAGGGCTCGGACGCCGCATCGTGCGGCTCGACACGCTGGCCGTGGCGCGCGAGCGCCTGCCGCTGCAGATGGCCGACGCGCTCGCGGCGATCCATCGGATCGAAGTCGATGCGCTCCCGCTCGGCGCCGACAAGGCTGTGTCGGACGCTTCGGTCCGCGTCGTGTCGCGACTCGAGCAGGCCCTCGATGCGGCGAGGGAACCCCACCCGGCGATCGAGGCGGGCCTCTCGTGGCTGCGGCGTCGTCGAGCGGACGCCGGCACGACGCCCGATGCGCCCCGGGTGCTGGTCCACGGAGATTTCCGCATCGGCAACCTGCTGGTGGATCGGGACGGTCTTCGGGCGGTGATCGACTGGGAGTTCGCCCACCTCGGCCACCCCCTCGAGGACCTCGCGTGGCCGCTGGTCCGCGCCTGGCGCTTCGGACGCGACGCGCTGCGCTGCGGCGGGGTCGGGCACGCGGAGGCCTATCTCGAGCGCTACAACCGCGCGAGCGGACGGTCGTTCACGGCCCGGCACCTCGCGTGGTGGGAAGTCGCCGGCAACGTGCGCTGGGCGATCAGTTGCCTGACGCAGGCGCGTCGCCATCTGGAGGGCGGCGAGCCCGACGTCGAGCTCGCCGTGCTCGGGCGGCTCGCGAGCGAAGTCGAGCACGAGATCCTGGCGCTGACCCAGGGAGGCGACGATGCAGGACCGGCCTGACGCACCCGAGCTCGCGGCGGCCGTCGCCGTGTTCCTCCGGGACGAGCTGCTCCCTGCGGTGAACGATCCGCGTCTCGCGTTCCGGCTGCGCGTCGCGGCGAACGGCCTGTCGATCCTCGAACGCGAGCTGCGCCTCGGGGCGGCGGCGCTCGACGAGGAGTGCGCGCTGCTGGCCGGCCTGCTCGGTCGGGCCCGCCCCACAGGCGCCGCGGCGGACGTCGCACGCGCGCTGAACGCGGAGCTGTGCACCGCGCTGCGCGAGGAGCGCGCTCCGCCGGCGACGCTCGACGTCCTTCGCCGGCTGTCCGCGCTGAAGCTGTCGATCGCGAGTCCCGCGACCTCGACGCGCACGCATCCGTCGGGGAAGAGGGGATGACCATGCGGGAACCGGGCCGACAGATCGACTTCCTCGACCTGGGCGCCGCGCTCGATCCGGAGGCGACGTGCCTCGTCGACGAGGGGATCGGATGGTCCTACCGCGAGGTGCTCGCGCGTTCGAACCGGGTCGCGCACGCACTGCGGCGACGCGGCGTGACCTGCGCGGCCACGCTGAGTCCGAACGATGCCCGGGGCTTCGTCGCGATCCTCGGCGTGTTTCGCGCCGAGGTCCTCTCGATCGCGCTCAACGCCCGGAGCGCGACCCACGACAACGCGGCCCACCTGAGGATGGGCGGCGCGCAGGTGCTGTTCTTCCACGGTGCGCTCGCGGCGGAGGCCCGCAGGCTGCAGGCGGAGGTCCCGACCCTGGCGACGCTGGTGTGCGTCGACGGTGCAGGCGGTGCGTCGCCGTCGCTTGACGACTGGTGCGAAGGCGAGCCCGACACGACGCCCCCCGCCCTCGAGGCCGATCCGCTGCGGATCTACCGGATCACGGTGACCGGCGGCACGACCGGATCGCCGAAGGGCGTGCTGCACGCGCACCGGCAGGCCGTCGTGAACACCCGTGCCTTCCTGGAAGTGCTGCCGTACGACGTCGAGCCGCGCTACCTGCTGGTCGCACCGATGACGCACGCGGCCGGGCTCGTCGCGTTCCACGTCCTCGCGCGCGGCGGCCAGGTCCACTTCCGGCGTCGGGCCGATCCGGCGGAGCTGCTCCGGACGCTCGCCGAGTCGCGCATCACGACGACGGTGATGCCGCCGACGCTGCTGTACGACCTGCTCGCGCATCCCGACGCGCGTCGCCACGCCTACCCGGCGCTGCGGTACCTGCTGGTCGGCACCGCCCCGGTCTCCGCCGAGAAGCTGCGCGAGGCGGTCGAGGTCTTCGGCCCCGCGCTCGGTCAGCTCTATGGCCAGAGCGAATGTCCGATGGCGGCCTTCCTGTCGCCCGCGGCGATCGCCGGCGCGGTGGCCGATCCCGCGCTCGCGCATCGCCTGCTGTCCTGCGGTGCGCCGCTGCCGGGCACCGCGCTCGCGATCATGGACGACACCGGCCGGCTCCTGCCCGACGGCGAGCGGGGGGAGATCGTCGCCCGCTCGGGGCAGGTGATGCTCGGTTACCTCGACCAGCCCGACGCCACCGCCGCGTGCAGCGCCCACGGCTGGCACCACACCAGCGATCTCGGGTATCGCGACGCGGACGGCCTGTACTACGTGGTCGACCGCAAGCGCGACCTGATCATCAGCGGCGGCTTCAACGTCTATCCGGGCGAGGTCGAGCAGGTGATCTGGAGCCATCCCGCGGTCCAGGACTGCGCGGTCGTCGGCGTGCCGGACGCGCGCTGGGGCGAGGCGGTCAAGGCCGTCGTCCTGCTCAAGCCCGGTGCGTCGGCGACGGCGGACGAGCTGATCGCGCTGTGCAAGGCGCAGCTCGGCAGCGTCAAGTCGCCGAAGACGGTGGAGTTCTGGCCCGAGCTGCCACGCAGCCCGGTGGGCAAGGTGCTTAAGCGCGTGATCCGCGACCGGTTCTGGGCCGGGGCGTCGCGCGTCATCTGAAGGAGAGGGCTCGATGACCGACGTCGCCATCGCCGGGGTGGGCATCACGCGGTTCGGCAAGTTCCTCGACCGCGGCCTGCGGTCGCTCTCCGAGGAGGCGGTCGCCGCCGCGCTCACCGATGCGAACGCGACGCCCTCGGACGTCGACCGCGTCTACTTCGGGAACGCCGCCGCGGGCGTCGTCACCGGACAGGAGATGATCCGGAGCGAGGCGTCGCTGCGGCACACGGGACTCGCCGGGGTGCCGATGTTCAACGTGGAGAACGCCTGCGCGTCGGGCAGCTCGGCGCTGCACCTCGCGTGGCTGTCGGTCCTCGCCGGCCAGTCCGACTGCGCGCTGGTGGTCGGCGCCGAGCGCCTGTCGCACGAGGACAAGCGCGTCTCGTTCGACGCGTTCGCGCGTGGCGTGGACCTCGAGGAGCCGAGGCCTGCCGCAGTCGGGCAAGGCGGCGGGTCCATCTTCATGGACATCTACGCGGCCAAGACGCGCGCCTGGATGCGCGGCGCCGGCGTGACGCGGGAGGACTTCGGACGGGTCGTCGTCAAGAGCCGGCGCGCCGCGTCGTTGAACCCGATCGCGCAGTTCCGGGAGGAGACGACGATCGAAGCGGTGCTCGCGAGTCGGATGGTGGCCGATCCGCTGACGCTGTTCATGTGCTCCGGAATCGGCGACGGCGCCGCGGCGGTCGTCGTCTGCTCGGCGAGGAAGGCGCGGGAGCTGGGCGCGACGCCGGCATGGATCCGCGCGAGCTGCGTCGTGACGGCGATACCGCAGGACGGGGCCGCGCCGTGCGCGGTGCGGGCGGTCGAGGCTGCCTATCGGCAGGCGGGACTCGGGCCTCGGGACCTGCATGTCGTCGAGCTTCACGATGCGTCGGCGCCTGCCGAGATGATCCACTACGAGAACCTGCGGCTGTGCGAGCCGGGCGGCGCGGCCGAATTGCTGCGAAGCGGCGCCACCGACCTCGGCGGACGGGTCAGCGTCAATCCCAGCGGCGGGCTGCTCAGTCGCGGCCATCCGATCGGGGCGACCGGCGTGGCCCAGGTCGTCGAGTGCGTGCAGCAGCTTCGCGGTCGCGCCGGCGCGCGCCAGCGACCGAACGCCCGCGTCGCGATGGCGGAGAACAACGGCGGCCAGATCGGCACGGACGCGGCGGTCGCCGTCGTCACGCTGATGACCGTCTGACCCTCACGCAGGACACCCATGCGTCCCCCCGTCTTCCGAACCCGCATCACCGAGCTCTTCGGCATCCGCCACCCGATCCTGTGCGGCGGCCTGCAATGGCTCGCGGACGCCCGCTACGTCGCCGCCGCGGTGAACGCCGGCGCCATGGGATTCGTCACCGCGCTGTCGTTCCCCGACGATGCGCAGGCGTTCCGACGGGAACTGCGCCGGTGCGCCGAGCTGACCGGAGGATCGCCGTTCGGCGCGAGCGTGGCCATCTCCCGTCGGGCCGGTGCCAACGAGCGGCTGGCCGCCTACGTCGACGTCATCGTCGAGGAGAAGGTGCGATTCGTCGAGACCTCGGGCGACAGTCCGCAGCCGTGGCTCGGCCGCTTGAAGGACGCGGGGTGCGTCGTGATCCACAAGGTGCCCACCGTGCGGCATGCGCTCAGTGCGCAGAAGCTCGAGGTGGACGCGATCACCGTGATCGCCGCGGAGGCCGGCGGGCATCCCGGCACCCGGATGGTCCCGCAGGTCATCCAGTCGGCGCTGGCGGCCGAAGTGGTCACGAAGCCGTTCGCGCTCGGCGGCGGCATGTCCACCGGTCGCCACCTCGTCGGCGCGATCGCGATGGGCGCCGATGCGATCCTCGTCGGCTCGCGGATGGTCGTCGCCGAGGAGATCTGGGCGCATCGCCGCTACAAGGAGCATGTCGTGGGCATCGACGAGACCGCGAACCGGGTGGTGATGAAGCGGTTCCGTAACCATCATCGCGTGCTCGACAACGACACGTCGCGCGACGTCGAGGCGCTGGAGGCCGAAGGGATCGACGACTTCGATCGGTACGCGGGCCACGTCTCCGGACGCCTCGCGAGGCGGGCCTACGAGACGGGCGACTGGTCCACGGGGATGATCGACATGGGACCTTCGGGCGTGTTCGCGCGGGAGATCAAGCCCGTCGAGGCGATCATCGACGAGATCGTCGACGACGCGATCCGGGCCGCGTCGCGGGTCGACCTGGCGCGGGTGCCGTCGTGACGCGGCTGCGGGTGGGCGAGATCGAGGTCTCGCGCGTCGAGGAGTCGCTGGGCCCGGGCTTCGACCCCGCGTTCCTGTTCCCCGACTGGGATCCGGAGATGCTGCGCGCGCACCGCGACTGGCTGCTGCCGGACTTCTACGATCCGGTCTCGGCCAGGCTGATCTCGAGCGTGCACACCTGGGTGGTCCGCACCCCGCGCCACCTGGTGCTGATCGATACCTGCACCGGCAACCACAAGGCACGGCCGGCGTTCCCGCGCTTCCACATGCTCGAGACCGACTACCTCGCGCGGCTGCGGGCGGCCGGCGTCGAGCCCGAGGCGGTCGACGTCGTGCTGTGCACGCACCTGCACGTCGACCACGTCGGCTGGAACACGCGG
>JADCHE010000196.1 GCA_020248665.1 Burkholderiales bacterium | reverse complement strand
GCGGATCATGCGCTTCGCGTTCTCGCTGGCGCGGTCGCGGCCCCGAAAGCTGCTGACGGTCGTCACCAAGAGCAACGCGCAGCGCCACGCGATGGTGATGTGGGACCAGATCGCCGCCGAGATCGCGCACGAGTTCCCCGACGTCCGCTGGGACCGCGAGCTGGTCGACGCGATGACCGCGCGGATGGTCAACCGGCCTGCGTCGATCGACACCGTCGTCGCGACCAACCTGCACGCCGACATCCTGAGCGACCTCGCGGCCGCGCTCGCCGGCAGCCTCGGCATCGCGCCGACCGGCAACGTCGATCCCGAGCGGCGCTACCCGTCGATGTTCGAGCCGATCCACGGCTCGGCGTTCGACATCATGGGCCAGGGGCTCGCCAACCCGATCGGCACGTTCTGGTCGGTGGTGATGATGCTCGAGCACCTGGGCGAGGCCGCTGCGGCCGCGCGGCTGATGGCCGCGATCGAGCGCGTGACCGCGGACCCCTCGCTGCACACGCGCGACCTCGGCGGTCGCGCGACCACCGCGCAGGTGACCGCCGCGGTCTGCGCGCTGCTGCGCGACGGCGCCGCGCGCGCCGCGGCCTGAAGCAGGAGACGATGACGACCGATTCCCGACTCGCGCGCCGACGGGCGCTCCGAGGCCTCGCGGCGGCGACGCTGCTCGCGGGCGGCGCGCCCGGCGTGCGCGCCCAGGCATGGCCGAGCCGGCCAGTCTCGCTCGTCGTGCCGTGCCCGCCCGGCGGCACGACCGACGTGCTCGCCCGCGCGCTCGGCGAGCGGCTCGCCGAGGCGCTCGGGCAGCCGGTGCTGATCGGGAAGCGCCCGGGCGCGGGCGCCACGCTCGGCGCGGACCAGGTCGCGCACGCGAAGCCCGACGGCCACACGCTGCTGGTGGGCGCGATCCACCACGCGCTCGCGACCAGCGCCTACCCGAAGCTGCCGTACGACTTCCGCGAGGACTTCGCGCGGGTCACCACGATCGCGATGGTGCCCAACGTGCTGGTGATCAACGCGAGCACGCCGGCGAGGACCGTCGCCGAGCGGGCCGCGCTCGCGAGGAAGGAGCCCGGCAGGCTCGCCTGCGGCTCGAACGGCAACGGCACCGTGCAGCACCTGGTCGGCACGCAGTTCCAGCAGGCCACCGGAACGCAGCTCGTGCACGTGCCGTACAAGGGCAGCGCGCCGATGGCCACCGACCTGCTCGGCGGGCAGATCGCGATGTCGTTCGACACCATCACGCCGGTGCTGCCGCACATCAGGGCGGGCACGCTGCGCGCTCGGCGTGCTCGCGCCGGCCGCGACGCCGCCGGAGGTCGTGCGGCGGCTGAACGCCGAGGCGGTGAAGATCATCCGCTCGCCCGAGCTCGGCAAGCGGATGGCCGGGATCGGCGCCGAGCCGATCGGCGACTCGACCGAGGAGATGGCGCGGCGCATCCGCGTCGACACAGAGCGCTTCGCGAAGCTGGTGAAGGAGGCGAACGTCACGGTGCAGTGAGCGGGGTGCCGTTCGTCGTGGGGCGTGCGGCGGATTGTCCGGGTGGCCCGGTCGCGTTACGATTGTTGAAATCTTCAACAATCAAGGCGGACATGGCCACGGTCAACTTCAGCGTGCCCGACGACCTCAAGGCCGCCTTCAACGCGGCGTTCGAAGGGCAGAACAAGAGCGCGGTGATCGCCGGGCTGATGCGGGAGGCGATCGAGCGCGAGCAGCGTCGCCGTACGAGCGTCGACGCGATCGACCGGATCCTCGCGCGCCAGCGGGACGCGCCGAAGGTCGGCCGTGCGCGGATCGCGGCCGCACGTCGCAAGGGTCGGCCGTGAAGCCCGCGGAGCTCGTCGTCGACGCGAGCGTCGCGATCAAGTGGCTGCTCGGCGACGTCCGCGGCGAGGCCGACGTGCCGACGGCCAACCAGGTGCTGTTCCGGGTTCGTGACGGCGAGGTCCGGCTGGTTCAGCCTCCTCACTTCGTCCTGGAGATGGCCAGCGTCCTGGCGCGGGAGGCGCCGGCCCGCGCAGCCCGTGACCTCGCCGACTTGGGGCTCGTCGAGATGTCGGTCGTCGACGAGACGCAGGTGGTGCACCGGGCCCTGGAACTCGCGATCCATCATCGGCAGCACGTGTTCGACACGATGTACCACGCGGTCGCGCTGTCCCGGCCCGACGCCCTGCTGGTCACGGCGGACGAACGATACTGGCGCGCGGCCCGGGGCGCGGGGCGGATCGTGCGCCTCGCCGACTTCGCGACGCTGCACTGAGGCGTCGTGCCCCGCAACGTCGAGATCAAGGCCCGGATCGCGTCGGTGGACGCGATGGTGCCGATCGCGGCCGCGCTGTCCGACCACGGTCCGGTGCCGATCGCGCAGGACGACACCTTCTTCGCCTGCGGGACCGGCCGGCTGAAGCTGCGCGACTCGGCGTGTCGGAGGAGACGCTGGTCGAGGGGGCGTACGTGGACCTGATCGCGCCGGTGCAGCGGTGAGTCGCCGCAGCGGGGTGGGGGACCGGCTCCCCGGGTTCGATGCACCGACCCCGTCGCATGGGATGCTCCGTGCGTGGACGTCTGCGCCACCTGCGCTGCGCTGGCTCTGGGCGGCGACGTGCGCCAGTAGGGGATGGCCGTCGCCGGCGTGTCGGCCCTGGCCCGTGCGGGCGTGATGGTGGTCGCGCGTCACCAGGCGCGGCAGGACGCGCTCTGGACCCTCCTGCCGGTGCAGAACGTCGTCCCGACGCTCGTGCTCGGCTCCGCGATGGGGTGGCTGTGGGAACCGATGCGGCTGTCCGACGTTCCCGTCCTGCTGCCGATGGGCGGGTTCGCGACGATCGGCATGGCGTCGATTGCCCGGGCCTATTCGCACGTGGAGGCCAGCCGCGCGGCATCGCTCGAGCACACCGGCCGGGTGCGGGCCGCGCTGCCGGATGGCTGGCGTTCGGGGAGATGCCCACCGGATGGAGCCTCGGCTCGGCGGCGCTGATCGTGCCGGGGTGTCTGCTGCTGCGCCGCTGACGCGCAGCGATCGTCCCGGATACGACCGGCCCGAGGAGACCGGGCCCGTCGAGGGTCCGGTATCCTGCTCGGAGACTCGGAGAGAATCGCATTGCTGCGCCGCCTGCTGACCCTGGCCGTCCTGGTCCATCACCTGGTCGCGTGTGGAGGCGGAAACGCCCCGAGCACGCCCGCGGACACGCCGCCGGCCGACTGGACGACTCCCGCGGCGAAGGCACCTCGTGTGTCGTATCAGGTGTTCCAGAGCACCGCCGCGAACGCGCGGGTGAGCTTCCACGTGTACCTGCCCTCGGACTACGAGGTCGGCGAGAAACGCTACCCGGTTCTCTACTGGCTGCACGGAACGGGGGCAGGCGTGACCGGCATCCCCGCCGTCGCGGAACGCTTCGACCGCGCGATGCAGGCGGGGGCCGTTCCCCGGATGATCATCGTGTTCCCCAACGGCCTGGCCTCGAGCATGTGGACCGATTCCAAGGACGGCACGGTCCCGATGGAAACGGTCGTCGTCCAGGAACTGCTCCCCCATGTCGACCGCAGCTTCAGGACGCTGGGCACGAGGCAGGGTCGGCTGATCGAAGGCTTCAGCATGGGCGGCTTCGGAGCGGCCCGGATCGCCTTCAAGTACCCGCAGCTCTTCGCGGCCGCATCGATGCTCGGCGCGGGGCCCCTGCAGGCCACGCTCGCCCGCGACATCGGCCCGCCCGTCAACGCACAGGAACGTGAGAACGTCCTGCGCGACGTGTTCGGCGACGATCAGGCCTACTTCCAGGCCAGCAACCCGCGCGCGCTCGCCTCGCGCAACGCGTCCCTGGTCCGCGGCACGCTGCCCGTCCGGCAGATCATCGGCACCGCGGACTTCAGCCTGGCCGATAACCGCGAGTTTCGCGCGCACCTGCTCGACCTCGGCATCCCGGTGCAGTACACCGAAGTGGCCGGTGCCACTCACAGCGTGCTGCAACTGATCGAAGGGATGGGAGCGGAGTTCTGGCGCTTCCATGCGACGGCGCTGGGGACCGGTACGCCCTGACGACCGGCCCGCGCCCGCCGTCGCGAACAGGCCGGAGCCCGGCGCCGCCGTGTCGACGCTGCGGCGTCACCCCGCCATCGCGCGTGTCCTGCGCACCACCTGGACGATCCGCTTGCCCGCCGCGCCCGACGCCCCTTCGGCCGCCGCGTCATCACGAACGTCGAGATCTCCCCGGACCCATCGGTCCTGCAGCGCGCTCGTCCGCGCCCGAGCCGTCGCCACGGCCGCGAGCTTCACGTGCCCGAAGCCGCGGATCCGCTCAGGCACGGACGCGATCCGCACCGCGAGCGGCACGCGTGCCGAATCGAGCTGCGGCAGCAGCGACTCGATCGTCGCGCGGTACTCGTCGACCAGCGCGCGCTCGAGCCGGCGCTCGGCGCTGCGGCCGAAAAGGTCGAACGGGCCGCCGCGCAGCCGCCGGGCCACCGCGAGCACGCGCAACGCCGGCATCGCCCAGCGCGCGTCGATCGCGATCTTTCGCGGCGTGCCGTCGGGCCGGCGGAAGCGCGCACCGAGCGCGGCGAGGAACGGCGGCGCGAAGTGGAGCTTCAGCCCGTCCCAGCCCTCGAACTGCTCGGCGAGCGCGCGCCCGAAGCCGCCGTCGACGTAGAGCCGGGCCACCTCGTACTCGTCCTTCACCGCCATCAGCTTCGACAGGCCGCGCGCGACCGCCGCGGTCAGCGGGCGGTCGGCCTCGCGCAGCGGCGTGCCCGGCGCCTCGACGCCGAGCACACGGTCCTCGGCCTCGCGGACCCTCGCCACGAACCCGACGAACCGCGCCGCGTAGGCCGTGTCCTGGTAATCGGCGAGAAAGCGCGCCCGTCGCGCGACCAGTCCGTGCTCGCCGTCGAGCAGGCCGTCGCCCGCGTCCTCGTCCGCGGTCGGTGCGGCCAGCAGCGCCGCGAGCCGCTGCGGCCGCGCGGCTGCGAGCCGGCCAAGCCCGAAGGCCAGCCGGTTCGCCGCGACCGCCACGCCGTTCAGCTCGATCGCGCGGTCGATCGCCGCGAGCGACACCGGCACCAGCCCCCGCTGCCAGGCCACGCCCAGCATCAGCACGTTCGAGGGCATCGTGTCGCCGAGCGCGGCATCGGCGATCGCCTGCGCGTCGACCGTGCGCACGCGACCGTCGCCCGCGGCCGCGCGCAGCTTCGCGAGCAGCGCGTCGGCGTGCAGCGAGGCGTCCGGGTCGCGGACGAAGGCCGCGGTCGCGAGCTCGTGCGTGTTCGCGACCACCTCGGTGCGGCCGTGCTTGACGGTGGCGAGCGCGTCGGCCGACGCCCCGGTCACCAGGTCGCAGGCGAGCAGCGCGTCGGCCTGCTGGGTGTCGATCCGCACCTGGTTCAGCAGGTCGGGCGTGGGCGCGATCCGCACGAACGACAGCACCGCGCCGCCCTTCTGCGCGAAGCCCATGAAGTCGAGCACCGAGGCCTGCTTGCCCTCGAGGTGGGCGGCCATCGTCACCAGCGCGCCCACGGTCACGACGCCGGTGCCGCCGACGCCGGTCACCAGCAGGTCGAAGGGGCCGGTCCAGGTCCAGGGCGCGGGCTCGGGCAGCGCCGCGATCTCGCGTGCGATCGCGTCGGCGGGCTCGCGCGAGGCGCCCACGCGGCGCCGTGGCCGCGCGCCCTCGACCGACACGAAGCTCGGGCAGAAACCGTCGACGCAGGAGAAGTCCTTGTTGCACGAGCTCTGCTCGATGCGCCGCTTGCGGCCCCAGTCGGTCTCCCGGGGGATCACCGACAGGCAGTTCGACGCGCGGCCGCAGTCGCCGCAGCCTTCGCAGACGCGCTCGTTGACGAACACGCGCCGCGGCGGATCGGGGAGGGCGGGGCGGCCGTCCACGACCTGCTTGCGGCGGCGGCGCTTCTCGGCCGCACAGGTCTGGTCGTAGATCATCACGGTGACGCCCGCGGTCGCGCGCAGCTCGCGCTGCACCGGGTCGAGCGCGTCGCGGTGGTGGAAGGTCGTGCCGCGCGGGAACTCGGCGCGGTGGCCGTCGTACTTCCAGGGCGCGTCGGAGATCACGACGACGCGGGCCGCGCCCTCGGCCTCGACCTGCCGCGCGATCTCGGCGACCGACAGCGAGCCGTCGACCGGCTGCCCTCCAGTCATCGCGACCGCGTCGTTGTAGAGGATCTTGTAGGTGATCGTCGCCTTCGCCGCGACCGCCTGCCGGATCGCGAGGTAGCCCGAGTGGTAGTAGGTGCCGTCGCCGAGGTTCTGGAACACGTGCGGCGTGCGGGTGAAGCGCGAGGCCGCGGCCCAGTCGACCCCCTCGCCGCCCATCTGGATCAGGCCCGCGGTGCCGCGGTCCATCCAGCTCGCCATGAAGTGGCAGCCGATGCCGGCGAGCGCGCGCGAGCCCTCGGGCACGAGGGTCGAGCGGTTGTGCGGGCAGCCCGAGCAGAAGTAGGGCTGGCGCCGCACCGCGTCGGCCGCGTTCGACAGCAGCGCCGGCATCGTGAAGTCGACGACGAGCGCCCGCCGGTCGAGCATCGGGTTCAGCCGAGCGAGCCAGTCGGCCACCACCGGCATGATCCGCGACGGGCGCAGCTCGCCGAGCGACGGGAGCAGCGGCGTGCCGTCGGGCGCGGCCTTGCCGGCCACGCGCGGGCGCTGCGCGTCGGGCAGCGGATAGAGCAGCTCCTTGATCTGTCGCTCGACGACCGGCGCCTTCTCCTCGATCACCAGCAGCTCCCGCAGCCCCTGCGCGAACTCGAGGATGCGCGTCGGCTCGAGCGGGTACACCAGCCCGACCTTGTAGACGCGCACGCCCGCAGCCGCGAGCGCGTCGGGGTCCAGGTCGAGGCGGCGCAGCACCTCCATGAAGTCGAGGTGCGCCTTGCCCACGGTGACGATGCCGAGCGTGGCCGCAGGCGACGCGACGACGTGGCGGTCGATCGAGTTGAGCCGTGCGAACGCGCGGACCGCGTCGAGCTTGGCGGCGAGCCGCGCCTCGATCGCGAGCGAGGGCAGGTCGGTCGCGCGCACGTGCAGCGGCGCGACCTCGGGCGGCGGTGCGAAGTCGACCGGATCCTCGAAGTCGAGCGCGATACGGTCGAGGTCGACGGTCATGCCGGATTCGACCACCTCGCTGATCGCCTTGAAGCCGACCCACGCGCCCGAGAAGCGCGACAGCGCCCAGCCGTACAGCCCGAACTCGAGGTACTCGGCGACGTTCGCCGGATGCAGCACCGGCATCGACCAGGCCTGCATCGCGAGATCGGACTGGTGCGGCATCGACGAGGACACGCAGCCGTGGTCGTCGCCGGCGACCACGAGCACGCCGCCCGCCGGGCTGGAGCCGAACGCGTGGCCGTGCTTGAGCGCGTCGCCCGAGCGGTCGACACCCGGCCCCTTGCCGTACCACATCGCGAACACGCCCTCGACCGTGCGCTCCGGGTCGAGCGCGACCCGCTGGGTGCCGAGGCACGCGGTCGCCGCGAGGTCCTCGTTGATCGCCGGCAGGAACTCGACGCCCGCCGCCTTCAGCAGCGGCGCGGCCTTCCACATCTGCTGGTCGACCATTCCGAGCGGGCTGCCGCGGTAGCCGGTGACGAAACCGGCGGTCGCGAGGCCGCGACGCGCGTCGAGCGCGCGCTGCATCAGCGGCAGGCGCACCAGCGCCAGGGTGCCGGTCAGGAAGACCTGGCCGGAGGTGGCGCGGAGGTTGTCCGAGAGGGCGTAGCCGGCGTTCGGCAGGGTCGGGTCGGCCATCGCGCGCTCCTCGGGGGTGTCGGCTCAGTCTAGGTCGCTGGTCGAGGAAAAGGTTTGCGCATTTTTCGGGATTCCGCCTGGAGTCGAACGATCCGTCTCTCCATAATGCCGAAATGAGCGACGAATCGTTCGACAAGGCCTCGCGGGCGATCCTGCGTGAGCTCCAGCAGGACGCGCGCCTGCCGCAGCAGGCGCTCGCCGAGCGGGTCGGCCTGAGCCCGACGCCGGTGTGGCGCCGGATCCGCGAGCTCGAGGCGCGGGGCGTGATCCGCCGCTGGGTCGCGCTGCTCGACCGGGAGAAGCTCGGGCTGCACGCGTGCGTGCTCGCGAACGTGTCGCTCGAGCGGCACGTCGAGGGCGTGGTCGAGGGCTTCGAGCGGCAGGTGCGGGCGTGCCCCGAGATCGTCGAGTGCCACGGGATCACCGGCGAGGCGGACTACCTGATCAAGGTCGTCGTCCCGGACATGAAGGCCTACGACCGCTTCCTGCACGAGGTGGTGTTCCGGATTCCGGGGGTCGCGAGCATCCGGACGAACGTCGTGCTGCGGGAGGTGAAGTACGAGACGGCGCTGCCGCTGTAGGGCGCGGCGGAGCGCGCGGGGCGCGGACGGGCCCCGACCGCGGTGCGCGATGTCCGACTGCCGTGACGGGCGACCGTTGCGCGGCCCCGTTGTCCAGTGCAGGATGTCAGGTCGGCTTGACGTCCGCCCGAGGTGACCCCATGCAGAACACGTCGATGTCCTACGGCGCAGGTGCCGCCGCCCGTTCCTCCGCCGCCCCTTGGGGCCATCGTCGCGGCTGGCGCTACGGCAGCCCCGACTTCACGGTGAAGTCGCTGGTCGTGTTCCTAGCGGTGGCGCTGTTCCCGCTGGCGGCCTTCGTGTTCAACGGCTTCGCCACCCCGTCCTGGCCGATCGACTATCCGCTGATCGGCGTGCTGTGGATGCTGTTCATGGCGCTCGCGTTCCCGCTCTGGACCTGGGGCGAGGCCCGCGAGTTCGAGCGCTGGACCGCGACGATGGAGCCCGCGCAGCGCGACGCCGCGCACGCGCGCCAGACGATGCGCGTCGCCGGGGCGCGGATGTTCTGGTTCGGCGCGCTCGCCGCCTACGGCATGGTCGCCGTGCTGGCGCTGGCCGCGCGCTGACGTCCGTCGCCGGGCGCGACGCCGCGCCCGGCCTCCCGCCCGGCCCGGGTCAGCGGCCGGTGAACCGCGGCGGCCGCTTGGCCGCCACCGCGGCGCGCCCCTCGGCGAAGTCCTCGCTCGCGTGCGCGACGCGCTCGCGCTCGCGCAGCGCGGGCAGGTCCCAGCGTCCCTCGGCGATCTCGTTGAGCGACCGCTTGGTCGACTGCGCCGCGAGCGGCGCGAGGCCGGCGACGGTCGTCGCGAGGGCTGCCAGCGTGGCGTCGAACGCATCGGCGTCGGGCGCCACCGACTCGAACGCGCCGACCGCCGCGAGCGCCTCGATCGGCAACGCCTTCGCGGTGAGGAACGCGCGCTTGGCGAGGTCGGGGCCGAGCCGCGTCACGTAGCGGCGCAGCCCGCTCGGGTAGTAGTGCAGCCCGAGCGCGGCGGCGGGCATCCGGAACTCGGTGCCGGCCAGGCCCACGCGCAGGTCGCAGGCGAGCGCCAGGTCGGTCGCGCCGCCGTACACGCTGCCCTTCAGCGCGCAGATCGTCACCGGGCGCATCGCCTCGATCGCGTCGGGCACCTTCTCGAACAGGCCCGGGCCGTGGCCCTCGTCGTCGAAGCCGCCGAGGTTGTAGCCCGCGCAGAACACCGGGCGCTTCTGGCCCGCGGTGTTCGCGGCGAGCACCACGACGCGCACCGACGTGTCCGCATCGAGCCGCGCGCACGCCTCGAGCAGCGCGTGCAGGTCGGCGTCGTGCAGCGCATTGCGCTGCGCGGGGCGGTTCAGCACGATCGTCGCGATCGGGCCATCGATCCGCACGAGCGGGGTGGAGGCGGCGGTCTCGGTCATGGCGGGGGCGGTCCGGGGGCGGCGTGCGGTGCGCGCATCGTACCCGCCGCGCGGACGCTGGCCGGCGCTCCCGTTGCGCGCGATGATGCGCGGAGCATGGGCGAGAACGAGCGCAAGTCCGCGATCGCGACCGGCATCGCGGTGATCTGCCTGATGTTCGGCATCGAGTCCGCGGTCGTGCACCACAGCGTGCCGAGCCCGCTGTCGTGGATCGTCTGGACGCTGCTCGGCGCGGTCGGCGGCGCGTCGGCGCTGGTGGCGATCGTCTACCGGCGACGCGCGAAAGCCGCAGCCCGCGGGCGCTGAGCGGCGGGCGTGCCGTGCCGCGTCGCCGACGCGCTCACGCGTCGCCGTCGTCGCCCGCCTCGCGCTCTCGCCGCAGCAGTTCGACCTTGCGCGCCGCGCCCCAGCGGTAGCCCGACGGCGAGCCGTCGCCGCGGACCACGCGGTGGCAGGGAATCGCGACCGCGACCGTGTTGCTCGCGCACGCAGCCGCGACTGCACGCGCGGCCTCGGGATGGCCGATCGCCCGCGCGACCTCGGCGTAGCTCGCGGTACGCCCGCGCGGGATCGTGCGCAGCGCCTCCCAGACGAGGCGCTGGAAGGCCGTGCCGCGCACGTCGAGCGGCAGGTCCAGGGCCTCGCGCGGGCGCTCGACGAACGCGAGCACCCGGCCGACCCACTCGCGGAAAGCGGGGTTGCCGTCGACGAGCGTGGCCTGCGGGAAGCGCGCGCGCAGCCGCTCGGCGAGTGCCTGCGGCGCGTCGCCGAATTCGATCGCGCACACGCCCCGCTCGGTCGCGGCGACGAGGACCGTGCCGAGCGCGCACGGCTCGACGGTCCAGCGGATGCGCTGCCCGGCGCCGCCCGCGCGGAACGCCGACGGCGACATCCCGAGCGCATGGCCCGCTTCGCCGTAGAAGCGGCTCGACGAGCCGAAGCCGGCATCGTAGATCGCGTCGGTGACGCGTGGCGTGGCCTGCAGCGCGGCGTGCGCGCGGCGCGTGCGCAGTGCGGCGAAGTAGGCCTTCGGCGAGACGCCGACGGTCGCCTTGAACACGCGGTGGAAGTGCCGCGGCGTCAGACCCGCCGCGGCGGCCAGCGCGTCGAGCGCGATGCCCGATTCGCTGCGCTCGAGCGCAGCGCACGCGTCGAGAACGAGGGCCCGGTGGCGCTCGGCGAGCGGCGGCGCGTCGGGGCGGCAGCGACGGCACGCGCGGAAGCCGGCCGCGACCGCGGCCTCGGGGGCGTCGAAGAACCGGACGTTCTCGCGACGCGCTGGGCGTGATGCGCACGAAGGGCGGCAGTAGACGCCGGTGGTGCGCACGGCGTAGACGAACGTGCCGTCCCGCGACGCGTCGCGCCGCAGCACCGCATCCCAGCGGCTCGTGTCGGCATCGGGGGCTGTGGCGCCGCCCGGCGTGGGGCGTGCGGCGGCCGCCCGCGTCGCGGGGTCGGTCGGGCGGGAGCGGGTCGATGCGGGCATCGCGGCGGGGGCGTGCGTCGCGGGCGACGCGATCGGGACGGAGGTGGATGCACTGCGCACGGAGCGCTCCGGTCGGAGAGGGCGTGCGCCCAGTGTCGGCGCCGACCGTCGGCGCCGCACCCCGGATCATGACGCCGAATCCGCGCGCGCCAGCGTGCCACCCGCGTTCCGACCCCGCCGGACGGGCGCGGCGACGCGCGGCGGGCTGTGCCACACTCGATGCTTTCCGATCCGCTCGACCCAGGAGACTCCCATGGCTGAAGCATTCATCGTCGCCGCCGCGCGCACCGCCGGCGGCCGCAAGGGCGGCCGGCTGTCCGGCTGGCATCCCGTCGACCTGTCGGCCCAGGTCCTGAACGCGCTGCTCGACCGCAGCGGCATCGACCCCGACGCGATCGAGGATGTGATCATGGGCTGCGTCGGCCAGATCGGCGAGCAGGCCACCGACGTCGCCCGCAACGCGGTGCTCGCCTCGAAGCTGCCCGAGCACGTGCCGGGCACCTCGGTCGACCGCCAGTGCGGCTCGTCGCAGCAGGCGGTGCACTTCGCCGCGCAGGCGGTGATGTCGGGCACGATGGACGTGGTCATCGCCGCCGGCGTCGAGAGCATGTCGCGCGTGCCGATGGGCTCGCCCACGATCCTCGCTGCCAAGAACGGCATGGGCCACTACATGAGCCCCGAGATCCGCCGCAAGTATCCGGGGCCCGACTTCAGCCAGTTCCTAGGCGCCGAGATGATGGTCAAGAAGTACGGCCTGACCCGCGACGACCTGGATGCCTACGCGCTGCAGTCGCACCAGCGCGCGATCGTCGCCACCAAGGCAGGCGCGTTCGCGAAGGAGATCGTGCCGGTCGCGGTCCGCCGGGCCGACGGCACCGCCGCCGACGAGCAGCACACGATCGACGAGGGCATCCGCTTCGACGCGAGCCTCGACGGCATCAAGGCGGTCAAGCTGCTGCAGGAGGGCGGCGCGATCACCGCGGCCAACGCCTCGCAGATCTGCGACGGCGCGGCCGGCCTGATGGTGGTCAGCGAGAAGGCGCTCAAGCAGTACGGCCTCACGCCGATCGCCCGTGTGCACCACCTGACGCTGATCGGCCACGACCCGGTGATCATGCTCGAGGCGCCGCTGCCGGCGACCGAGCGGGCGCTGAAGAAGGCCGGCATGAAGATCGACGACATCGACCTGTTCGAGGTCAACGAGGCCTTCGCGTCGGTGCCGCTCGCGTGGCTGAAGGCCACCGGCGCTGACCCGGAGCGCATGAACGTCAACGGCGGCGCGATCTCGCTCGGCCATCCGCTCGGCGGCTCCGGCGCGAAGCTGATGACGACGCTGGTCCACGCGCTGCACTCGCGCGGCAAGCGCTACGGCCTGCAGACGATGTGCGAGGGTGGCGGCCAGGCGAACGTGACGATCCTCGAGCGACTCTGAGCGCAGCCCCCGCGGGGACCTCGACGGGGCGCGCCGACCGCGCCCGAGGCCCGCCGGCTGGAGCAGTGGACGGGTCCGCGTCGACCGGATCGACCGCCCCGCGTGGCGCCGAGCGCAACAGGCCGCCGTCAGAACCCGACCCGCAGCGACAGCCGGACCGTCCGTGGCTCGGCCGGGTGCAGGTGCCGGTCGTCGACGCCGGCGGCCGGCTCGCCCGGCAGCCGGCTGCGATAGAAGTACTCGATGTCGTTCGCGCGGCGGTCGGTCAGGTTGAACACGTCGAGCAGCACATCGATGCGCGGCGCGAGCCGGTAGCCGACGCGCAGGTCGGCGAGGGTGAACGGCGACGACTCGACCGACCCGTCCTCGACCAGCGGCCGCGGCCCGACGTGGCGCATGCGCAGCCCGCCCGACCATGCCCCAGCTCCGACCACGCTCGCGCCGAGCGACGCGACCCGGCCGACCGATCCGGGGATGAACGGCCCGGCGCCGTCGCCGTCGACGAACCGGGCCCTCGACAGCGACAGGTCCGCGTCGAGCGCCATCCAGCGCCACGGCATCCAGCGCGCGTTCAGCTCGACGCCCCGCCTGCGGCTCGCGCGGCTCGGCTCGGTGGTACCCGCGTCGCCGACGAAGACCAGCTCGGAGTCGATCTCGAGCACCCAGGCCGCGACCGACGCGACGAACGCCGGCGACGGCGCCCAGCGCGCGCCGAGCTCGTAGCCGAGCGCGGGCACGAGCGGTCGCACCGGCACGACCGCATCGCCGGTGCGCGGGTCGAGGCGCGCGGTCGAGCCGCGCGCGTCGTTGCTGTGGAAGCCGCGGCCGACGCTCGCGAAGGTCTCGAGCGTCGGCGACGGCGTGACCACCAGCGCGAGCTTCGGCGAGGCGATCGCGGCCGACGCGCGCCCGCCGTTGTCGGGCAGCGAGGCGTCGACGCGGTTGTCCTGATGGTCGAGGCGCAGGCCCGCGACCGTGCGCACCCGCTCGGACCAGAAGGTCGTGTGCTCGGCGAACACGCCCGCCTGCGTCGAGACGACGCGGTCGGCGCGCACCGTCGCGAGCCGCTCGCGCGCCTGCGTGTCGTGCAGCCCGACGTCGATGCGGTCCTGGCGCGCCTGCACGCCGAGCGTCGTCGTCGTGGGCAGGCCGCCGAGCGTCGCGCGCCAGCTCCGCGCGACGCGCAGCCCGTAGGCGGTGCGCGCGTCGGACTGCTCGAACTGGTCGCCGGTCTCGGGACGGTCGAGCGCGTAGGTGAAGTTCGAGAACAGGTCGAGCCGGTAACGCAGCGCCCACGCGCTTGCCTCGACGCGACCGTCCTGCAGGCTGCGCCGCCAGCCGCCCGACAGGCTCCAGCGCGAGCTGTCGCCGCCGGTCGTGGGGTCGAGCGAGCCGTAGCGGCCGATCGTGCCCGCGTCGATCGCGCGCAGCGGCACCTGGTCGGTCGAGGTCCAGCGCGCGTCATAGCCCATCAGCGTCACGTCGTGGCCGTCGGCGGCGGTGCCGGCCGACCAGCGTGCGAGCAGGTTCGTGCGCCGCGCCTGCTGCGGCACCTCCCAGGGCCCGTCGTTGGCGAGTGCTTCGACGCCCAGCAGCAGGTGGCCGTCGGCGACGCGCGGCGAGGCCGCGCCGAGGACGCGCCGGTAGCCGTTGCCGCCGAGGGTGAGCTGGCCCATCGGCCGCGCGAGTTGCGAGCGCAGCCGCAGGTCGGCCGCGCCGGCGGCCGAGAAGTCCCCGTCCAGCGCCGAGTACGGGCCCTTGCGCCACTCGATGCGCTCGACCCACTCGGGCACGACGAAGTTCAGGTCCGTGTAGCCGTGCCCGTGCGCGTGCGTCGGGAGATTCACCGGCACGCCCGCGACCGAGGTCGCGAAGTCGGTGCCGTGGTCGAGGTTGAAACCGCGCAGGAAGTACTGGTTGGCCTTGCCGTCGCCCGAGTGCTGGGTGACGACCAGGCCCGGGATCCATTCGAGCACGTCGGCCGGCCTGAGCGCGGGCCGGGCCTGGATGCGCGCCGCGTCGACCGCGCCGCGCGACGCGGCATCGGTCGAGCCGATCGCCGCGTCGCGCTCGGCACGGACGGTCACCGGCTCGAGCGTGGCGTCGGGGTCGCGGGCGAGGGCGGGCACGGTCCCAGCCGCGCCGCAGGCGGCGCAGGCGAGGGCGGCGACACGCCACGCGCCGGCCGGGGAAGCCGAAGGGATGGGCATCGGGGACGGCGGAACGACGGCCGAGGATAAGCGTCGCGACGCCGCGCGCACAAACGGCAAGCCGGGGCGACCGGACGTCGATTGACGTTGACGTCAACGTCAATTAGCCTTCCGCCACCGGATCGTCGAAGATCGCGTCGACGGGCCGCGCGCCCACGCGCGCACCGGGCGTCGCCGACGCAGCCGTCGGCATGCGCCGACGGTCCTGCCCCTCCCGGAGACACCCGCATGACCGACCTGTCCGACGCCAAGAAGCTCGCCGAGTACCGGATGACCCACAAGGTCCGGTTCGTCACCGCCGCATCGCTGTTCGACGGCCACGATGCGTCGATCAACATCATGCGGCGCATCCTGCAGTCGATGGGCTGCGAGGTGATCCATCTCGGCCACAACCGCTCGGTCAAGGAGGTCGTCGACTGCGCGCTGCAGGAGGACGTGCAGGGCATCGCGGTGTCCTCGTACCAGGGCGGGCACGTCGAGTACTTCAAGTACATGATCGACCTGCTGCGCGCCAACGGCGCCGGCCACGTGAAGGTCTTCGGCGGCGGCGGCGGCGTGATCGTGCCGGCCGAGATCCGCGAGCTGCACGCCTACGGCGTCGAGCGGATCTATTCGCCGGAGGACGGCCAGAAGATGGGCCTGGCCGGCATGATCGGCGACATGATCGCGCGCTGCGACATCGACCTGACGCCGTACGCGCCCGCGTCGCTCGACGCGATCGCGCTGCCGGCGGGCGCGTCGGCGGCGACCGAGGACGGCCGCACCGAGATCGCCCGCTCGCGCCGCGCGCTCGCGCAGCTGCTGACCGCGCTGGAGAACGGCGTGCCGCCGGGCGGCCTGGACGCCGCCGGCTTCGCCGCGCTGCGCACCGAACTGCACACGCGCGCCGACACCGCGAAGACCCCGACGCTCGGCATCACCGGCACCGGCGGTGCCGGCAAGTCGAGCCTGACCGACGAGCTGGTGCGCCGCTTCCGGCTCGACCAGGACGACGCGCTGCGGATCGCGATCATCTCGGTGGATCCGACCCGCCGCAAGTCCGGCGGCGCGCTGCTCGGCGACCGCATCCGGATGAACGCGATCGATCATGCGAACGTGTTCATGCGCTCGCTCGCCACGCGCGACGCTGGCAGCGAGATCAGCCAGGCGCTGCCCGACGTGATCGCCGCGTGCAAGGTCGCCGGATTCGAGCTGATCGTCGTCGAGACCTCGGGCATCGGGCAGGGCGATGCGGCGATCGTGCCGCTGGTCGACAGCACGCTCTACGTGATGACGCCCGAGTTCGGCGCGGCGAGCCAGCTCGAGAAGATCGACATGCTCGACTTCGCCGACTTCGTCGCGATCAACAAGTTCGACCGCAAGGGCGCGATGGACGCGCTGCGCGACGTCTCCAAGCAGGTGCAGCGCAACCGCGAGCTCTGGACGACGCCGCCCGAGCGCATGCCGGTGTTCGGCACGCAGGCCTCGCGCTTCAACGACGACGGCGTGACGGCGCTCTACCAGGGGCTGCTCGGCAGGCTGGTCGAGCTCGGCCTGAAGCTGCCGCTCGGTGACCGGGCTCGCGAGGGCGCGCCGGAGTACACCGGGGAGAAGGGCGCGCCGGCCGCCACCGGCGGGCGCCTCGCGCGCGTCGGCCAGCGCCACTCGAGCGCGCGCTCGACGATCGTCCCGCCGGCGCGCGTGCGCTACCTGGCCGACATCGCCGACACGGTGCGCGGCTACAAGAGGAAGGCGCGCGCCCAGGCGAAGCTCGCCCGCGAGGTCCAGCAGCTGCGCGAGACCGCGCGGATGCTGCACGAGGACGACGCGACGAAGTCCGGGGCGCGCGACACCGTGACCGCGCTCGCCGCGCGACGCGAGAGTGGACTCGAGGCCGCCTCGCGCAAGCTGCTCGCGATGTGGCCCGACATGCAGAAGGCCTACGCGGGCGACGAGTACGTGGTGAGGATCCGGGACAAGGAGATCCGCACCTCGCTGGTCCGCACCTCGCTGTCGGGCACCAAGATCCGCAAGGTGGTGCTGCCGACGTACGAGGACCACGGCGAGCTGCTGAAGTGGCTGCTGCTCGAGAACGTGCCCGGCTCGTTCCCCTACACCGCGGGCGTCTTCGCGTTCAAGCGCGAGAACGAGGACCCGACGCGGATGTTCGCCGGCGAGGGCGACGCGTTCCGCACCAACACCCGCTTCAAGCTGCTCTCCGAGGGCATGCCCGCCAAGCGGCTGTCGACCGCGTTCGACAGCGTCACGCTGTACGGCAACGATCCGGGCCTGCGGCCGGACATCTACGGCAAGGTCGGCAACTCGGGCGTGTCGATCGCCACGCTCGATGACATGAAGGTGCTGTACGGCGGGTTCGACCTGTGCGATGCCGCCACCAGCGTCTCGATGACGATCAACGGCCCGGCGCCGACGATCCTCGCGATGTTCATGAACACCGCCATCGACCAGCAGCTCGACAAGTTCGTCGACCGCAACGGGCGCCAGCCGACCGACGACGAGATCGCGAAGATCCGCGCGTGGACGCTCGCCAACGTGCGCGGCACGGTGCAGGCCGACATCCTCAAGGAGGACCAGGGCCAGAACACCTGCATCTTCTCGACCGAGTTCTCGCTCAAGGTGATGGGCGACATCCAGGCGTACTTCGTCCACCACGACGTGCGCAACTTCTATTCGGTGTCGATCTCGGGCTACCACATCGCCGAGGCCGGCGCGAACCCGATCTCGCAGCTCGCCTTCACGCTGTCGAACGGCTTCACCTTCGTCGAGGCGTACCTCGCGCGCGGGATGCACATCGACGACTTCGCACCGAACCTGTCGTTCTTCTTCAGCAACGGCATGGATCCGGAGTACACGGTGATGGGCCGCGTCGCGCGGCGGATCTGGGCGGTGGCGATGCGCGAGCGGTACGGTGCGAACGAGCGCAGCCAGAAGCTCAAGTACCACTGCCAGACGAGCGGGCGCTCGCTGCACGCGCAGGAGATCCAGTTCAACGACATCCGCACGACGCTGCAGGCGCTGATCGCGACCTACGACAACGCCAACAGCCTGCACACCAACGCGTTCGACGAGGCGATCACCACGCCGACCGAGGAGAGCGTGCGGCGCGCGATGGCGATCCAGCTGATCATCAACCGCGAGTGGGGGCTGGCGAAGAACGAGAACCCGCTGCAGGGCTCGTTCGTGGTCGAGGAGCTGACCGAGCTGGTGGAGGAGGCGGTGCTGGCCGAGTTCGAGCGCATCGCCGAGCGAGGCGGCGTGCTGGGCGCGATGGAGACCGGCTACCAGCGCGGCAGGATCCAGGACGAGTCGATGCACTACGAGCACCTGAAGCACACCGGCGAGTACCCGATCATCGGCGTGAACACCTTCAGGAACCCGCACGGCGACACCACGCCCGAGACGCTCGAGCTCGCGCGCTCGACCGAGGAGGAGAAGCGCTCGCAACTGGCGCGGCTGCAGGCCTTCCACGAGCGCAACGCGGCGCAGGCGCCGGCGATGCTGCGCCGGCTGCGCGACACCGTGATCGCCGACGGCAACGTGTTCGAGGCGCTGATGGACGCGGTGCGGGTGTGCTCGCTCGGTCAGATCACGAACGCGCTGTTCGAGGTGGGCGGACAGTACCGGCGCAACATGTAGACGAGTCGTTGCGGGTCTTCTCGAGATCCGCCCGCATCGCCCCACGTGTCCGCAGACCTCGACGGCCGGGGTCAGGACCGGGTTAGATTCCGTCAGGCGCTGCAGTACGGCGAGCCTTGCTGCGGCTGCGCTGCGGCGAGTGCGGCCACGCACGCTGCTGACGTTCAGCTCGCGAAGCGGCGCGGCTTCTGCCCGTCGTGCGGTGCGCGGCGCATGTCGCAGACGGCGGCGCACCTGGTCGATCACGTCATCCCGCGTGTGCCGGTGCGGCAGTGGGTGCTGTCGCTGCCGATACCGCTGCGGCTGCTGCCGGCGTCGCAGCCCGAGCTGGTCACGCCGGTGCCGGGCGTGGTACGGCGCGTGCTCGAGCTGGGATAGGAAATCCAAACGCTCTCACCATGGCCCGGCACACGCTGCAGGTCGGACGTACGGCGGCTGCACGACACGAGGTCGGCCCTCCGGACGCGCCGGGCAGTGTCCCCGGGAAGGCTGC
>JADCHE010000195.1 GCA_020248665.1 Burkholderiales bacterium | reverse complement strand
GAAGGCGGTCGACTCGGACTTCCAGCACCTGCTGTCGTCGTGGTTCAATCCCGGGTTCCTGCGGCTCGAGCAGGTCGACTGGCGCTCGCCGGCCGCGCTGCTCGAGCGGATCATCCAGCACGAGGCGGTCCACGAGATCGACGGTTGGGCCGACCTGCGCCGCCGCCTCGAGCCCGACCGCCGCTGCTTCGCGTTCTTCCACCCGGTCCTGCCCGACGAGCCGCTGATCTTCGTGGAGATCGCGCTGCTGCCCACGATGCCCGGCGCGATCGCGCCGCTGCTCGCGCGCGACGTGCCGCAGCCGGTCGACCCCTCGACCTTCAAGGTCGCGGTGTTCTACTCGATCTCCAACTGCCAGCCCGGCCTGCGCGGCATCAACCTCGGCAACTTCCTGATCAAGCAGGTCGCCGAGCGGCTGCAGCGCGAGCACCCGAGGCTCAAGACCTTCTGCACGCTGTCGCCGATCCCCGGCTTCGCCGCGTGGCTCGCGAAGCTCGACCCGGCCGCGATCACCGCGCCGCGGATGCGCGCCGCGAACCGGCGGGCGCTGCACGGGGCGCTCGCCGCGCTGCGCGCGCGCCACGGCGCAGACCTCGGGGGGCTGCTGCCGCAGGGCGCGGGCACGCCCGTGCAGCCGGCCGACGACGAGGCCGACCGCGCGGCGCTGTCGTCGCTCTGTGCGTTCTACCTCGTGCACCGCACCGCGGCCGACGCCCCCGACTCCGATCCGGTCGGACGCTTCCACCTGAACAATGGGGCGCGCCTGCAGCGGATCAACGCCGTCGGCGACGTGTCCCGCAAGGGCCTGAGGCAATCGTTCGGGATGATGGTCAACTACCTGTACGATCTCGACGAGATCGAGGCCAACCACGAGAAGTTCGTCAGCGGCGAGGTCGCGGCATCGCGCGCGGTGCTCGGCCTGATGTGACCGCCGGCGGCACACACCAGGAGACGACGATGACCCCCCTCCGTACAGCGGGGCGCGTGCCGCGCGTCCGTGTCCGCCTGCTCGCCGGCGCGCTCGCCGCCGGCGCGGCGTTCGCGGCGAGCCCGTCCTTCGCACAGCAGCCGGCCGCGTCCGGCTGGCCGAACAAGCCGGTCCGGTTCGTCGTGCCGTTCCCGCCCGGCGGCGGCACCGACGCGTTCGCGCGGCCGCTCTCGAAGGTACTGACCGCCCAGCTCGGCCAGCCGATCGTCATCGACAATCGCGGCGGTGCGGGCGGCACGCTCGGCGCCGAGGTCGCGGCGAAGTCGCCGCCCGACGGCTACACCTTCCTCGTCGGCGCGATCCACCACACGATCGCCGTCAGCATGTACCCCAAGCTCGGCTACGATCTCCAGAAGGACCTGCTGCCGGTCACGGTGCTGGCGTCGGTGCCGAACGTGCTGGTGGTCAACCCGCAGCGCGTGCCGGCGAAGACCTACGCCGAGTTCTTCAAGTACCTGAAGTCGAACCCCGGCCGTCTGAACTACGGGTCTGCGGGCAACGGCACCTCGCATCACCTGACGGTGGAGCTGTACAAGACGATGACGCAGACCTTCGTCACCCACATCCCGTACCGGGGCGCGGGGCCGGCGCTGCAGGACCTGCTCGCCGGGCAGGTCGACCTGATGTTCGACGGGCTTGGCAGCTCGATGCCGCACATCAAGGCGGGCAAGCTGCTCCCGCTCGCCGTCACCAGCGACAAGCGCTCGCCGGCGCTGCCGGACGTGCCCACGCTCGCCGAGTCCGGGGTCAAGGGCTACGACGCCAAGACCTGGTACGCGATCTGGGCGCCCGCGGGCACGCCGCGCGAGATCGTGCTGCGGATGCAGCAGGAGGTCGCGAAGGCGCTCGCCGGCAAGGAGCTCGCCGACGCCTGGACCGCGCTCGGTGCCGAACCGGGCGGCCAGCCGCCCGAGCAGATGTCGAAGTTCGTCGATGCCGAGATCGTCAAATGGGCGAAGGCCGTCAAGGACTCCGGCGCGAAGCTCGACTGATACGCTCGGCCTCTTCTTCGACCCGACGTCGGCACGACGATGAACGAGAACCTGTACGCGCTGCTCGCCG
This sequence comes from Burkholderiales bacterium, assembly GCA_020248665.1. Lineage (GTDB taxonomy): Bacteria > Pseudomonadota > Gammaproteobacteria > Burkholderiales > Burkholderiaceae_E > UBA4615. The sequence goes on along the minus strand of JADCHE010000195.1, from coordinate 23,377 downwards.
AGCGCTTCCCGGCCGATCGCGAGGCCTGCGCGATCGAGACGCACGACGGCCGCCACTGGACGTGGCGCGACCTCGACCGCGCGACCGGACGGGTCGCGAACCTGCTCGCGTCGCTGAAGCTGCCGGCCGGCTCGCGCGTCGCGGTGCAGGTCGACAAGTCGGTCGAGGCGCTGTGCCTGTACCTCGCGACGCTGCGCGCGGGCCACGTGTTCCTGCCGCTGAACTCGGCCTACCAGCAGGCCGAGATCGACTACTTCGTCGAGAACGCCGAGCCGGGCGTCGTCGTCTGCACGCCGGGCAACCGCGCCTGGATCGAGCCGATCGCCAAGGCGCGCGGCGCACGCCACGTGTTCACGCTCGCCGACAACGCCCTCGGCACGCTGCTGGACGCGGCCGCGCCGATGAAGGACGCGTTCCGCACCGTCGCGCGCAAGGCGTCGGACCTCGCCGCGATCCTCTACACCTCGGGCACGACCGGCCGCAGCAAGGGCGCGATGCTGTCGCACGGCAACCTGTCGTCGAACGCGACCGTGCTGGACACCTACTGGCGCTGGCGCCGCGGCGACGTGCTGCTGCACGCGCTGCCGATCTTCCATGTGCACGGCCTCTTCGTCGCGTCGCATGGCGCGCTGATGTCCGGCAGCAAGATGATCTGGCTGCCGAAGTTCGACCCGAGGGAGGTGGTGCGCCACCTGCCGCGCGCGTCGGTGTTCATGGGCGTGCCGACGATGTACGTGCGGCTGCTCGACGAGCCGTCGTTCGACGTGCAGGCGGTGCGTACGATGCGCCTGTTCATCTCGGGGTCCGCACCGCTGCTGACCGAGACGTTCAGGCAGTTCGAGGCCCGCACCGGGCAGCGCATCCTCGAGCGCTACGGCATGAGCGAGACGATCATGCTGACCTCCAACCCCTACGACGGCAACCGCATGGCGGGTACCGTGGGGCTGCCGCTGCCGGGCGTCGGCGTGCGCGTCGTCGACGACGCGGGCCGCGCGCTCGCGGCGCCCGAGATCGGCAGCATCCAGGTCCGCGGCCCGAGCGTGTTCTCCGGCTACTGGCGCATGCCCGAGAAGACGATGGAGGAGTTCACCGAGGACGGCTGGTTCCGCACCGGCGACGTCGGCCGCTGGGATGCGAACGGCTACCTGACGATCGTCGGGCGCAGCAAGGACCTGATCATCACCGGCGGCTACAACGTGTATCCGAAGGAGATCGAGTCGTACCTCGACGACATGGACGGCGTCGCCGAGTCCGCGGTGATCGGCGTGCCGCACCGCGACTTCGGCGAGGCGGTCACCGCGGTGGTGGTGCGCAAGCCGGGGGCGACGCTCGACGAGGCCGCGATCGTCTCGGCGCTGAAGACGCGGATCGCCGGCTTCAAGGTGCCCAAGCGCGTGCACGTCGTCGACGAGCTGCCGCGCAACGCGATGGGCAAGGTGCAGAAGAACGAGCTGAGGAAGCGCTACTCGGCCTGAGTCAGCCGCGCAGCGCGCGCCACAGCATGTACGCCGCGAGCGCGGCGAGCAGGCCGGCGAAGATCCGCTTCAGCGTGCGCGTCGGCAGCCGGTGCGCGAGCCGCGCGCCGAGCGGCGCGGTCGACATGCTCGCGACCGAGATCGCCGCGAGCGCCGGCAGGTACACGTAGCCGACGGTGCCCGCAGGCAGCGCGAGGTCGCGGCCCGCCCACGCGTAGCCGACGGCGCCCGCGAGCGCGATCGGGAAGCCGCAGGCCGCGCTGCTCGCGACCGCCGCGATCGCAGGCACGTTGCGCCGGACCAGGAACGGCACGGTGATGAACGCGCCGCCCGCGCCGAGCAGCGCCGACAGCGCGCCGATCGTCGCGCCCGCGGCGGCGAGCCCCGGCGCGCCCGGCAGCGAGCGGTCCGGCGCGGGGGGCCGACCGACCAGCATCCGCATCGCCGACCAGCCGATGAAGAGCCCGAAGAACGCGGCGAGGGCGCGGCCCGGCACGACGTGCGCGAAGTGCGCGGCGAGCAGCGAGCCGGCGAGGATGCCCGGCGCGAGTGCGCGCACGATGTCCCAGCGGACCGCGCCGCGCGCGTGGTGCGCGCGCACCGACGAGGCCGAGGTGAACACGATGGTCGTGAGCGAGGTCGCGATCGCGACCTTCACCACCTCGTCGTGCGGGAAGCCGATGTGGTCGAGCAGCATCGACATGAACGGCACCATCAGCATGCCGCCGCCGATGCCGAGCAGGCCGGCGGCGAGGCCGGTGAACGCGCCCAGCACGAGCAGCGCGACGACGAGGACGGGGGTCATGGCGGCGGCCCGGCGGACGGGCCGTGCGGACGGCGGGGACGGATGACAGTCTAGCGCGCCGGCTGCGAACCCCGGGGCGCGCGGCCGAGCAGGCGCCCGACGGTCGCCCACTCCTCGGGCGTCACCGGCGTGATCGACAGCCGGTTGCCGCGGCGCAGGACCTGCATGTCGGCGAGCGCGGCGTGCTCGCGCAGCATCGCGGGCACGAGGAAGCGGGTGCGCCGCAGCGCGCGGACGTCGACGAGGGTCCAGCGCGGGGCGTCGGGCTTCGCGGCGGCGTCGAAGTACGGCGACGCGGGGTCGAACTGCGTGGGGTCGGGGTAGGGCCCCGAGGCGACTTCAGCGAGCCCGGAGATGCCCGGCGGCTCGCAGCCCGAGTGCCAGAACAGCACGCCGTCGCCGGGCCGCATCGCGTCGCGCATGAAGTTGCGCGCCTGGTAGTTGCGCACGCCGACCCAGGGGACGGTGCGATCGGGCGCGGCGAGCGCGTCGTCGATCGAGCACTCGTCCGGCTCGGACTTCATCAGCCAGAAGCGGCGCGCGCGGTGATCGCTCACCTCGCGCTGCCTTGAAGAGGAGACCCCGCCTGTGCCGGTCGGCCGGCATCCTGAACCGTGAAGTTCAGGGCGGCCGCGAGTGGCATCACATCAGGTTCGTCCGACGGAGGAACGATCACAACAGTGACGCACAACATTGACCCGCGACCTGGATGCTTTCGCATTGGTTCAAGGAATGTATGGCCTTAGCGAACACCGCAGGGTCGGCGTCGATTGTACTGCGCACGACCCGGAGCAGAAAGCAAAGCCGACGCCCGGCGTGCACGACGGTGCCGAAGGCCTACGACCGGACGTGCACGCCGCGACGCGGCGCGCGGATCAGAAGAGCGATTCCTGGCGCCGGAGCTCGGCGTCGAGGTCCTCGGTCATCTTGCGGATGCGGCGAGTGCCGTCGGCCGACGGCGTCGAATCGGCGGCCTCCTGCGAGCCGAGCAGGTCGTGCGCGAGCTGCAGCGCGGCCATCACTGCGATCCGGTCGACGCCGGCGACGCGGCCCGCGTCGCGGATCGCGCGCATCCTCTCGTCGACGACGCGGACCGCGTCGAGCAGGCGCGCCTTCTCGTCGGCGGGGACGGCGAGGCGGTAGTCGCGGTCGAGGATGCGGACGTCGATCTGTTCCATGTCAGTGGGCGGCGTCGCGCAGCGTCTCGTCGAGGGCCGGGAGCCTCGACAGCGCGGCCTCGACCCGGGTGCGGGCCTCGCTCATCCGTCGCTCCATCCGTTGCCGCGCCTCGCGCGACTCGGCCAACTCCGCCTTCAGACGGCGGTTCTCGTCAGCGAGGCGACGGGCCCCCTGGAGCAGGCGCTCGATGCGCTCCTGCAGCGCCTGCAGATCGTCGTTCATGGGCGGATGGTAGGGACTCGACCCCCCAGGGTCAAGCCGACGGCCGACCCGCCCCGGGCGATGGTCGGCGAGGGCGTTCGGGTAGCATGGCAAGATGGAACGGCTCTCGGAACGGCCCCGGGCGTGGCGCGCGCTGCGTGCAGCGCGCCGTGCGATCGCCTCGGCCTGGCTCGGTGCGCTGCTCGCGGCCGGACTCGCGCCATCCGCGCACGCGCAGGCCGCGCCCGGCGCGGCGGCGCGACCCGGCCCGCAGCGGGTCGATGCGGTCGAGGTCGAGCTGGTCGCCGACCGCGCGGCGGTCGTGCCGGGTGGACGGGTCGAGCTCGGCCTGCGCATCCGCCACGAGCCGCACTGGCACACCTACTGGCGCAATCCCGGCGACTCGGGCCTCGCAACGCAGCTCGAGCCGGCGGGCCCCGAGGGCAGCCGGTTCGGCGCGCTGCGCTGGCCGGCGCCGCAGCGTCTATGGGTGGGTCCGCTCGCCAACTACGGCTACGAGGGCGAGGTGGTGCTGCCGTTCTCGGTCGACGTGCCCGCGGGCCTCGCGGGGCCGCGCGCGCGCTTCGAGGCAGCCGCGCAGTGGCTCGTCTGCAAGGACGTCTGCATCCCCGGCGAGGCGAAGCTCGCGATCGAGTTGCCGGTCGCCGCGGCCGGAACCGGGCCGGTGCGCTCGGCCGCTGCGCCGCTGTTCGACGTCGCCGCACGCCGCATCCCCGATCCGTCGGCGCCGCTCGCCGCGACCGCGCACCGCGAGGGCGGGGCGCTCTCGCTCGCGTTCGCGACGCCGCCCGGCGTGGCCGGTGTCGAGCGCGCCGAGTTCTTCCCCTACGAGGAGGGCGTGCTCGCCGCGCCCGCGCCGCAGGCGCTGTCCCGCACGCCTGCGGGCTGGCGGCTCGACCTTGCGCTCGCCGACGGCGCGCAGCCGCCTGCGTCGCTCGCGGGCCTGCTCGTCGTCGACGAGCGGCCGGTCGAGCTGCAGGCCGCGCTCGCGGCCGGTCCCGCGCCGGCAGGCACGCCGGTGTCGGTGGCCGCGCAGCCCGCGGGGCAATCGAAGTCCGGCGGCGGCCTGCTTGGCGCGCTCTCGGGCGGGGAAGGGGCTGGAGGGTCCGCGCAGCCCGGCGCCGCTCCGGCGTCCGGAGCCGCCGCTGCGCCGGTCGACGCGAGTCTCGCGCTCGCGCTGCTGTTCGGCGTGATCGGCGGCGCGATCCTGAACCTGATGCCCTGCGTGTTCCCGGTGGTCGGGCTGAAGGTGCTCGGCTTCGCCGAGGCCGCGGCCGACGAGCGCGGCGCGGCCCGCGCGATGCGCACCGGCGCGGCCGCGTTCGCCGCGGGCGTGCTCGTGTCGTTCTGGGTGCTCGCGGGCCTGATGCTCGCGCTGCGCGCCGCGGGCGAGTCGGTGGGCTGGGGCTTCCAGCTGCAGTCGCCGGGCTTCGTCGCCGCGATGGCGCTGCTGTTCGTCGCGGTCGGGCTCAACTTCTCCGGCGTCTTCGAGTTCGGCCTCGCGATGACGCGGCTCGGCGGCGTCGCGAGCGGCGCGTCGCCGTGGAGCGCGTTCGGCGCGGGCGTCCTCGCGGTGCTGGTCGCGACGCCGTGCACCGCGCCGTTCATGGGCTCTGCGCTCGGCTTCACGCTGTCGCAGCCGGCCGCGTGGACGATGGCGGTGTTCACCGCGATCGGCTTGGGCATGGCGCTGCCCTACGTACTGCTCGGCGCGTTCCCCGCGTGGGTCAAGCGCCTGCCGAGACCGGGCCGCTGGATGCAGACGCTGCGACAGGTACTCGCGTTCCCGATGTACGCGACCGCCGCGTGGCTCGCGTGGGTGCTGGTGCAGCAGGCGGGTGCCGACGCGATGCTGAGGCTGCTGCTCGCGGCGGTGGTGCTCGGCGCGGCCGCGTGGGCGTGGGGGCTGTGGGCCAACGGCTCGCCGCGGCGCGCGGGGCTCGCGGTCGCCGCGCTCGTCGCGGGGGCTGCCGCGATCGGCTTGCTGATGGCGCCGGTGCTCGACGCGGTGCCCGGTGCGGGTGCCTCGACACCCGCACCGGTCGCCTCGCGCGCGTCAGGCGAGCGCATCGCATGGGAGGCGTGGTCCGACCGCCGCGTCGACGAGGCGCTCGCCGAGGGCCGCCCGGTGTTCGTCGACTTCACCGCCGCGTGGTGCGTCAGCTGCCAGGCGAACAAGAAGCTCGTGCTCGAGCGCGACGCGGTCGTCGAGGCGATGCGCGCGCGGGGGGTCGTCGCACTGCGCGCCGACTGGACCCAACGCGAACCGGCGATCACCGCGGCCCTCGCGCGCCACGGTCGCAACGGCGTCCCGCTGTACCTCGTGTTCCGTCCGGGCTCGCCCGAGCCCGAGGTGCTGCCCGAGCTGCTGACCGTCGCGACGGTGGTCGACGCGCTGCGCTGATCGCGGCGGCGCGCGCCGCATCGCGCAGCATCGGGACGTATCGGTCGCAACGTGCGCCATCGTGTCGCGCGCGCGGTCGCGGATGAACGGTTCGCCGGACCGGATGGGGACGCGCGACCGCTTCGTCGCTAGAATACGGAGGCTGCCGCGAGATCCTCGCGCGGCCCCGCAGCACCGCACTCGAACGGAGCGCCTTCGAAGATGCCAGTGATCGCAGTCGTCAATCCGAAGGGCGGCGTGGGCAAGACCACGCTCGCCACCAACATCGCCGGCTACTACGCCGCCGGCCGCATCCCGGTCATGCTCGGCGACACCGATCGCCAGGCCTCGTCCCGCGCATGGCTCGATCTGCGTCCCGAGGCGGCCGCGCCGATCCGTACCTGGGACGTCCGCGGCACGCTCGCGCGTCCGCCGCAGGGCGTCACGCACGTGGTGCTCGACACGCCCGCTCAGATCGACGAGAAGAAGCTCGCCGACGTCGTGCGCATCGCCGACAAGGTCGTCGTGCCGCTGCAGCCGTCGATGTTCGACATCCTCGCGACCCGCGAGTTCCTCGTCGACCTCAAGCGCGACCTCGGCTCGAAGCGCTTCGCGGACAAGGTCGCGGTCGTCGGCATGCGGCTGGACCCGCGCACGCACGCGGCTCAGGAGCTCGGCCGCTTCGTCACCGAGCTCGGCGTGCCGGTCGCCGGCTACGTGCGCGACACGCAGAACTACGTGCAGCTCGCCGCGCACGGGCTGTCGCTGTTCGACGTGCCCGAGCAGCGCATGGCCGCCGACCGCGCGACCTGGGCGTCGCTGGTCGGCTGGCTCAACACGCACTGAGGCGTCACGCTTGAACCGCCCGTCCGCGGGGCTCGCGACGGCGGTGCCCGCGACGGCCGTGCCCTCGTCGCCGTCGCCGGGTGCGCGAGTCACGGTGCGGGTCGTCGACGACGTCGCCGAGCGGCTGATGGTCCGCCGCTCGATCGTCCATCCGGTCGAGATCGCCCGCGACCGCGGTGCGATGGTCACCGTCTGGCGCCGCGGCGGCGTCGGTTACTGCGCGAGCGCCGACCTCACGACCGCCGGCCTGCGCGACGCGGCCGAGGTGGCCGACCGCTGGGCCGCGATCGTCGAGCGCCACGGCGTGTTCGACGGCCTCGACCTGCGCGAGCTCCCCGATGCGACGCCGCAGCCGGCCGCACCCGATGCGACCGGCGAGCCGATGCCGCCGCGCGCCGAGCTCCTCGGGTTGCTTCGCGTCGAGTCCGAGGCGATGCGCGCGGACCCGCGGATCGTGTCGTGGGCGGCGCGGCTGCAGGTCACGCGGCGCGAGCAGTCGCTGCTCGTCGACGGCGTGCTGCGCTCGCAGTCGACGCAGCGCTTCGTCGAGCCGAACCTCGAGGCCACCGCGGCCGACGGCCCGGTGTCGCAGACGCGCTCGCTCGGTGGGCAGTACAACGGCTTCTGCCGCCAGGGTGGCTTCGAGGTGATCCGCGCGAGCGGGCTGGTGGGTGGCGGCGCGCGCGTCGCGCGCGAGGCGCTCGAGCTGCTCGCGGCGCCCGAGTGCCCGAGCGGCCCGATGGAACTGCTGCTGATGCCCGACCAGATGATGCTGCAGATCCACGAGTCGATCGGGCACCCGCTCGAGCTCGACCGGATCCTCGGCGACGAGCGCAACTTCGCCGGCGGCAGCTTCGTGACGCTCGACATGTTCGGCCGCTACGCATACGGCTCGCCGCTGCTCGACGTGAGCTTCGACCCCGGCGTGCCCGGTGAGCTCGCCGGCTACGCGGTCGACGACGACGGCGAGACCGCGCGCAAGGTGTGGCTGATCCGCAAGGGCATCCTGCAGCGACCGCTCGGCGGCGCGCTGTCGCGGGCGCGCGCCGCGGCGCGCGGCGTGCCGCTCGAGGGCACCGCCAACGCTCGCGCGGTCGGCTGGCACCGGCCTCCGATCGACCGGATGGCGAACCTGAACGTCGAGCCCGGCGACACGCCGTTCGACGCGATGGTCGCGTCGGTCGAGCGCGGCGTGCTGATGCGCACGAACGTGTCGTGGTCGATCGACGACGCGCGCAACAAGTTCCAGTTCGGCTGCGAGTGGGGGCAGCTGATCGTCGACGGACGGCTCGGGGAGGTCGTGCGCAATCCGGGCTACCGCGGCGTGTCGGCGACCTTCTGGCGCAGCCTCGCCGCGGTCGGCGACGCGGCGGGCGTCGAGGTGCTCGGTACGCCCTATTGCGGCAAGGGCGAGCCGGGGCAGGTGGTGCGGGTCGGCCACGCGTCGCCGCCGTGCCTCTTCCGCGGCGTCGACGTGTTCGGCGGAGGCTGACGGTGCGCGCGCTGTTCGACGCGCTCGCCGACGTGCTCGCAGACCGCGCGCGGCCGGGCGAGCTGCTCGCCGCGACGCTCCAGGCGGAGGCCTCCGAGTTCGTGCGGTTCAACGGCGCCCGGTTGCGGCAGGCGGGCCGCGTCGAGCGCGCGACCGCGCGTCTGCGGCTGGTCGACGGCGAGCGGCAGGCGTTCTTCGAGCTCACGCTGCCCGGTCTCACCTCCAGTCGCGATGCGGTCGCGGCCGCGATCGAACCGGCGCTCGCGACGCTGCGCGATGCGGTCGCGGGCGCCTCGCCCGATCCGCTGCTCGACGTGCTGCGCGATGCGGTCGTTTCCGACGACGACGGCGACGAAGGACGCTTCGATCGCGACGCCTTCGTCGACGCGGTCGCGCACGCCGCCGGCGACGTGGACCTGGTCGGCTTCTGTGCGGCCGGCCCGATCGTGCGCGGCTTCTGCAGCTCCGCGGGCTCGCGCCAGTGGTTCCGCCGTGACCGGGTCGCCTTCGACTGGTCGATCCATCTGCCGGTCGACGCGGCGGCGGGCGGCGCGCGCAAGGCGGTCAAGGCCTCGTGGTCGGGCGAGTCGCTCGACACCGCGGCAATCGCGTCTGCGATCGCCGCGTCGCGCGCGGATGCGGCGGTGATGGCGCGGCCGGTCGTGCACCTCGCGCCGGGCGAGTATCGCGCGCTGCTCGCGCCGCGCGCGTTCGCCGACCTCGTCGAGATGCTGTCTTGGGGCGGCTTCTCGGCGCGTGCGATGCGTGCCGGCCAGTCGCCGCTCTCACGGCTCGCTCGCGGCGAGGCGGCGCTGTCACCGTCGTTCGACGTCGCCGAGGACCTCGACGCGGGTTTCGCGCCGGCCTTCCAGTCCGACGGCCATCCGCGCCCGCGCCGCGTCGCGCTGATCGAGCGCGGCCGCCATGCCGCCTCGCTGATCTCGCCGCGCACCGCGCGCGAGTTCGGCCTCGTGTCGAACGGCGCGCCGGAATCGGAGTCGCCCCAGTCGCTGCGGGTCGCGTGCGGCCAGCTGCCCGCGCACGACTCGATCGCGCGCCTCGGCGACGGCATCGCGGTGTCGAACCTCTGGTACCTCAACTGGTCCGATCGCGCGGCCGGGCGCGTGACCGGCATGACGCGCTTCGCGTGCCTGCGCGTCGAAGGCGGGGAGCCGGTCGCGCCGATCGAGGCGATGCGCTTCGACGACTCGATCTACCGGCTGTTCGGCGACGCGCTCGAGGCGCTCGGCGCCACGCCCGCGCGGCTGCCGGCCGACGACACCTACGACGCGCGCGCGGTCGGCGGCACCGAGGCGCCGTCGGCGCTGCTCTCGGCGTTGCGCCTGACGCTCTGAGCCCGCAGTGCGTCAGCGTGCGGGCGAGGCGCCCGGCGCGGTGGCGGGCTTCGGGTCGGTGACGAAGCCGATCTTCGCGAGCCCCGCCTGCTGCGCGGCCGACATCACCTCCGCGATCCGCTGGTAGCGCACCTGCCGGTCCGCGCGCAGGTGCAGCTCGGGCTGCGGCGTTCGGCTCGCGGCCTGCTTCAGCTTCTCGGCGAGCGCGTCGGTGTCGGCCATCGGTGCGTCGTTCCAGTAGAGCTTCTCCTGCCCGTCGATCGACAGCGTGATCGTCTCGGGCTTCTCGGCCGACACCGGCGCCTGCGCGTTCGGCAGGTCGAGCCTGATCGCGTGCGTGAGCAGCGGCGCGGTGATGATGAAGATCACGAGGAGCACCAGCATCACGTCGACCAGCGGCGTCGTGTTGATGTCCGCCATCGGCCGCATCGGGCCCTCGCGCGAGTCGAATCCGCCGAACGCCATCGTCGTCTCCGCGCTCAGTGGCCGACCGGCTGCATCGGCTGGGCCGGTGCGGCGCTCGCGCGCAGCGCGTCGCCGCCCGCGCCGTGCTCGAGGCGGCTGCCGGTGGTCACCAGCGCGAGCAGGTCGTGCGCGAAGCCGTCGAGGTCGGCGAGGATCACGCGATTGAGGCGCGTGTAGGCGTTGTAGGCGAGCACCGCGGGGATCGCGACCGCGAGGCCGGCGGCGGTCATCACCAGCGCCTCGCCGACCGGGCCGGCCACCTTGTCGATCATCACCTGGCCGCTCGACGCGATGCCGAGCAATGCGTGGTAGATGCCCCAGACCGTGCCGAACAGCCCGACGAAAGGCGCGGTGCTGCCCACCGAAGCGAGGAAGGTGAGGCCCGACTCGAGCCGCGCCGAGGCCTGCGTCATCTCCTGGCGCAGCACGCGGGTGACCAGCTCGTCGCGATCGACCGACGCGCCGAGCGACGCGTCGCCCTGCATGCGTGCCGCGCTGCGCGCCTTGTCGGCCATCGGTGCGAACACGCGCTCCGGGTCGTCGCGGTTCAGCGCGTCGACCGCCTCGTCGAGCGAGCGGGCCGACCAGAAACGCTCGAGTGCCGCGCGCGCGCCGCAGCGCAGCCGCCATGCCGACCAGCCCTTCGACAGGATGAAGTACCAGCTCGCGATCGACATCGCGAGCAGCAGCCAGGCGACCGAGTGGGTGACCGCGTCGCCGGCCTCCCAGAAGTGCATCAATCCGAGCGGACGGTTGTCCATGCCTAATGCCTATCCTTCGAGCCTGAAGACCCATTTCCAGTCGCGGTACCACTCGGGCACCGGCTGGCCGTCGACCGTCGCTGGCCGGAACCGCCAGCGGCGGACGGTGTCGATCGCCGCACGGTCGAGCGTCGGCGAGCCGCTCGAGACGCGCAGCTGAACGTCGAGCACCGCGCCGTCGGCGCCCACGTGGACGTCGAGCCGGACCTCGCCCTGCTCGCCGAGCCGGCGCGCGGCCGCGGGGTAGGGGGGCGCCGCGTTACCGCTCCAGCTGGCGTCGACGCGCGGGCCGGTGCGACGCACGGCGTCGGACGACGGCGCAGCGGAGGCGAGCGGACCGGGCGCCGCGGCGCCGGAGGCGGCGGCAGGCGGGGCGGGCGGGGAGGCCGCGGGCGACGACGCCACCGCCGCAGGGGGGGCCGCGGCCGGGGCCGCCGAAGGCGCGACGGCGGCCGGCGCAATCGCCAGGGTCTGCGGCGCCGCCTCGGAGACCGCCGAGGGAGGTGCCGCAGCGGCGACCGGCTGGGGCGCGGCGGGCGGCATCGGGGCCGACCGCGGCTCGGCCGGCGCGGTGGGACGCGGAGCGGGCTCGGCGCGCCGTTCGCGGTTCGGGGCCGCACGCGTCGGCGTCGGGGGCTCCGGTGCGGGCGGCGCGGGCACCCACATCGGCTCCGGCAGCGGCGGCGGCTCGATCAGGCGCGCAACGATCGGCGCGGCCTCGCGCGAGGTGACCGTCGCGCCCGCGAGCAGCGCGCCGGCCGCCAGCGCGTTGATCGCCAACGCCCCGGCCGCAGCGACGAAGCGGCGCGGTTCCATGCACGGAAGTATAGTCGGCGCGCTCGTGCGGACCGCTTCACGAGGTGGCGAGTACGGTCGATTTCATGCAACCAGGTTGCATGAATTAAGCGATGCGCCGGGGCGGGATCGGTGCCGCAGCGCCGGGCGGCGCGCCTCGATACGGCGCGCGACGCCTCGCATTGGTGCGATGCGTCGCCGCTCAGCGCGGCCGGCCGAGCACCAGGGTCCAGTACACGCCGTAGGCGTCGTTCGGGCTGTTCGATTCGATCCGGGCGAGGCCGAACTCGGTGTAGCGCGCATCGAGCAGCGCCGCACAGTGGCTGCGGCTCGACATCCAGGCTGCCACCGCCTCGTCCAGGTCGGCGTGTCCGGCGGCGAGGTTCTCGCCGATCAGCTGCCAGCGGTAGCCGGTGGCGCTGACGCGCTCGCGGACGGTTGTGCCGTCGGGGCCGACGTGGTCGAACAGCCGGGTCCGCGCCATCGCGCCGGCGTGGCGCGCGGCCGCCTGCGCGAGCAGCGGGTTCCAGCGCAGCGGCGGCCGCTCGGACACCACGCCCGCGACGGGGGCCACGGAGGCCACCGTCGTCGCCCCGCCGCCGCAATCGGCCACGCGAGCGCGGACCGCGTTGAGCAACGCATCGGCCTTCGCGCCGTGCGCGTCCTCCGAGGCGCGGGCGCCGCTCGCCCAGAGGAGGAGGAGCAGGCCCACGCCCGCCGCGGTCGCGAACCGCCTGGCCGTGGCGCCGGTCGCGAGGGGCGCGGGTCGTGAGCCGTCGATGTCCATCTCGTCGGGTTGCCCCCGTCGAGGGGGCCGAGTGGCGATGGGTCACGTTGTATCGAGGCAACGGTTGCCCCGCGACGCGCCGCCGATGGGCGTGTGGCGCGCCGGGACGGACGGCGCGTCCAGACGTACGAGCGGTCGCCCCGGGAACAGCGGGCGTGGGCCAGCGCTTGTCGGGCGATCGGGCCGCGCGAGTCAGCGGCTCGCGGCGCCGCGCAGCCCGAGCACGTCCTGCATGTCGAACAGGCCTGCGCCGCGCTCGGCGAGGAAGCGGCACGCGCGCAGGCTGCCCTGCGCGTAGGTCGCGCGGCTCGACGAGCGGTGGGTGATCTCGATGCGCTCGCCGGTGCCGGCGAAGAGCACCGTGTGGTCGCCGACGATATCGCCGCCGCGTACGACCGAGAAGCCGATGGTGCCGGGCTGCCGCTCGCCGGTGTGGCCGTGGCGCGCCCAGGTCCCCATCGAATCCAGGTCGCGGCCGAGCGCGCCGGCGATCGCGCGGCCCATGCCGAGCGCTGTACCCGATGGCGCGTCGACCTTGTGCCGGTGGTGGGCCTCGGTGATCTCGATGTCGTAGCCGTCGCCGAGCAGCGTCGCCGCGACCTCGAGCAGCTTCAGCGTCACGGTCACGCCGACGCTCATGTTCGGCGCGAACACGATGCCGATGCGCTCGGCCGCCGCCTCGATCGCTCGCCGGCCGGCCTCGTCGAAGCCGGTGGTGCCGATGACCATCCCGACGCCGCGCGCTGCGCACTCGCGCAGGTGCGCGAGCGTGCCCTCGGGCCGGGTGAAGTCGATCAGCACGTCGGCCCGCCCGAGCGCGGCGCCGACGTCGGCGGTGACTGCGACGCCGGTGGGCCGACCGAGCAGCTCGCCCGCGTCGCGGCCGAGGCCGGGCGCGGTACCGACGTCGAGTGCGCCGACCAACTCGGCGTCGGGCGCGTCGAGCACCGTCTCGACCAGCATCCGCCCCATGCGCCCGGAGGCGCCGGCGACCGCGACGCGGATCACCGGAAGCGTCCCTGCTTGCGCCGGTAGCCGGGCAGCGCCGGGTCGGCGCCCTCGTCGGACTCGGGCAGCGCGTCCGACGTCACCTTCTGCACCCGGCCCTCCGCGAAGAAGACCGTCGCGCGGCGCAGGTCGGCGCTGCCGTTCGGGTGCTGGAAGCGGAACACGTAGTCCCAGCGGTCGGGGCGGAACGGGTCGACCAGCAGCGGCGTGCCGAGCGCGAAGCGCACCTGCTCGCGAGTCATGCCTTCCTTGACCTGCCGCAGCATCGCCATGTCGACGTAGTTGCCCTGCGGCACCTCGATCTTGTAGGGCGAGAAGATGCCGCTGCGCTGCCGAGGATCACCCTGCGCGCAGCCCGCCGCGAGCGCCGCGAGCACGACGGTGCACAGGGTCGCGGCGACGCTGCGGGAGCGGTGCAAGGGCCTCGGGTGGGGCATGGGCGCGGGGGTCGGAGCGTGCTGCAAAGCCGCTATGATACGCGTTCGCCCGGGGCTCCTTCTCCCGCGCGACCCTCCCCGGAGCTGCGCGGTGCCGACCCCTCACGAACTCAAGAGCATGGGCCTGAAGGCCACGTTGCCGCGGCTCAAGATCCTCGAGGTCTTCCAGGTCCGCCGGCACCGCCACATGAGTGCCGAGGACGTCTACCGCGAGCTGCTCGCCGAGCAGCACGACATCGGCCTCGCGACCGTCTACCGCGTGCTCACGCAGTTCGAGCAGGCGGGCATCCTCAAGCGCAGCAACTTCGAGTCGGGAAAGGCGGTCTACGAGCTCGACGAGGGCCAGCACCACGATCACCTGGTCTGCCTTCAGTGCGGCCGGGTCGAGGAGTTCTTCGACGCCGAGATCGAGCGTCGCCAGCAGGCGGTCGCCGAGGAGCGCGGCTTCCGGCTGCAGGATCACGCGCTCGCGCTCTACGCGAACTGCACCAAGCCGGCCTGCCCGCACCGCGGCTGACGGACGGCCGTCGTGCAGCCCACCTGATCGGGCAGGGTGGAAGGCTCGCGCGGCGGCATGGTTATTGCTAAGTTGGAGCGATGAGTGCGCCCGACCTGACCCCGCTGCCCCCGCCGCCCGGCATCTTCGACGAGATGCTCGATGCGGCTCGCGTGCCGCGACCCCACTACGCGGCCTACGCGGACTGGCTCGCCTCGATGACGCCCGAGCATATGGCCGGCAAGCGCGCCGAGGCCGACCTGATCTTCCGGCGCATCGGCATCACCTTCTCGGTCTACGGCGACGAGGGCGGCACCGAGCGGCTGATCCCGTCGGACGTCGTGCCCCGGATCATCGCCGCCGACGAGTGGGACCGTCTCGAGCAGGGCCTGGTTCAGCGGGTCACCGCGATCAATCGCTTCCTCGCCGACATCTATCACGGCCAGGAGATCCTGAAGGCGGGCCTGATCCCCGAGGACCAGATCCTCGCCAACGACCAGTTCGCGGTCGCGATGATCGGCACGCGGGTGCCGCGCGACGTCTACGCGCACATCGTCGGCGTCGACATCGTGCGCCACGGCGACGGCAGCTACTACGTGCTCGAGGACAACCTGCGGGTGCCCTCGGGCGTGTCGTACATGCTGAGCAACCGCAAGATGATGATGCGGCTGTTCCCGGACCTGTTCCGCCGCTACCACGTGCGGCCGGTCGAGCACTATCCGGCACTGCTGCTGCAGACCCTGCGTGCGGCCGCCGAGATCGACTCGCCGACCGTCGTGCTGCTGACGCCCGGGCGCTTCAACAGCGCGTACTTCGAGCATGCGTTCCTCGCGCAGCAGATGGGCGTCGAGCTGGTCGAAGGCCAGGACCTGTTCGTCAAGGATGCGTGCGTGTTCATGCGCACCACCGACGGCCCGAAGCGCGTCGACGTGATCTACCGCCGGCTCGATGCCGACTTCCTCGACCCGCTCGCGTTCCGCCCGGACTCGATGCTGGGCGTGCCCGGCCTGCTCGCCGCCTACCGGCTCGGCAACGTCGTGATCTGCAACGCGGTCGGCACCGGCGTCGCCGACGACAAGTCGATCTACCCGTACGTGCCGGACATGGTGCGCTTCTACCTCGGCGAGGAGCCGATCCTGAAGAACGTACCGACCTGGCAGTGCCGCAAGCCCGAGGACCTCGCCCACGTGCTCGCGAACCTGAAGGACCTTGTCGTGAAGGAGGTCCACGGCGCCGGCGGCTACGGGATGCTGGTCGGCCCGACGAGCACCACGGCCGAGATCGAGCAGTTCCGCCAGGTGTTGCAGGCGAATCCGGGCAACTACATCGCGCAGCCGACGCTCGCCCTGTCGTCGTGCCCGACCTTCGTCGAGGAGGGCGTGGCGCCCCGGCACATCGACCTGCGCCCGTTCGTGCTGGTCGGGCGCGAGACGCGGATCGTGCCGGGCGGGCTCACGCGGGTCGCGCTGCGGCGCGGCTCGCTGGTGGTGAACTCGTCGCAGGGCGGCGGCACCAAAGACACCTGGGTGGTCGACGCCGACGGCGACCCCGGCAGCGTCCCGGCCGACGCGCCGGCGGGCGCCTGAGGAGCAGCGCGCCCATGCTGTCCCGCGTCGCCTCGCACCTCTACTGGCTGTCCCGCTACCTCGAGCGCGCCGAGAACATGGCGCGGATCCTCGACGTCGGGGCCTCGCTCGCCCTGCTGTCCGGCGAGGGCGACGCCCTCGCCGCGATCGAGCCGCTGGTCATCACCGACACGCTCGACGCGTTCGACGCGACCGGGCTGCCGCGCACGCCAGAGCATGTCGCGCGCTTCCTCGCGTGGAGCCCGTCGCACCCCTCGACGATCGTCAGCTGTCTCGAGGCGAGCCGCGAGAACGCGCGCGCGGTGCGCGGCTCGATCACCTCGGAGATGTGGGAGAACATCAACGACACCTGGCTGCAGCTGGTGGCCCGCCGCCGCGCCGGCGCGGAGCCGACCGACGCCGCGTTCTTCGACTGGGTCAAGGAGCGCTCGCACCTCTTCCGCGGCATAACGTTCGCGACGATCCGGCGCGACCAGTCGTACCAGTTCATCCGGCTCGGCACCTTCATCGAGCGGGCCGACAACACCGCGCGGATCCTGTCGGTCAAGCAGGCGCGGCGCAGCACCTCGCCCGACGGCGACGGCCTGACCGACTACTACCGGCTCTCCGCGGTGCTGCGCTCGGTCAGTTCGCTCGAGGCCTACCGCGACACCTACCGCGACGCGATCGACGCGCGTCGCGTCGCCGAGCTGCTGATCTTCGATCCGACGCTGCCCCGGTCGCTGCGCTTCTGCTTCGACGAGGTGGTGCGCATCCTCGCCGAACTGCCGCAGGCGCCCGCGCGCAGTGCGCGCCGGCTCGCAGCGCACATGCTCGCGCTGCTCGAGCACGGCGAGCTCGAGGACGTGTACGGCGTGGGCCTCGACGCGTTCCTCGAGCGCTTCCTGCGCAACAACATCCGGCTCGGCGAAGGCGTGCACGCCGCGTACATGGAGACCAAGTGAGATGCTGCTGTCGGTCTGGCATTCGACGGTCTACCGCTACGCGGCCGAGGTCGCCCGCAGCACGCAGTACATCCGCCTGAGCCCGGCGGCGAGCCAGCGCCAGCGCGTCCTCGACTGGCGCGTCGAGCTGCCGGTGCCGTCGGTGACGATGACCGACGCGTTCGACAACCTGACCCACGTGCTGACGCTCGATGCGCCCCACCAGGAGATCCGGCTGGTCGCGCGCGGCCGCGTCGAGGTCGACGACGTCGACGACGGCGAGCCCGCGGGGCGCATCAACCCGCGCGTGTTCCTGCGCGCCACGCCGCTCACCGCGGCCGACGACGGGATCCGCGCGTTCGTGGCGCCGCTGCGCGGGATGGTCCGCTCGCGGCCGCTGATGGGCGTGACCGACCTGATGGACGCGCTCGTCGAGCGCATGCCCTACGAGAAGGGCCACACCTCGGTCGAGTCGACCGCCGCGCAGAGCTTCTCGGCCGGCCGCGGCGTGTGCCAGGACCACGCGCACGTGTTCGTCGCCTGCTGCCGCGAGCTCGGCATCCCCGCACGCTACGTCAGCGGCTACGTCTACACGCCGGATCGCCGCAACGTCGCGAGCCACGCATGGGCCGAGGCCTGGCTGTCGAACCGCTGGATCAGCTTCGACGTGAGCAACGCCGGCAAGGCGGGCGAGGCGCACCTGAAGCTCGCCGTCGGCCTCGATTACCTCGACGCGTGCCCGGTGCGCGGCGTGCGGCTGGGCGGCGGCGAGGAGGAGCTCAGCACCAGCGCGCGGGTCGAGGCCGCGCCCCCGGCCGGCGGCGTGCCGCCGGCCTCGCAGTCCCAGGCGCAGTGAGCGGGCCGAACGCCGGCGCCGGGCCCGCGGTGCGGGCCGCGGGGGCGGCGGTATCATCGACCCGGACTCCGCCTGGCCGCCCATGACCTACTGCGTCGCGATGGCCCTCGACGAGGGCCTGCTGTTCGCCTCCGACTCCCGCACCAACGCGGGCGTCGACCACGTGTCGACCTTCTCGAAGATGACCGTCTTCGAGGCGCCCGGCGAGCGGGTGCTGGTGCTGCTGAACTCCGGCAACCTCGCGACCACGCAGACGGTGGTCAGCACGCTGAGGAAGGCGATCGGGACCGACGCCCCGAACCTCATGTCGGCGCCGAGCCTCTTCGACTGCGCGGCGCTGGTCGGCGGCACCGTCGCCGACGTGATCTCGTACCACGGCTCGCGCCAGCCGCAGCAGGCGAGCGTCGACTTCAGCTGCAACTTCCTCGTCGGCGGCCAGATCGCCGGCGAGCGGCCGCGCCTGTTCCTCGTCTACCCGGAGGGCAACTTCATCGAGGCGACCGAGGACACGCCGTTCTTCCAGATCGGCGAGAGCAAGTACGGCAAGCCGATCATCGATCGGGTCGTGAAGCCGCAGACCTCGCTCGACGAGGCCCTGAAGTGCGCGCTGGTGTCGTTCGACTCGACGATGCGCTCGAACCTGTCGGTCGGGCTGCCGCTCGACCTCGCGATCGTCAAGACCGGCGCGCTGCGGGTGACCTTCCGCCACCGCGTCGATGCGCAGGACGCGTACTTCGCGTCGATCCGGCAGGGCTGGAGCCAGGGCCTTAGGAAGGTCTTCAACGAGCTGCCGGGGCCGGACTGGCTCAAGCTCGGATGACGCGACGCCGGGCGCGCCCACGGGGAACGACGCCCGCGCGTGCCTTGACAGCCCGCGACCGCGTGGCCTAAGGTCGCACCGCCATGCCCGCGCCGCGTATCCGTCCGTCCCGTCGCGTCCGCTCCGCGTTCCCGCGGCGGACGACGCGCGCGGCCGCCACGGCAGCCTTCACCAAGAAGACCCCCAAACGGCGCATCCGCTAGCGGACCGTCGTGTCCCGTCTGGCGGATCGTCGGACGGGCCTGCGCAATCCCCCGATTCGCCGCTCGATCCGACCTCCAGTCGCCGGGATCTCCACCGTTCCCAACCCGACCGAGGTCGTCATGCAGTCGTATCCCTTCCCCAACTCCCGTGAGTCCTTCCGCGTCGGCGTCGTCGGCGCGACCGGGCTGGTCGGCAGCCTGATGCTGCGCTGCCTGCACGAGCGCGGCTTTCCCGTCGAATCGATCCGCCTGTTCGCCTCGCCTCGCTCCGTCGGAAGCCGGCTGACCTGGCGAGATCGCGAGGTCCTCGTCGAGGACGCCGCGACCGCCGACTACGCGGGGCTCGACATCGTGTTCTTCTCGGCAGGCGGCACGACCTCGCGTGCGCTCGCGCCGCGCGTCGCTGCCGCCGGTGCGATCGTCATCGACAACTCCTCGGCCTGGCGGGGCGATCCAGACGTGCCGCTGGTGGTCTCGGAGGTCAATCCCGACGCGCTGCGACGCATCCCGCTGGGCATCGTCGCGAATCCCAACTGCACGACGATGGCCGCGATGCCGGTGCTCAAGCCGCTGCATGACGCTGCCGGTCTGAAGCGGCTGATCGTCAGCACCTACCAGGCGGTCTCCGGCGCAGGCCTCGCCGGCATCGACGAACTGGCGGCGCAGGTCCGTGCGGTCGCGGATCCCGGCGCGCTCGCCTTCGACGGCGAGGCCCCCGGGTTCGAACCGGGGCCGAAGTGGCCGGTCCCGATCGCGTTCAACGTCGTTCCGATGAACTATCGCGAATCCGAGGACGGCTACACCGAGGAGGAACTGAAGCTGCGCGACGAGAGCCGCAGGATCCTCGGCCTGCCGGCGCTGCCGGCGCTGCCGGTCTCGGGCACCTGCGTGCGGGTGCCGGTGGTGACTGGCCACTCGGTCTCGATCAACGCGGAGTTCGAGCGCCCGCTCCCGGTCGAGCACGCCGTCGCGCTGCTGCGCTCGGCGCCGGGCGTTGCGCTCGCGACGGTGCCGAACCCGCTCGAGGCGACCGGCCGCGACGCGGTGTTCGTCGGCCGGATCCGCCGGGATCCGACGGTCCTGCATGGGTTGGTCCTGTTCGCGACCGCCGACAACCTGCGAAAGGGCGCCGCGCTCAACGCGGTGCAGATCGCGGAGCGGCTCGTCGAGCAAGCGCGGCAGGCGACCCCGCGCGCGATCGCCTGAGACCGGCGCAACGGGAGCGTGCCGGGCCGCGCCCGGCCCGGGGCGCTCAGCCCAGCAGCTCGCGCGCGTGCTTGCGCGTCGTCGCGGTGATCGCGACGCCGCCGAGCATCCGCGCGATCTCCTCGACGCGCCGCCCCCGGTCCAGCTGCTCGATCAGGCTGGTGGTGCGCCCGGCGTCCTGCTGCTTCGACACCGAGAAGTGCTGGTTCGCCTTCGCGGCGACCTGGGGCAGGTGGGTCACGCACAGCACCTGACGCGACTCGCCCAGCCGGCGCATCAGCTCGCCGATCACCTCGGCGACCGCACCGCCGACGCCCGAGTCGGCCTCGTCGAAGATCAGCGTCGGCACCGGGTTGGCCTCGGCGGCGAGCTCGCTGATCGCGAGGCTGATGCGCGACAGCTCGCCGCCCGAAGCGACCTTGCCGAGCGCCCGCGGCGTCGCGCCCGCGTGCCCGGCGACGCGGAACTCGACGCGGTCGATGCCGTGCGACGCCGGCTCGCCGCGCTCGAGCGCGATCTCCAGGCGCCCGCCCTGCATGCCGAGCCGGCCGATCCGGTCGGACACGCCCTTCGACAGCGTCGTGGCCGCCTTCGCGCGGCGCTTCGACAGCGCGCTCGCGAGCTTCTCGTAGTCGGCGCGCGCCGCCTCGACGCGGTGCTCGAGCGCCTCGACGTCCTGCGCGCGCACGAGCGCCTCGAGCCGCGTGCGCAGCGAGGCGAGCTCGTCGCCGAGCCGCTCGGGCGGCAGCCGGAACTTGCGGCCGGCCGCGTACAGCACGCCGATCCGCGCCTCGACCTCGGCGAGCCGCGCCGGGTCGAGGTCGACGCGATCGGCGTAGGCGCACAGCGTCGAGCCGGCCTCGCCGGCCTGGATCGCCGCGGTCTCGAGCAGCTCGAGCACCGGCGCGAGCGAGGCGTCCACCGCGGCGAGCGGCTTGAGCTTCTGCTGGATCGCGTGCAGCCGGTCGGCGATCGCATCGTCGCCGTCGGACAGCGCGTCGGCCAGGCCGCGCGCGCCCTCGATCAGCGAGGCCGCGTTCGCGAGCCGCTTCTGTTCGGCGGCGAGCTCGTCCCACTCGCCAGGCACCGGCGCCACCTGCGCCAGCTCGTCGGCCTGCCACTGCAGCCGCTCGCGCTCGAGCACCAGCTCGCGCTCGCCGGTGCGCGCGCGCTCGAGCTCCTTGTCGAGCCCGCGCCACGCGGCGTGGGCCTGCGCGAGCGCGACGAGCTCGCTGGCCGCGCCCGCGTAGCGGTCGAGCAGGCCACGCTGCCCGTCGGGGCGCAGCAGCGACTGGGATGCGTGCTGGCCGTGCACCTCGACCAGCGACTCGCCGATCTCGCGCAGCTGCGCGACGGTGGCCGGATGACCGTTGACCAGCGCCCGCGAGCGGCCGTCGGCCTCGACGACCCGGCGCATCAGCACCGCGCCCGGGTCGCCGGCCAGGTCGCGCTCGGCGAGCCATGCATCGAGCCGGGCGTCGGTGTAGAACTCCGCGACGATGTCCGCGCGCGGCGCGCCCTCGCGCACGACGCCCGAGTCGGCACGCGCGCCGAGCGCGAGCCCCAGCGCGTCGATCAGGATCGACTTGCCGGCGCCGGTCTCGCCGGACAGCACGGTGAAGCCTGGCCCGAACTCGAGCTCGACGGCCTCGACGATGACGAAGTCGCGCAGGCGCAGTGCGGTCAGCATCGCTCGGGCGGGGCGGTCAGGCGCGCGGCGCGAGGCCGGGCATCTCGTGCCAGTTCAGCTTGGAGCGCAGCGTCGCGTAGTAGCTGTAGCCGGACGGATGCAGGAAGCGCACGCTGTAGGCCGCGCGGCGCACCTCGATCACGTCGCCGATGTGCAGGTCGGCGAAGGTCTGCATGTCGCAGTTGACGCGGGGGTCGCGCCCGTCGGCGACGCTCATGCTGATCACCGACGACGAGGGCAGCACGATCGGCCTGTTCGACAGTGCCTGCGGTGCGACCGGCACGAGGACCAGCCCGTCGAGCGTGGGATGCAGGATCGGGCCGTCGCACGACAGCGCGTAGGCGGTCGAGCCGGTGGGCGTGGCGACGATCAGCCCGTCGGCGCGCTGGCTGTACATGTAGAGGCCGTCGACGTGGACCTGCACGTCGATCATGCCGGCACGCGAGCTGCGGCTGACGACCACGTCATTGACCGCGCTGGCCTCGAAGACCACCTCGCCGTCGCGGCTGACCCGGGCCTGCAGGATCGCGCGGTCCTCGGCCTCGTAGTGGCCGTCGAGCACCGCGCCGAGCGCGTCCGACCACTGCAGCAGCGGAATGTCGGTGATGAACCCTAGCCGCCCGAAGTTGATGCCGACCAGCGGCACGCCGTGCGGCGCGAGCTCTCGGGCGATGCCGAGCATCGTGCCGTCGCCGCCCACGATGACCGCGAGGTCGGCCTGCTCGCCGATGGTCCGGGCGTCCGCCGCCTCGACGCCGCCCCGGCCGAGCGCCTCGGCGATCCCGGCCTCGAACAGCACGCGAAAGCCCCGCCGGTCGAGGAACGCACCGATCTCGCCCAGCGTCTGGGCCACGCCCTCCGACTGCTGCTTGCCGAACAGGGCGACGGTCTTGAACGATGCGGACATGGCGCCATTTCACCACACTTCACCGACGGCTCCGCGCCGGACGGCCTAGGCCGCAGGGGCCGGAGCGGCCTGCTGCCCGCCAGCGGTCCGGCGTTGTCCAATGCCGAGATCCGGGCTATAAATCGCTCCCATGCTGGACCCCCGCGCGCGGACGCTCCTCAAGACCCTGATCGAACGGTACATCGCCGACGGCCAACCGGTCGGCTCGCGCACGCTGTCGAGGTATTCGGGCCTCGACCTGTCGGCCGCGACGGTGCGCAACGTGATGGCCGATCTCGAGGAGCTCGGCCTGATCGCGAGCCCCCACACTTCCGCGGGCAGGGTGCCCACGCCGCGCGGCTACCGGCTGTTCGTCGACACCATGGTCACCGTGCGCCCGCTCGAGATCGAGCAGGCCGAGCGGCTGCAGGGCCAGCTGCTCGCGGACGAGCCGCAGCGCGTGCTGACACAGGCGGCGCACCTGCTGTCGAACCTGTCGCACTTCGCCGGGGTGGTGATGACGCCGCGCCGCAGCTCGACGTTCCGGCAGGTCGAGTTCCTGCGGCTCTCCGAGCGGCGCGTGCTGCTGATCATCGTGACGCCCGAGGGCGACGTGCAGAACCGCATCCTGCATGCCGACCGCGAGTATTCCGCGAGCGAGCTCACCGAGGCGTCCAACTACGTCAACCAGCACTTCGCCG
>JADCHE010000194.1 GCA_020248665.1 Burkholderiales bacterium | reverse complement strand
CCTGCCCGCCACGTCGCTCGCCGCCGGCCGCGCGAGCGCGCACGGCGCGGAGATCGCGGCGGCCGCCCTGCCGCCCCCTGGCGCCGAGATCTCCGACGCGGCTCGCGCGATCGGCGAGCGACTGCGCGCGGCGGGAGCCGAGCGTGGCGGCGAGCCTGCGACCGGCGCGCCGACCCCGACCGTCGCGATCGCCGCCCCGCCGCCCGGCGCCGCACCGCGCGAGGCCGCCGGGGCGGACGCACCGCTCCCATCGTTCCCGGTCACCGTGCCCGTCCACGATGTGCGCTTCGCCGACGCGTTCGGCGAGCGGGTCAACTGGATGGTCCGCGAGGGCCTGCAGGCGGCCGAGCTCACGCTGCATCCGCAGGAGCTCGGCCCGATCCGGATCGAGCTCTCCCTCGACGGCGACGCGGCGTCGATCGGCGTGGTCGCCGCCCAGGCCGAGACGCGAGGCGCGATCGAGCAGGCGCTGCCGCGGCTGCGCGAGATGCTGGCGCAGCAGGGCCTGCAGCTCGGCGGCACGATGGTCGACGCCGGCACGCGCCACCCGGGCCGCGACGCCGAGCGCAGCCGCGACGCGCGCCCCGACGCACGGGCGGCCTCGGCCGGTGCGAACGGCACGGGGGACCTCGATCCCGTGGGCGCCGCGCCCGCCCCGCGCGCCGTGCGCGCGGGGCGCGTCGACGTCTTCGCCTGACGCGCGAGCCCCGATCAACCGGAGCACCCGGGGTCCCGCGCGCCGCCGCGCGCGGCCGTGCGCCCGCGCCCGGCCGACGGACGGCGGCAGCCTCCGAACAGGTCGGCGCGCATCGGCCTTTTCCAGGCTTACCCGCCCTCAAGTCTTTCTAAGATCGGTTTCGTCAACCCGATCGACGCCACCGTCAGCCCAGCCGGAGAGCGCATGAGCGACGCCGCAGAATCCAAGGACAAGGACACCCCGAAGAAGAGCAGGAAGGGGCTGTTCATCGCGATCGCCGCGGTGGTGCTCCTCGCGGGCGGCGGCGGCGCGGCGTTCTTCCTGATGAAGGGCGGCGACCACGACGAGGAGGCCGCGGCCGCGAAGGCCGAGGAGAAACGCAAGGCCGCCCGCGTGTTCGTCACGCTCGAGCCCTTCGTCGTCAATCTCGCCGACCGCGAGGCCGAGCGCTACGCGCAGGTCGGCCTGGTCCTCGAGGTCGAGGGCAAGGAGGCCGAGGCGAAGCTCTCCGCGAAGATGCCGGCCGTGCGGAACGAGATCCTGCTGCTGATCTCTTCCAAGCGCGCCTCGGATCTGACCACGCGCGAGGGCAAGGAGGCGCTCGCCTCGGAGATCGTCGTCTCGGCGGCCCGCCCGCTCGGCTGGACGCCACTCGAGGACGCGCCCGAGGAGGAACCTGCACCGAAGGTCAAGACCAAGGACGGCGGCAAGGACAAGGGCAAGGACGCGAAGGCGAAGGCCAAGCCGAAGAAGGTCGTCGAGCCGGCGCCGAATCCGGTGGCTGCGGTCCACTTCTCCTCGTTCATCGTCCAGTAGGTCTCGGGATGGCAGAGCAGTTCCTGTCGCAGGACGAGGTCGACGCGCTGCTCGAGGGCGTCGACGAGGCGCCCGCCGCCTCGAGCGGAACCGGCGGTCCGATCGCCTACGACCTCGCGAAGCAGGAGCGGATCGTCCGCGGGCGGATGCCCACGCTCGAGATGATCAACGAGCGATTCGCCAGGAACCTGCGGATCGGCCTGTTCAACTTCATGCGCCGCAACCCCGAGATCTCGGTGGGTCCGATCAAGGTGCAGAAGTACAGCGCGTTCCTGCGCGGCATCGCCGTGCCCGCGAACATCAACGTCGTCGCGGTCAAGCCGCTGCGTGGCAACGGGCTGGTGATCTGCGACCCGAAGCTGGTCTTCACCATCATCGACAACCTGTTCGGCGGCAGCGGTCGGTTGCAGTACCGCATCGAGGGCCGCGACTTCTCGGCGACCGAGCAGCGGATCATCCAGCGCATGCTCGACGTGACGCTCGAGGAGTACCGCAAGGCCTGGCAGGGCATCTACCCGCTGGTGCTCGAGTACATGCGCTCCGAGATGAATCCGCAGTTCGCGACGATCGCGACGCCGGGCGAGATCGTCGTGACCACGACGTTCTCGCTCGAGATCGGCGAGCTCGGGGGCGAGTTGCACATCTGCATCCCCTACTCCACCCTCGAACCGATCCGCGACGTCCTGTACTCGACGCTGCAGGGCGACTCGATGGAGACCGACAAGCGCTGGGTCAACCTGCTCACGCAGCAGATCAAGGTCGCCGAGATCGAGCTGACCGCGGAGCTCGCGCACGCGCGGGCGACGGTCGGCGAGCTGATGGCGCTGAAGGCGGGCGACTTCATCGAGCTCGACCTGTCCGACACGGTGACCGTCAAGTCCGACGGCGTGCCGGTCTTCCAGTGTCGATTCGGCACCTCGAACGGGCGCTACGCGATCCGCATCCAGGACATCCTCAGCACCGCCCAGCCGCAGTCGTGACGATGCGCCCGGCACCCCAGACACGGAGCATGCGATGAGCACCGACACCCCCGCCGAAGCCGGCGACCAGGACGCGCTCGCCGACGAGTGGGCGGCCGCGCTCGCGCAGCAGAAGCCCGGGGGCGAGGCCGAGGCCCAAGGCCGATCCGGCGCGCTCGAGGCCTCGCCCCGCGTCGAGGACGCGAGCCACGTGTTCCAGCCGCTGTCGGGCGCCGCCGGCGCAGGGAGCGGGCGCCAGGACATCGACATGATCCTGGACATTCCCGTCCAGCTGACCGTCGAACTCGGACGCACCCGGATCCCGATCAAGCACATCCTGCAGCTCGCGCAGGGCTCGGTGATCGAGCTCGACGCGCTGGCCGGCGAGCCGATGGACGTGCTGGTCAACGGCTGCCTGATCGCACAAGGCGAGGTGGTCGTGGTCAACGACAAGTTCGGCATCCGCCTCACCGACATCGTGACGCCGTCCGAGCGCGTGCGGCGCCTGAACCGGACCTGACGATGCAGGACGCCCCTTCGGTCTGGCCCGCGCTCGCTGCGTTCGTCACCGTGGTCGCACTGATCCCCGCCGCACTGTGGGTGCTCAAGCGCCTGCAGTCCGGCTCGGGACGCTCGGGCCGCGCCGTCACGCTGGTCGGCGGCCTGAACCTCGGTCCGCGCGAGCGGATCGCGATCGTCGAGGCCGAAGGCCGGCGCTGGATGCTCGGTGTCACCGGCCAGTCGATCTCGCTGCTCGCCGAGCTGCAGCGGCCCGACCCGTCCGATCCCGCGGCGCAGCCGGTGCCGGCCTCGCCGACCGGCGCACCCGCCTTTCCCCCGAATCCCTTCGCCCAGATGCTGGACAGGCTCAAGCGCCATGGCTGAACGCGCCCGCACCCTCCGGGTGGCCATCGTCGCCGTCCTGCCGCCGCTGCTCCTCGCGGCCGCCCCGCTCGCCGCCCAGACCACGCTGTCGGTCGATGCGCGCCCCGCGGCCGGCGGCGGCACCAGCTACTCGCTGCCCGTGCAGACGCTGCTCGCGTTCGCCGCGCTGTCGTTCCTGCCGGCGGTGCTGCTGCTGATGACGAGCTTCACCCGGATCGTCATCGTGCTGTCGCTGCTGCGCCAGGCGATGGGGCTGCAGGCCACGCCGCCGAACCAGGTGATCGTCGGCCTGTCGCTGTTCCTCACGCTGTTCGTGATGGGCCCGACACTCGACAGGATCTACCAGGAGGCCTACCGGCCCTACACCGAGCAGAAGATGAGCTTCGAGGCCGCGGTCGACCGCGGCAGCGACCCGCTGCGCGCCTTCATGCTGCGCCAGACCCGCGAGTCGGATCTCGGGCTCTTCGCGCGCATCGCGAAGGTGGACCCTGCGACGCCGGCCGCGAAGATGCCGATGCGCGTGCTGATCCCGTCGTTCGTCACCAGCGAGCTGAAGACCGCGTTCCAGATCGGCTTCCTGGTGTTCATCCCGTTCCTGATCGTCGACCTGATCGTCGCTTCGGTGCTGATGTCGATGGGCATGATGATGCTTTCGCCGGTCCTGGTCGCGCTGCCGTTCAAGCTGATGCTGTTCGTGCTCGCCGACGGCTGGACGCTGCTGGTCGGCTCGCTCGTCGCGAGTTTCGGCTGAGGAGCGCGCGTTGACGCCCGAGACCGTCGTCACCATCGGGCGCCAGGCGCTCGAGCTCACCCTGATCGTGTCGGCGCCGCTGCTGCTGGTGGCGCTGCTCGTCGGCCTGGTGGTCAGCTTCTTCCAGGCGATCACGCAGCTCAACGAGCAGACCCTGTCGTTCCTGCCCAAGCTGGTCGCGGTCGCGGCGACGCTCGTGGTCGTGGGCCCGTGGATGATCACGACGCTGGTCGACTACCTGCAGCGCACCCTGATCGGCATCCCCCAGATGGTCTCCGGCGGCTGAGGCGCACGCCGATGGTCGCGTTCTCCGATGCGCAGCTGCAAGCCTGGATGGCCGCGTTCCTGCTGCCCTTCTTTCGCATCCTCGCGCTCTTCACCGCGGCGCCGGTGCTGTCGATGCGCACGATCCCGGCGCGGGCGCGTATCGGCCTGTCGATCGTGCTCGCCGCGGCGATCGCGCCGTCGGTGGCCGCGCCCGTCCGGGTCGACCTGATGTCCTACGCGGGCCTCGGCTTCGTCGCCCAGGAGGTGGCCGTCGGGCTCGCGATCGGGTTTGCGGCTCGCCTGGTGTTCGCCGCGTTCGACCTCGCCGGCGAGGTCATCGGCCTGCAGATGGGCCTGTCCTACGCGGGCTTCTTCGACCCGCAGGGCGGCCAGGGCACCGCGGTGGGCAGCTTCATGAACGCGACGGCGACGCTGCTGTTCGTCACGATGAACGGCCCGCTGCTGCTGATCGCGGCCACGCTGCGCAGCTTCGCGACACTACCGGTCGGCCAGGTGCCGTTCGAGTTCGCCCGGCGCTTCGATCCGGTGGCGCTCGGCGCCGAGGTGTTCGCGCTCGGGCTGCTGATCGCCCTGCCCTTCCTCGCGCTGATCCTGTTCGTCAACCTGCTGCTTGGCGTGATGTCGCGCGTCGCACCGCAGCTGTCGCTGTTCTCGATCGGCTTCCCGGTGACGATCTGCGCCGGGCTGGTGCTGCTGGTGATCGGGCTGCCGTGGATCGAGCGCCCGCTGGCCGAAGGCCTGGGGCGCCTGTTCATGCTCTTCGGAGCCTGAGCGGCGCGCGGCGCCTGCCCCGAGCACGCTCCGCAGGCGCCCGCGACGTTCAGATCCGCGAGAGCGCGGGGCCCGCGGCCTTCAGCTGGTCCAGCACGTGCCCGGCGATCTTCTGCACCGGCAGCACCTCGTGCACCGCACCGGTCGCCACCGCCTCGCGCGGCATGCCGTAGACGACGCAGGTCGCCTCGTCCTGCGCGATGTTGTAGGCGCCGGCGTCGCGCAGCTCCTTCATCGCGTCTGCACCGTCGCGCCCCATGCCGGTCAGCATGATGCCGATCGCGTTCCGGCCGGCATGCCGTGCGACCGACTTGAACAGCACCTCGACCGAGGGGCGGTGCCGGTTCACGGGCGGGCCGTCGTCGATCTCGACGACGTAGTTCGCGCCGCTGCGCCCGAGCGCCAGGTGACGGCCGCCGGGCGCCACGTAGACGTGGCCCGGCAACACGCGTTCGCCGTGCTCGGCCTCCTTCACGTGCATCCGGCACAACGAATTCAGCCGGTCGGCGAAGTTCCGGGTGAAGCCGGGCGGCATGTGCTGCGTGACGAGCACCGCGGGGCAGTCGGCCGGCAGCTGCGTCAGCACCTCGCGCAGCGCCTCGGTGCCGCCCGTCGACGAACCGATCGCGACGATCTTCTCGGTGCT
>JADCHE010000193.1 GCA_020248665.1 Burkholderiales bacterium | reverse complement strand
GGCGCGTCGCCGCGGCCCGCCGCGCTCGGCGCGCCCGCGCCGGGCGCGGACACCGAACCCGGGCCCGGGCCCGGGCCGGGGCCGGGGCCGGGCGGACGGCGGGACGGGTCGATGACCCGGACCTCCTGGCCGTCGCGCTGCAGCCTCAGCTGGCCGGCAGTGACGACCTGGTCGCCGGCCGCGAGCCCGGTCAGCACCTCGACACGCGCATCGCGCCGCAGGCCGATCTCGATCTTCGTGCGCACCGCCTTGCCGCCGTCGACCTTCCAGACGAAGGTCTCGGTGCCCTGCGAGATGACCGCCTCCTCGGGAATCGTCAGCGCCTCGGGGTTCTGGCGCAGCACGACGCGGGCGCGGGCGAACATGCCGGCGCGCAGCGCGCCATCCGGGTTCGGCAGCGTGCCGCGCGCGAGCAGCGAGCGGCCGTTCGCGTCGATCTGCGCGTCGATCGCGCGCAGCGTCGCGGAGAACGTCTTGCCGGGAAGCGAGTCGAACGAGAGCTGCACGAGCATGCCCGGGCGGATGCGGCCGAAGTAGCGCTCGGGCATCCGCAGGTCGACCTTCATCGTCGCGATGTCCTCGATCAGCGCGAGGTCGGCGCCGTCCTTCACGTAGTCGCCGACGCTGACGTTGCGCAGCCCGGTGACGCCGTCGAACGGCGCCCGGATCTCCGACTTCGCGAGCTTCGCCTCGGCGAGCCGCAGCTTCGCCTCCTGCACCTTGAGGTTCGCGGCGGCCTGGTCGCGCGCGCTCGCCGACACGAAGTTGCGCTGCGCGAGCTCGGCGGTGCGGTCGTAGTTCGCCCGGGCGAGCGCGAGCTCGGCGCGGGACTGCTCGGCCTCGGCCGCGGCGACCGACGCGTCGAGCGACACCAGCACCTGCCCGCGCTTCACGCGGGCGCCATCGGTGAAGCCCACGCGGTCGATGCGGCCGGCGACTTCCGAGCGCAGCGCGACCGTCTCGTTCGCGCGCAGCGAGCCGACCGCGACCGCCTCCTCGGCGAGCGGGCGCTTGTCGACCTTCGCGACCTCGACGCCGACCGGACCGCGCGGGCCACCGCCGCCGGGAGCTCCGGGGCCGCCGCCCGGCGCCGCCCCGGGTGCGCCCGCCGCAGGCCCGGTACCGGCTGCGCCGCCGGGCGCCGCCTGCGCCGGTCCGCCGGCGGCCGGTGCACCGCCGCCCTTGACCTCGAAGCCGGTCGAGGCCGGCTGGCGCTGGTTCGTCCAGGCGTACCAACCCAGTCCGGCGAGCCCGGCCACTGCGACGGCGGAAACAGCGAGCTTGACGTTCATGAGGAGATCGGGGCCCGGCGGCACCTTAGCACAGCGCCCCCGGGCCGGCCGCGATCTTCGCCCCTACAATTCCAAGTCCGCTCAATGCGCCGCCGCGGCGCCCCGAAGGCCCCCATGCTCGCCCCGCTCGCCCGCGACCCGGTCCGCGCCCTCGCCGCCTCCCGCATCCGGGAGGTCGCGAACGCCGCGATGGGCGCACCCGACGTGCTCGCCTTCTGGTTCGGCGAGCCTGACCGCCCCACCCCGCCGTTCATCGTCGACGCCGCGAAGGCGGCGCTCGACGCCGGCGACACCTTCTACCTGCCGAACCTGGGCCTGCCGGTGCTGCGCGAGTCGCTCGCCGCGTACGTCGGCCGCCTGCACGGCGGCGGCGCATCGATCGGGGCCGCCCGGATCGGCGTGACCAGCTCGGGCGTGTCCGCGCTGATGCTCGCCGCGCAGGCGCTCGTCTCGCCGGGCGACCGGGTGGTCGCCGTCGTGCCGCTGTGGCCGAACCTGACCGCGATCGCCTCGGTGCTCGGCGCACGCGTCGACACGGTGCCGCTGTCGGTCGCGGACGGCCGCTGGCGGCTCGACGTCGAGCGCCTGCTCGCGGCGCTGACGCCCGGTACTCGGCTGCTGATGATCAATTCGCCGGGCAACCCGACCGGCTGGGTGATGCCGGCCGAGGCGGTCCGCGCGGTCCGCGAGCACTGCCGGCGCCACGGCATCTGGATCCTGTCCGACGAGGCCTACGAGCGCCTGGTGTTCGACGGCTCGGGCTGCGCGCCCTCGTTCCTCGACGGCGCCGATCCGCAGGACCGTCTGGTGGTCGCGAACACCTTCTCGAAGACCTGGCAGATGACCGGCTGGCGCCTCGGCTGGCTGGTGATGCCCGAGCCGCTCGTGCCCGACGTCGAGAAGCTCGTCGAGTTCAACACCTCGTGCGCGCCGGGCTTCGTGCAGCGCGCGGGACTGGCCGCGGTGCGCGACGGCGAGGCGGTCGCGGCCGCGTTCACCGGCTACGTGCAGAACGGCGCCGACGCGCTGATGGCGGCGCTCGCCGAGGTGCCGCGCGTGCGGCCGGTCGCACCCGACGGCGCGATGTACGTGCTGCTGCGAGTCGAGGGCGAGCGCGACAGCCTCGCGCTCGCGAAGGCGCTGGTGCGCGACGCGCGGCTCGGGCTCGCGCCGGGCGTCGCGTTCGGAGAGGCCTGCGAGGGCTGGCTGCGCTGGTGCGTCGCCCGGCCCGCGGCGACGCTGCAGGACGGCGCGGACCGGCTCGCGGGCTTCCTCGCGCGCCGCTGAAGGCGCCGCGCGGCGGAGGACTCGGGACCGCGTCCCGGCCGCGGCAAGGCCGAGCGGCCGACGCGGAGCGGGCGCGGGCTCAGCGCCGCGCGGCCTCGCGCAGCGCCTCGTTCGCGAGCCGGTCGGCGGTCTCGTTGTGCGTGTCGCCATTGTGGCCGCGCACCCAGCGCACGCTGACGCGGCGCGCGTCGGCGACCGCGAAGAGCCGCTTCCAGAGCACGAGGTTGGCCACCGGCTCGTTCTTCGAGTTGCGCCAGTTCCTCCGTTCCCAGCCCTTGCGCCACTCGCTCAGGCCCTTGAGCACGTACTGGCTGTCGGAGACCAGCTCGACCGTGGCGCCCTCTGGCACGCGGCCGAGCCCCTCGATCGCCGCGGTGATCTCGGCGATCTGGTTGGTGCCGTGCCCGATGAAGCCGCGCGCGTGCTCGACGTCGCGCCCGTCGGGGCCGAGGATCACCGCGCCCCACGCGGCCGGGCCGGGATTGCTCGGCGCGCAGGCGCCGTCGGTGTAGGCGACCCAGTGGGCCGGTGCGGCGTGAGCGGTGGTCATCGTGCGTGCCGGGCGGGAGGAGGTCGGGGTGCGGGGCGGTGCGTGCGTGCCGCGGGGCACGGGGCGACCGGGTGCGACGCGCGCCTCGCCGCACCGCGGCGGTGCCAGACGGCCGAAGAGACGCCGCCGATGCATCCGATCGGAGTCTTGCTCTGGCGGGCGGGCTGCATTGTAATCGGGCGAGCCCCTTTGCCTTCCGACGAGAGGACGCCATGCTCGAGACGCAGGTGGTCAGATACCTCGAATCGCTGCGGCAGCGTCGACCGCTGCCGGTCACGATCGCGTTGTGGGACGGTACCGAGGTGCCGCTCGGCGACCAGCGCAAGGTCGGAATCCGATTGCGCTCCACCAGCGCGGCGCGCTACCTCCTCAGGCCCTCGCTCGACGCGCTCGGCGAGGGCTACGTCGAGGGCCACCTCGACGTCGACGGCCGCATCCGCGACATCGTCGAGGTCGCCGAGCAGCTCGCGCGCGACGCCGACGACCGACAGGGCAAGGGCCGGCTGCCCGCGTGGATGTCGCGGCACACGCGCCGCTCCGACCGCGCGGCGATCGAGTACCACTACGACGTCTCGAACGACTTCTACGCGCTGTGGCTGGACCCGAACATGGTCTATTCGTGCGCATACTTCGACTCGCCCGAACGCGACCTCGCGTCGGCGCAGGTCGCCAAGCTCGACCACATCTGCCGCAAGCTGCGGCTCGCGCCGGGCGATACGCTGCTCGACATCGGCTGCGGCTGGGGCGCGATGGCGATCCACGCGGCGACCCACTACGGCGTGA
The DNA here is from genome assembly GCA_020248665.1 of Burkholderiales bacterium. GTDB lineage: Bacteria > Pseudomonadota > Gammaproteobacteria > Burkholderiales > Burkholderiaceae_E > UBA4615. Next base: position 2,787 of record JADCHE010000193.1, on the reverse strand, counting down.
AGGCCGTCGGCATCACGCTGTCGACGAACCAGCACGCGCTCGCGAGCGAACGGGTCCGTGCGGCGGGGCTCTCGGACCGCGTCGAGATCCGGCTGCAGGACTACCGCGACGTGCCCGGCGACGGCGTGTTCGACAAGATCTCGTCGATCGGCATGTTCGAGCATGTCGGGCTCAAGCACCTCGCGTCCTACTTCGCGACGGTCCGGCGCCTGCTCAAGCCTGGCGGCGTCGCGATGAACCACGGCATCACGTCGGCGGACGCCGAGAGCCGCTCGGTGGGGCTCGGCGCAGGCGACTTCATCGACCGGTACGTGTTCCCCGACGGCGAGTTGCCGCACGTGTCGCTCGCGATCCGCGAGCTGTCGCAGGCGGGGCTCGAGCTCGTCGACGCCGAGTCGCTGCGGCGGCACTACGCGCTCACCTGCGGCCACTGGTCGGACGCGTTCGAGCGCCACATCGCCGAGCTCGAGCGGCTCGCGGGGCCGCAGCGCGCACGGATCTGGCGCATCTACCTCGCGGGCTGCGCGCACGCGTTCGCCAAGGGCTGGATCAACATCTACCAGCTGCTCGCGATCCGGCCCGAGGACGGGGCGAGCCCGCTGCCGCTGACGCGCGACTACATGTACGGGACGCGCTGAGCGCGGCGCACCCGGCCTCGGGCGACGCGCCACCGCCCGGCGCCGGCGAGCTCAACGTCCCTCGTCGCCGAGTCCGCGCCGCTGCGCGGTGGGCAGCGCGATCGCGCGCGCCGCGGCCGGCCGCTTCCAGACCGGGCCGATCAGCCGCATGCCGCGCACGCGCTTGGTCGCCGACACCATGTACACCGCCCCGCAGATCGGCCACCAGCGGTCGCCGGCACGCTCCATGAAGCGCGTGCGGTCGAGCCACAGCTGGGTGCGGCACGGCGGGCGCCAGCAGCCATAGCGTGCGCGCTCGACCTCGAAGCTGAGCAGCTTGCACCAGTCACGCAGCCGCGGGACCGCGATGAAGTGGCCCTCGCGTGGCAGGAACCGTGCGAACGGCCCGCGCAGCAGCTGGCGCGCGCCCCACAGGCTCGCCGGATTGAAGCCGCTGACGATCAGCCGGCCCTCGGGCCGCAGCACGCGCTCGGCCTCGCGCAGCACCTCGTGCGGATCGTGCGCGAACTCGAGCACGTGGGGGAGCACCAGCAGGTCGATCGACTGCGAGTCGAACGGCATCTCCTCGAAGTGCTCGATGCGCACCCGCGGCCCGTCGTGCGCGGGCAGCGGGTCGCCGCCGCGCAGCGCGTGGACCCGGTGCGGCATCCGGTTGGCGCGCAGGGCGTCGAGCGTCGGCTCGCCGCACTGGACCGCGTGATAGCCGAACACGTCGCCGACCGCCTCGTCGAAGTGGGCCTGCTCCCAGTCGAGCACGTAGCGCCCCGGCGCCGACGCGAGCCACGCCTGCCAGTCGGGCGGCGCGGCCGGGGGCGGCGCCGCCGGTTCGCGGGCGGCGCTCGCCTCGCGGTGCGCGGCCGCAGCGGCCGACTCCGCGGCCTGCGTCGCGTCGGAGGCCGGCCCCGGCAACGGCCGGGGGTCGGGGGCGTCGGCCTCGGGCCGGACCGGCTCGGCCGTGCCGGGCTGCGTCCCGCCCCGCTCGGAGCGCGACACCAGCCCGCCTATAATCGACGACTCGATCCGCAACACGTCCGTCCCTGCCGGGGCGGCCCGCCCCGATGACCCCACCGCACCCGGGCCCGGCGAGCGGCTCGCCCGCCGCTGCCGCGCCGCATCCGTCCATCGTGCCGGTGCCGGCATTCGCCGACAACTATATCTGGCTGCTGCGAGACCGGTCGGGCCGCCGGGCGGCGGTGGTCGACCCGGGCGACGCCGGGCCCGTGCTCGCCGCACTGTCGGCGCAGGGCCTGTCGCTGGCGGCGGTGCTGGTCACGCACCACCATCCCGACCACGTCGGCGGCCTGCCGGCGCTGCACGAGGCGTACCCGGACGCGGTCGTCCACGGCCCGGCGTCGAGCCGCGCCGAGGGCATCGACCGCCGCTGGCGCGCCGGCGACACGGTCGAGTTCGACGGCTTCGACGCGCGCTTCGAGGTGATCGAGGTGCCCGGCCACACGCTGGACCACGTCGCCTACTACGCGCCCCGGATCGGCGACGCCGACCCGCGTCCGGTGCTCTTCTGCGGCGACACGCTGTTCGCGGGCGGCTGCGGCCGGGTCTTCGAGGGCACGGCCGCGCAGATGTCGGCCTCGCTCGCACGGCTCGCGGCGCTGCCCGACGACACGCTCGTCTACTGCGCGCACGAGTACACGACGTCCAACCTGCGGTTCGCCCGCCAGGTCGAGCCGGGCAACGCCGCGCTGGCCGAGCGCGAGCGCGGCACCGCGGCGCTGCGCGCCGAGCGCCGCCCGACCGTGCCGTCCCGGCTCGCGCTCGAGCGCGCGACCAACCCGTTCCTGCGGGCCGATGCCCCCGGGGTGCGCGAGGCCGCCGCGACCCGGCTGGGCCGTGCGCCGGCCGACGCCGTCGAGGTGTTCGCCGCGGTCCGGCAGTGGAAGGACACCTTCCGCGGCTGAACGCCGACCCGCCGGACGGGCGCGCCGCGCGCCGGTTCCGGCTTGACCGCCGCGGGCCCGGTCCGTACCATCGTCCGAGGCTCCTCCGCCTTGTGAAACAGTGACTTAGGGGATGTACTTGAAGCGTCTTCCGGATCGCGCGACCGCCTTCGCGCCGCGCGCGGCGCTGCTGGGCGCCCTGCTCGCGCTGGCGGGCTGCGCCGGCACCGGCCCGGTCGCGCCCGGCCCCTCGG
>JADCHE010000192.1 GCA_020248665.1 Burkholderiales bacterium | reverse complement strand
GCCGCGGTGGCCCTCGCGCCGGCTTGCGCGCTCCAGCACGAGCGGACGCATCGCGAGCGTGCCACGGCCTCGCGACCGCGGGTTCCCGGGCGTGCGGTGCCCGGGAGGCCGTGCCTTGCTGCCGGACTGTCCCCCGGGCGGCTGGCTGGCGCCGTGCTCGGGAGGGCCCGGGTGAGCATCTGCACCCGACCGCCGCGAGACTCGTGGCAACCGATGGGTTGACTCGTCATGAAGACAAAGATCCTCGTCTACGGCGTGCTCGGCTACACCGGCAACCTGTTCCTGGAGCGTGCTCTCGACAGGAGCCTCCCGATTGTTCTTGGCGCCAGGGAGAAGGAACTGAGAGGCGCAGCCGAGCGGCTCGGGCTGGAGTACCGGGTGTTCGAGATCAGCGACGCGCCAGGCATCGCGGCCCATCTGTCGGACATCAGGGCGGTGGTGAACCTGGCGAGCATCAGTTTCGGGGTGAACAGGCCCCTGATCGACGCGTGCCTTCAGACGGGAACCCACTACGTGGACCTCGCGGCGGAATGCCCCGACATGGTCGGGATCCTCGAGCTTCACGATGCGGCGTCATCACGGGGCGTCATGCTGATGCCCGGGGCGGGCTTCAATCTGGTGACGACCGACATCGCAGGAGCGATCGCGTCCAAGCTGTTGGCCGATCCGACCCGGTTGTCGCTGGGTTTCGCCACGTTCGGCAAGGCTTCGAGGGGAACCATCAGGTCGGTGCTCAGGCTGGCCACCGAAACCGGCTACTCGCGGCGTGCGGGTGAGCTCGTCGCCACGAGGTCCGCCTCGGAGAAGCGCATCTTCCGGGCCGAGCAGAAGGACTATCCCCTGATCAACAACGCCCTGATGGGTGATGTCATCACCAGCTTCATGAGCACGAACATCCGGGAGATCACCGCCTACTCCTACTATCCCTGGATACTGGTGCAGTTCATGAAGGGGCGCATGGACTGGCTGCGAAGATTCCTGATGGCGCACTCGGACCGGTTCTTCGCGCCGGGGCCGTCCGCAGACGAGCTCGACAGCCAGCACACGTATTCGTGGGCGCAGGTGGAAGACGCTGGAGGCAGGAGTGCGACCGTGATCATCCGAGGCCCCCAAGCCTACGTCTTCACTGTCAAGGCGATCGGGCGGATCATCGACCGGCTGGCCCGGAACGACGTCAATCCGGGGTTCACGCCCCCTTCGTTCTACGGGCGAGGGCTGATCGAAGGCATCGACGGCGTTCGGATCGACGTCATGGCGGAGTAGGCCCTTCTCCGAGGAGCGCCCGGATGGAAGCGCCGGTGTCCCGACGGGCGGCAGCGGCAAGACGCTGCGGCCTGCACGGCCGCCGGTGTTGCGACGCAGCCTGGCTCGGCCGTTGCAGCACCGGCCTGCCCGCTGGATGAAGGCGTGGGTGCGGTGCGAACCGCAGGACCGGGTGCCGGTCCGCCGCTACTTCTACCCGGCCGGAGCAATCACGTCGGCCGACGTCCTGCGAGGGGCCGCCGAGGCAGGCAGGCGGACCCGGTGCCAACGACTCGACCGCGGTGATCCACGCCAGCCGCTCGTCCGGCAGTTCCGCGGCTCGACGTCTCCATCGGGGAGCGACTGTAGCCACGCATCCAGGACCCGCCCGGCAAGGACCGACCGGTCAGGGGGGTGTCGTCGGCCGGTCAGGCTGGTTGCCGCCGCAGATCATGTCCGCTGATCCCCCGCACGGTCCGACGTCCGCGGCAGAGCCGGATCCGGATCAGCACGAACCCCGGCGCCGGGAGGGGACGACCTTGTCGTGTGGCGGCGGCAGGGCGCACGGCAGCGACGATCCCAAGCCGACGACCTGGATCGCTCGGTGCTACGACTGGCTGCACCGTCTGGCGGACCGACCCGAGCGCCCACGGGAATCACCGGTCCGCCCGGTCCGCGCCTGAGACCCCGTCCGGATCGATGCCGGCCCGTTGTGCCTTGCGCGGTTCACCCGGGCGCACCCATCCCGGCGCCGCGAGCTTCGTCGCGCAGGGCACGGTCGGGACGCGGCGCCGGCGCCGTGCGGAGTCAGCCCGGGCGGCGCCTGGACCGGGCGAGGCCGAGAAGACCGGCACCGATCAGCGCGAGTGTCGCGGGCAGCGGCACCGGGCTGGGCGGCTCGAGCCGCTCGGTCGTGCGGATCCCGAAGTTGAAGCCGTGCCTTTGCTCGGCGATCGGCGCGGTCCACGAGAAGCTCGCGAACGTGCCGATGAACTGGAACGTGCCGTGCCCTTCCTCGCCCCGCAGGACATTGTCGGGCAGCTGGCCGAGCGGTCCGTTGCCCCAGAACCCCAGCCCCTGGCTGACGACGTTGAACGGCCGATCGACGTCGTAGGTCACGGGCACACCGGGCCGACCCAGGCTGACGATCGCCATGATCGGATCAGCCGCGCGCGTCGAACTGCAGGATCGCGTCGGCCATCCGGTCGATCGGCAGCACCTCGTCGACGGCGCCGAGCGCGATCGCCTCCTTGGGCATGCCGAAGACGATGCAGGTCGCCTCGTCCTGCGCGACGGTGCGCGCGCCGGCGTCGTGCAGCGCCTTCATGCCGCGCGCGCCGTCGTCGCCCATGCCGGTGAGCAGGATGCCGAGCGCGTCCGATCCCGCGTGGGCCGCGGCCGAGCGGAACAGCACGTCCACCGACGGTGCGTGCCGGTTCACCGGCGGACCCGGCTTGACCACCGCGTGGTAATCGCCGCCGACCTTTCGCAGCTCGAGGTGCCGGCCGCCCGGCGCCACCAGCGCCACGCCGCGCTCGAGGCGGGCGCCGTCGGTCGCCTCGCGCACGCTCATCGGCACGATGCCGTCGACGCGCTCGGCCCACATCCGCGTGAAGCCGGCGGGCATGTGCTGGACGATCGCGATGCCCGGAGCGTCGGCGGGCAGGCGCGACAGGATCGACTCGACCGCCTGCACGCCGCCGGTGGAGCTGCCGATCACGACGGGCTTGCCGACGGCGAGCGCGCGGCCGGGACCGGCGGCAGGCCCACGCGGCCCCCGGTCCGCCGGCAGGGGCACGGCCGCGCCCGTCGCCGCCCGGCGCGGCCGGGAGGCCGCGGCGGCGCGGATCGCCGACACCAGCTCGCGCCTCGAGGACTCGATGTAGGCCTTCAGGTCGAGCCGCGGCTTGGTCACCACCGAGACCGCCCCGGCCGAGAGGGCCTCGAGCGCCACCGGCCCGCCGGCCACGGTCAGCGTCGAGCAGATGACGGTGGGGATCGGGTCCTCGGCCATCTGCCGACGCAGGAAGGTCAGGCCGTCCATGCCCGGCATCTCGACGTCGAGCAGCAGCACGTCGGGCCGCAGCCTGCGGATCATCGGCATGGCGACGATCGGATTGGGGGCGGATCCGGCGAGCACCACCTCGCGGTCGTCGCGCAGCAGGTGCGCCATCCCCTGGCGCATCACCGCCGAGTCGTCGACCACGAACAGACGGATCGGCATCCGTCAGACCCTGACCGACCGCACGACCGGATCGCCGACCCCGACGGCCCACTGCACCTTGCGGTACACCCGGCCGCCCACGTCGGCGTCCATGATGCGGATGCCCAGCCGGTCGAGCTGCTGGAGCGCCCACCTCGCATTCGTCTCGCCGACGTGCGCCTCGTCGGGCGCGAGCCCGGGGAACATGTTCCCGCCGCCGTACACCCATGCATCGCAGCGCAGCGGCTCGACGCCGCGCGCCCGCAACGCCGCCGACATCGCGGCGAGCGCTTCGGCCGCGCGTGCGGTCGGTCTCATCGTCGAGGTGCCGCCCGCGGACCCTGACGCGTGCACGAAGTGACACATCGCGCCCACGCTGCGCGCCGGGTCCGCCAGCACGATCGACACGCACGAGCCGAGCAGCGTCGCGAGCCTCGCGCCGTTGTTCACGCAGGCCACGTCGCCCGGATGGAGCGTGCGGCTCGCGGCGGCGAGCGCTTCGGGTCGCATCGGTGCCGGCGGCCGTGCCGCGGCACGGCTCACGGCCAGCGCGGGCGCGCTCACGCCGGGCGCCGGAACGCGCCGGGGGCGAGCGGTTCCAGCTTCTGGCTGCAGGGCACCCGGCCCTCCGCGGTGCCGACGAAGAACAGGCCGCCCGGCCGCAGCCTGGCGACGACGCGGTCCACGACCTCGCGCTTGGTGTCCTGGTCGAAGTAGATCAGCACGTTGCGCAGGAACACCACGTCGAAGGGACCGAGCGAGTCGACCGGCCGGCACAGGTTCGTCCAGCCGAATCGGACCCGCTCGCGCAGCGGCCCGGCGATCCTCACCAGGCCCGCGGCCTCGCCCTCGCCGCGCTGGCAGTGGCGTCGAAGGCGATCCTTCGACACGGCGCGCAACCGCTCCTCGGGAAACACCGCGGCCGACGCCCGCCGCAGCACGCGATCGCTCACATCGGTGCCGAGCACCGACCAGGTCTCGCCGACTTGGCCGGAGCGCTGCAGGTCGTCGAGCAGCATCGCGAGGGTGAAGGCCTCGTCGCCGAACGAGCAGGCCGCGCTCCAGACCTCGACCGATCGCGGCCGTCTCGCCGCCAGCTCGCGCTCGAGCAGCTCGAAGTGCGCGGGCTCGCGGAAGAAGTAGGTTTCGTTGGTGGTGAGCAGGTCGATCGCGACCTGCATCTCCTCGCCCTTCGGATTGCCCGAGATCATCGACACGTAGTCTTCGTAGCTCGCCAGCCCGAGCCGCTGCAGGCGCGGCGCGAGCCGGGAGCTCACCAGGTGGCGCTTGGTCTCGCCGAAGGCGATCCCGACGGTGTCGTACATCAGCGAGGCGATCCGCCTGAAGGCGTCGTCGCGCAATGCGAGCGTGGTCACGGTTCCGGACTCCGGTCGATCGTGACCCGCATCAGGCGAGCGCCGCCTCGGGGGTGGCGGCGCAGATCGCCGCCATCTCCTCGACGTCGAACGCCCGGTCGGGCTCGAGCAGGATCACGAAGCGGCCGCCGTGCTTGCCCATGCCGCGGATGAAGTCGCGCCGCACCGTCGCGCCGAAGTTCGGCGGCGGCTCGATCATGTCGGCTGTGATCTCCACGACCTCGCTGACGGCATCCACCAGCAGGCCGAGCTCGGTCCGCTCACCGTCGCGCTCGGCATCGAAGATGATGATGCAAGTCTTCTTGCCGACTTCGGCGCCGGCGCGCCCGAAGCGCGCCTGCAGGTCGATCACCGGCACGACCGCGCCGCGCAGGTTGATCACGCCGCGCACGAACGCGGGCATCAGCGGCACGGTCGTCATCGGACCGTACTGGATGATCTCGCGCACCGCGCGGATGTCCAGGGCGAACACTTCCTCGCCGAGCGTGAAGGTGAGGAACTGCGCCGCCTCGGCCTCGGGCTGCGCGGCCGCCGCGGGGGCGGCCCTACGGTTCAGGTCTCTCATGGTCGCCACCTGGGGGTCAGTACGGACGGAAGTTGCCGCCGGCGCCGGCGGTCACCGCAGCGGGGCGACGGGGACGGAGCGCCTCCGGCTCCGCACGCCCACCGCGGGCAAGCTTCGCGGCCGGCTCGGTCGTCGAGAAGAAGGACATCGACTGCTGCAGCTGCTCGGCCTGACCGGAGAGCTCCTCGGAGGTCGCGGCGAGTTCCTCGGAGGCCGAAGCGTTCTGCTGCGTGGCCTTGTTCAGGTGGCCCATCGCGGTGCCGATCTGCGAGACGGACTGGCTCTGCTCGGACGAGGCGGCGGCGATCTCCTGGACGAGGCCGCTGGTCTTCTGGATCGAGGGCACGATCTCCTGCAGCAGTCGTCCGGCGCGCTCGGCGGTGGAGACGGAGTCGGTGGCGAGGCCGCCGATCTCCTTCGCCGCCTCCTGGCTGCGCTCGGCGAGCTTGCGGACCTCGGCGGCGACGACGGCGAAGCCCTTGCCGTGCTCGCCGGCCCGGGCGGCCTCGATGGCGGCGTTCAGCGCGAGCAGGTTGGTCTGGTAGGCGATGTCGTCGACGATCGAGATCTTCTGGGCGATCTGCTTCATCGCCTGCACGGTGAGCGCCACGGCCTCGCCGCCTTCGCCCGCCTCCCTGGAGGCCTTGGCGGCCATCCCGTCGGTGACGCGCGCGTTGTCGCTGTTCTGGGTGATCGAGGCGGACATGGTGTCGATCGACGAGGTGGTCTCCTCGACCGAGGCCGCCTGCTCGCTCGCCGACTGCGACAGCGACTGCGCCGTCGACGAGACCTGCGCGGCCGCGCTGGTGAGCGCATCGGCGGCGGCGCGCACCTCGTCGATGATCTGCGCGAGCTTCTCGCTGCTCTGGTTGGCATCGTTCTTCAGCCGATCGAACACGCCCGAGGCGTCGCGGGTGATCCGCTGGCCGAGATCGCCGTTGGCGAGGCCGCCGAGCACGCGCGCCACGTCGTCGATGACGTCGGACAGGGTCTGGCTGGTCGTGTTCGCGTTGCGGCGGACCTCGCCGAACGAGCCCTGGTAGTCGCGGTCGATCCGCTGCGACAGGTCGCCCTCGGCGAGCGCGCCGAAGACGCGGCCCACGTCGTCGAACACCGACGAGGTGGTCTCCAGCATTCGGTTGATCCCGCCGCACAGCGCTTCGATCTGGCCGCTCTTGCCCTCCATCGGGACGCGCCGGGTGAGGTCGCCCTGCTCGGCCGCCGTCATCGCGTGCTGCGACTGCTCGACCGCCTGCTGCAGCATCTGCGCGGCCTTCACCTGCTCGGTCACGTCGGACGCGTACTTGACGACCTTGTACGCCTTGCCGTCGGGATCGAAGATCGGGTTGTAGGTGGCCTGGATCCAGATCTCGCGGCCGCCCTTGGCCATGCGCTTGTACTGGCCGGCATCGAACTCGCCGCGGCCGAGCTTGTCCCAGAACATCCGGTACTCGACGCTCGCCCGGTAGGCCGGCTCGACGAACATCGAGTGATGCTGGCCCTTGATCTCGGCGAGCGTGTAGCCGACCGCGCCGAGGAAGTTGTCGTTGGCGTGCAGGATCCGACCGTCGAGCGAGAACTCGATCGCGGCCTGGGCGCGGTCGATCGCGGTCAGCCGCCCGGTCATGTCGGCCTCGGCCAGCTTCGCCGCGGTGATGTCGGTCGCGAACTTGATGATCTTCACCGGTTTGCCGCTCGCGTCGAACACCGGGTTGTAGCTCGCCTGGATCCAGATCTCGCGGCCGCCCTTGGCGATGCGCTTGTACTGGCCGGCGTCGAACTCGCCTCGGCCGAGCTTCTCCCAGAACGCCCGGTATTCGGCGCTCGAGCGGTACTCGGGGGTGGCGAACATCGAATGGTGCTGGCCCTTGATCTCGACGAGCGTGTAGCCGAGCGCGGCGAGGAAGTTGTCGTTGGCGTCGAGGATCCGGCCCTGCAGGTCGAACTCGATGACCGCCTGCGAGCGCAGGATGGCGTCGACCTTGCCCTTCAGGTCGGCGACGGTGGCGGCATCGACCGCGGCCGGCTGGGAGGCGTGCGGCGAGATCAGGTCGTGCCGGGTGCCGTTCAGCAGGCGGTCGAACCAGGATTGCTTGAGCGTGCTCATGGTGGGGGGTCCTTCGGTGAGCGAATGGGAGGGGCGGGTCGGTCAGGAGCGGAGCGGGGCGGTGACGTCCCGTTCGGCGGAGGTCGGTCGGGGGGCGCGCGGCGTGGCGCGTTCGTCGGCGGAGGCGGCCAGATCGCCGAGCGCGCCCACGTCGATGATCAGCGCGACCTCGCCGTTGCCGAGGATCGTGGAGCCGGACATGCCGCGCAGGCTTCGGAACATGCGGCCGAGCGGCTTGATGACGGTCTGGTGCTGGCCGAGCAGCTGGTCGACGACCACGCCGAAGCGGCGGCCCGCGGCCTGCAGCACGACGATGCTCGAGCGCTCCGGATGCAGGGACTCGAGCGCGTAGAGCGCGCGCAGCCCGACGATGGGCAGCGGCTGTCCCCGCAGCTCGACCAGGCCGCGGCCGCGGGCATCGAACGAGGCCGGTCCGATCCGGCTCTCGATCACCTCGACGACCGTCTCCAGCGGCAGGACGAACCGGCTCGGGCCGACGCCGATCAGGAAGCCGTCGATGATCGCGAGGGTGAGCGGCAGCCGGATCTCGACGGTCGTGCCCTCGCCCTCGACGCTGCGCAGCACGACGTGGCCGCGCAGCGCCTCGATGTTGCGCTTGACGACGTCCATGCCGACGCCCCGGCCCGACAGGTTGGTGACCTGCTCGGCCGTCGAGAACCCGGGCTCGAAGATCAGCGCGCAGATCTCCTCGTCCGACGGCACGACGCCGCGCTCGAGCAGGCCGCGGTCCCAGGCCCGGGCGAGCACCTTGCGGCGGTCGATGCCGCGGCCGTCGTCGGTGATGCGGATCAGCACGCTGCCCGACTCGTGGCAGGCAGCGAGCACGAGGCGGCCGCGCGCCGGCTTGCCTGCCGCGGCGCGGTCCTCGGGCGACTCCAGGCCGTGGTCGAGCGCGTTGCGCACGAGGTGCATCAGCGGATCGGCGATCCGCTCGACCATGCTCTTGTCGAGCTCGGTCTCGCCGCCGACCAGCTCGAGCGCGACGTCCTTGCCGAGCTGGGACGCGGTGTCGCGCACCACGCGCCGGAAGCGCGCGAAGGTCTCGCCGATCGGCACCATCCGCAACTGAAGCGTGCCATTGCGGATCTCCTCGACGAGGCGGCCGATCTGCGCGTTCGCCTCGATCAGCGTGTTCTGTCCGGTCTGGCGCGCGAGCAGCGCGGCGCCCGCGCCGGCGATCACGAGCTCGCCGAGCAGGTTGATCACGTCGTCGAGGCGGTCGGCCTGGACGCGGATGTATCGCGTGGCATCGTCGGCCGGTGTGCCTTCGCGCGGCCGTGCGCTTCGGGACGTCGTCCCGCCGTCGGCACCGCGGGCCGACTCGGGCCCGTCGCCCGCGTCGCCGCGGTTCGGTGCAGCCGGGGCGCTCGCAGCGGGCGCGCACGACTCGCGCGGCACCGGCGCGGCCGGCGGCGCATCGGCCTCGGCCGCGTCGAGCGCCCGCAGGTCGAGCTCGATCTCGTCGCGCACGAAGGCGAACGCATGCTCGATGTCGGCGCGTCCGACCCCGGCTGCGGCCTCGAACTCGAGCTCGAACGCGAGGTGACAGGTCTCGGGCTCGAGCTGATCGAGAGCGGGGACCCTGCTTGAGCGGCATTCGGCCGAGACCACGCGGCCGAGTCCCGCGAGGTAGGCCAGGATGGCCAGCGGATCCATGCCGTTGCGGAAGGTCTCGGGGCCGAAGGCGACCGAGACGCGCCAGCGGGTGGCGGCAGACACCGCGCCCGGCGCGGCCGCGTCGCCGGCCGGTGCCGCGACGACCGCCCTCCCCGGCGCGTCGGCCCCTTCGCCGGCGGCCGTGCGCAGCTGCTCGACGAGCACCGCGCGCGCGTCGGCGCGGTCGTCCTCGCCCTGGCCGGCGGCCGCGTCCACCAGCCCTCGGATCTGGTCGTTGCAGCCCAGCAGCAGCGTCGACAGCGCCGGCGTCAGCAGCAGGTGGCCCTCGCGCAGCCGGTCGAGCAGGGTCTCGACGTGGTGCGTGAACTCGACCACGGCGTCGAGGCCGAACAGCCCCGCCGAGCCCTTGACCGTATGGGCGCAGCGGAAGAGCGCGTCGAGCAGGTCGCGGTCGTCGGGGGCGGTCTCGAGCTGCAGCAGCAGCTGCTCGATGCCCTCGATCTGCTCGCGGGCCTCGCTGATGAACGCGGGCAGCGCCTCGGCGATGAACCGGGTGTCGGCATCGGTGTCGATCGGGCGGCTCATCGGGCGTCTCCGGCGGGCAGGGCGATCAGCTCGGGCACGCCGAGCGTCCGGCAGGCGTCGCGCAGCGGTTCCGACGGGGCGTGCAGGTGCAGGCGTCGGCCGCGCGCGGCGAGCGAGTGCGACAGGGCGACCAGCAGCTGCACGCCGGCCGCGTCGACCTCCTCGACCGGCGAGGCGTCGACCTGCGGGTCGGCGTCCTCGGCGTCGAGCCACTCGAGGCAGGCGGTTCGCAGCGCCGCCACGGCGGGCACGCACAGCTCGGGGGGAAGCTCCAGGCGTCGGTTCACGATCGTTCCCCGGGTCAGGCCGGCACGAGCCGCGAAACGGCGTCGAGCAGCTGCGGCGGGTTGAACGGCTTGACGAGCCAGGCCTTCGCGCCCGCGGCCCGGCCCTGCTCCTTCTTCGCATCCTGTCCCTCGGTGGTGAGCATGATCACCGGGACGAAGCGGTGCTTCGGATGCGCCTTGACGGCCTTCACGAAGGAGATGCCGTCCATGTTCGGCATGTTCACGTCGCTCACGACCAGGTGCACCTTCGAGGCCTGGTCGAGGCGCGCGAGCGCGTCGCGACCGTCGCTCGCCTCGAGCACGTCGAAGCCGGCCCGCGTGAGCGACATCTTGACGACGGTCCGCAGCGAGCTGCTGTCGTCGACGATCAGGATGGTCTTGGCCATCGGTGGAGCTCCCGTCAGAAGAAGGTGGCCTCGGCAGGCCGCGGGCCGGCGGCGGCGCCGCCGGCATGTGTCTCGCGCTGCTCGTCGGTCGTGTAGCCGGCCTCGAGCAGCAGGCGCCAGTCGGTCTCGTCCGGCGCACGGCCCTGCGCGATCGAGGCGCGCAGCAACGCGTTCGCCTGCTCGATCGAGGTGCCGACCTGGGCGGTGATCTGGTCGACGCGGTCCTGGAACTGGAATGCGACGAGCATCCGTTCGACGATGTCGCGCACCCGCGCGCCGCGTTCGGCGAGCGACGCAGCGCGCGCGTCGAGCCCGCTGATCGTCGCGTCCATCCGTTCGATCACCTCGGAGATCGTCCGCTCCGAGTCGGCAATGACGAGCGAGTCCTCGGACGTGCGATCGGCAGCCTCCGACAGCGCGCCGCGCATCCGCGTCTCGAAGCCGTCGACGCGCTCGACGATGTCGCGGCTTGCGCGGGCCGATTCCACCGACAGGCGTCGCACTTCGGCGGCGACCACCGCGAAGCCGCGGCCGGCCTCGCCGGCACGCGCCGCCTCGACTGCGGCGTTGACCGAGACCAGGCCGGTCTGTCGCGAGAGACGGACGATGTCGTCGGACAGGTCACGCAGCTCGCGGGCGCGGTCCGCGGCGGCGCCGACGGACTCCAGCACGGCTTCCCGCGAGGTCGCGAGCGAGCGGATCGAGGCGAGCAGCGCCCTCAGCTCGGACTCGGAGCGCGCGAGCGTCGCGACCCGGTCGTCGCCGCCGGCACCCGTTCCGGGCGCCAGGTCGTCGAGCGTCTCGAGGATGGACGAGAAGCTGGCGAGCAGCGAGTCGGTCGCTTCGCGCGTCTGGCGGCGCACCGTCTCCAGGTGGGCGGCCCAGACCGCGCCGGCTTCGTCCAGCCGGGCCAGGAGTGCGGCGTCGCGATCGTCGAGCATGCCCGCGCGGCGTGCCGCCGGCTCGCGGTGGACGGCGGCACGCAGGCGGGCGAGCAACGACGGCCGCGTCCCGGGGGGCAGGCCCGGGGTCGGGCGGGGGGGCGGGCGGGAGTCCATGGCCGCACTTGACGGCGGGCCGACTCGGTTTGTCCACGACAATCGAGTCGATTGGCTCGGCGTTACCGATGAACGGACGGCCTGCTGATGCGGCACAGGCCCATGGCTACCAAGGATATTGTGAAGAAAAAGTGAGTAATATCAATTATATGGCGCGGTCTGGTCGTGAACCGAACCGACGTGGTCCGATGCTGTCCAGCGAGTGTCAATCTCGCGAGTCGGCGCAAGAGCCTTGATCGGTATGGTCATGGGGCGCTTGTCATGGACAATCTGCAGGCCTGATCGATGACTGGATCGGCGATGGCGTCCAGCTGCGTTGACGATCGCGGCGTGCGTGCAGGACGGAAGCCACCAGGAGGGCCACCCCCCGGCGATGGCCGAACCGGCCGCTTCCCGCGGCTGGGATCGACGGGGTGCGCCGTTCGACGCGCGCCGTCGGCAGAGCTCTGAGTCCGACGACTTCGTCCCCGTTCTTCGTGATGATGGCGCCGTCGCCGAGCGCGGCCGGGTCAGGCTACCGTCCGGCGAGTCCTGCGGCGTCCGGGCCTTCGCGATCGCCCGTGCGGCGGTCGCGATCGTCGCGGCGCGGCGCCCCGCGCCGGGTCCGGTCCCGGGTGTCGCGGATCGGTCCGTGCCGACGCCCGCCGGCGAGCCGGCCGGCGCCTCCGCCTGGACCCGGCGCGCCGCCTGGCTCGCGCTGCCCGCGCTCGCGTCGCTCGGGCTTGTCGCGGCCACCGACCACGCGAGCCACGCCATCGCGCCCGAGCCTCGGCTGTGGATCGCCACGCTCGCGCTCTACCTCGCGAACGTCGTGCTCGCCTTCGACCATCCGCGCTGGTAGCGGCCCGCATGGACCGCGCTCGCGGCGATCGTCGCGGTCCTCGTGTTGTCCAGCCGCGACGCCGTGCCCGCGCGGTTCGGCACCGAGCGGGACGACGGGTTGACCGCGCTGCGGCGCCGGCACTCCGCGGCGCTGTTCGCGATCTGCCTGCCGTGCCACGGCGAGCCGTACCGGCGGCGGCCGACCGACCCCGCGCAGCTCACCGAGTTCTACCTGTGGATGTCGGCCGGCGGTGCCGGCGGCGGGCCGTTCGTCGCGCGGGTGGCGACGAACCTCTTCGACGAGGACCACGAATGGCCCGCGACCCTGGTCGCCGCGCTCGGGCTCGCCGCGCTCGTCGGCCTGGGCGCGGGTACCCTCGCCACCGACGCCCGCGAGACCGACCGCCACGACGCCTGCGAGATCAGTCCCGAGGCGGCGCGCATCGCCGAGCGCTGGTTCGACAACCTCCCGGCGTGCCCCGCGCGCGAGCGGCGCATGCTGGTCGGAGACGCACGACTGAAGATGTCGCAGCAGCCGGCGGGCCTGGAGTACGACGTGATCGTGCTCGACGCATTCACCGGCGGTTCGGTGCCGACCCGGCCGCTGACCCGCGAGGCCTTCGCGACCTGGCGGCCCCATTTCTCCGACGACCGCTTCATCTCGATCGACATCACGACCCGTACCTGAACTCCGATCCGGGCGTGAAGGGACAGGGGCAGGCACTGGGCGCGGGCTTGCGCAACCGCTGGCTGGCGTCCGACCCGGCGCGCCACGTGCGCCAGGACCAGCACTTCGTGATCACGCACGACGCGGCCTGCCTGCGCGAGCATCCGTCGGTCGTCCGCGGCTGGACCGACGCCCAGGGGCGCGTGCTGCGGAACGGCGCGCCGCCGACGGCGGCGGCGCACCCTCCGTTCGTCCGCCGCGGTCGTCCCGCCGGAGGGCAGCCCGAAACCTGCACCCGGGTCGTGCCGAAAGCAGGACCCAACGAAGCCTCACGCCGCTGGCGACCTCCCGGATGACTCGACCGTTCGATCGGGCCAATGCGCACGCGCTCGCCGCCATCGTGCAGGCGAGCGGCTCGCGCGACATCGCCGCCTGCGAGGACATCGTCGACGAGCGGGGCACGAAGCTCTTGGCCCGCGGCCATCCGGTGCGGCCCGAGCTGATGGAGCGCCTGCTCGAGCGCACGCTGCGCCGACCCCTCGAGCAGTGCCTCGCCGCGCGCGACGGCGTGGCGTCGGAGGAGGTCGCGCAGTGCGTCGAACGCCTCCTCGACGGCAGTCGCTACCTGTCGGCCCTGGCTGGCGACGACGCGCGCCGGATCGCGGCGATCGCGCGGACGCTGCCGGTGGACGGCCCGGCGGCCCTGCTGCTGACCGCCGCGCAGGCCCGCGGCGAGGGCTTCGACCACGCCTGCCTCGGGCTGCTGCTCGCCGGCGCCCTGGCCGCGCATGGCGGCGTCGCCGACGGCGCGCTTCAGCGGATCGCGCTCGCGGGGCTGCTGCACGACCTCGGCGAGCTCTACGTGAACCCGTCCTACATAACGAGCCGCCGCGAGCTCACGCTGGAAGAGTGGCGCCACGTCGCGGTCCATCCGCGGATCGGCGAGCTGTTCCTGCGCGAGCAGACCCGCTATCCGGCGTCGATCGCGGCGATCGTCGGCGCCCACCACGAGCGGCTCGACGGCTCCGGGTACCCGGGGCGCTGCACGCTCTCGGCGCTGCCGGACGAGGCCGGCTGGGTCATCGCCGCCGAGACGCTGGCCGGGGTCATCGCTGACCCGGTGGCCGCCCCCTCACGCGCCGTGCTCGCCATGGGCCTGGTGTTCGGCGAGTACCCGCTGACGCCGGTGGGGATCGTCGCGAGCGTGCAGCGGGGCTTCGCGGTGCAGGTCGATCCGTCCTTCGACCGGGAGGCGGCGCACGCCAGCGTGGCCGCGGTCCGCGAGTCGCTGCGGGCGGCCACCGCGGCCGCGCACGCCCTCGAGGACCTCGCGCTCGGCGACCGCGAACAGCGCACGCTCGCCCGCCTGGCGCCGCTGCTTCGTCGCCTCGACGTGGCCTTCGTGTCGAGCGGCACGGCGCACTTCTTCGAGCTGCTCGGCGCGTCGGCCGAGACCGACGACGCCGAGATCGTGCTTCAGCTGCGGCTGGTGCCGCGCGAGATCCGCTGGAGGATGCGTAGCCTCGCGCGTGATATCGCACAGGACCTCGGCAGCTTCAGCGAGCGAGGGCGCCTCGCGTTCGAGCCGCTGCTCGCCCTGCTCCGCGGCGAGCAGCCGCCCGCCTGCGCCCCCGCTGCGCGATCCACCTCCGACGCTTGACGGGCCCCGCGGCGCCCGCCGCCGAGCGGGCCTCGCCGCGGCGGCGCGCCCCGCGCCGCGCGACGCGGCGCGGAAGAGCCGATGAGGATCGCAGTGCCGGGCACCGGCATGATGGGCGCCTCCACGGCGCGCTGGCTGTGCGAGGCCTGTCACGAGGTGCACGCCCGGAGCCGCACCCGTGCGAAGGCCGAACCCGCTGGCCGCGTGCGGCGCGCGCGTGCACGATGCAGCGCGCGAGGCGGTGGCGCGGTCGGACCTGATGGTTTCGAGGCTGGAGAACGGGCCGATGACCGCGGCCGTGCCGTTCGATCCGGCCTCGGGCACCCTGGTCGTCGACAAGGCGTCGACCCGGCCCGTCGAGGCGTGCGGCACGTCACCCGGCTCGCCGCGCTCGGCCTTGTCGCGCACGTCGGCCCGTACGGCGCGGGCCAGCTCGCCGAGAGCTCGCCAAACCCGATGATCGTCGGCATCACGATCGGCGCGGTCCCCGAGGCGCTGCCGCTGTGCGAGACGGGTGGCGCCGATCCGGCGAAGGTCCGCGAAGCGATCTCCGGCGGCTTCGCCGACAGCCGGGTCCTGCAGGTCCGCGGCCAGTGAAGGGTCGAGCACGACTTCGCGCCCCGCGGCTGGATGCGCGTGCCGCTGAAGGATCCGCGCAACGCTCGCCACCGCCGCGAGATCGGGCCGCAGGCGCCGATCACCGCGCCCTTCGACGCCCTCCACGCCGCCGCGATCGCGAACGGTCCGACCGACCTCGACCATTCGGGCCGGTTCGTGGAACTCGCCCCCTGCAACGGACTCGGATGACCACGACGACGGGCTGGCTCGATCGAAGGTGGCGCGCCGCGGCGAGCGGGCTGCCCTGCTCGAGCACGGCGAGGAACGAGCGCACGGGCGACCAGTCGAACGGGCTATTCATCAATGAGATCCAGGTATGCATGGACAGCCAATTGTGTGCATCAGGAGGGCTGCGCATAATCCTCTCGTCGCGGTGCCGCCCGGGGGCTTTCGAAGGGCATCCGAAGCGCAGCGCGACCTGCCTGCGGGCACCCGCAGCCGAACCCACCGGAGTCCCTCATGGCACGGCCTGACCCGACCCTCGGAGCCCCCGCGACATCGCGCAGCAGACTCCTGCTGGCGGCAGGGCTGGTCCTGCTCGTGCAGGGATTGAGCCTCTTCGCGCCCATGTCGGTGCTCGGCGGCGCGATCCAGTGGCCGGACAGCCTCGGCTTCCCGCCGTCGCAGAGGCTGCCGCTGCTGCGCGACTCGATCGCGCTGTCCACGACGGGGATCCAGCTCTGGTTCATGGCGCTCGGGTGTCTCTTCCTCTGGCGCGCCCTGCGCCGACCCGCGTGAGCGCACCGGCCGCGCCGGTCAGGCGGCTCGAGATCCGCGCCTTCGGCGGCCCCGAGGTCATCCGGCTGGTGGAGGACGCGGCGCTGCCGGAGCCGGGCCCGGGCGAGGTGCGCATCCGCGCCGAGGCGTCGAGCCTGGTCTTCACCGACATGCTGATCCGACGCAACCTGTACCCCGTCCTGAAGCTGGCCCTGCCCATGACGCTGGGCTACGACGTCGTCGGCCGCATCGACGCCGTCGGCCCGGGCGTCACGCGATGGCGCATCGGCGACCGGGTCTGTGACCTGACCCAGGTCGGCGGTAACGCCACGTTCCTGGTGCGCCCGGCCGCCACGCTCGTCGCCGTGCCCGACGGGCTCGACGCGAGCCGGGCGGAGCCGCTGATCCTGAGCTACCTGACCGCCTACCAGGCGCTGTTTCGGGAGGCCGAGGCGAAACCGGGCGACCCGGTCCTGGTCTGCGGCGCGAGCGGCGCCGTGGGCCTGGCCGCGCTCGACCTGTGCCGCGCCTTCGAGCTGCCGGCGGTGGGCGTGGCCTCGGCACGGCGGGCGCGTGCGGTGACCGCCCTCGGCGCGGCGTTCGTCGCCTACGACGAGGCCGATGCGGCCGGGAAGCTGGACCACCTGTCGCGCGGCTTCGGCGGCTTCAGGGCCATCGTCGACGCCGCGAGAGGCGAGCCGCTGTCCCGCGTCATGGGGCGCCTCGCGCCGGGCGGACGGCTGGTCGCGCTGGGCTTCAGCGCGCCGTTCGGCGACGCCCGCAGGGCCGGCGACGCGCAACCGCGCCTGCCGGCGCTGCTGCGCTTCGCCGCCGACTTCCTGCGCATCAAGTGGCTGTCCTCCCGGTCGGGCGCATCGAGGCGGGTCTGCTTCTACGACATCTCGGCGCGCCGGGCCCGGCATCCGGACGAGTTCGAGCATGATCTCTCGACGCTCTTCGCCCTGCTCGAGGCGGGCCGGATCGCGCCCCGCGTCCAGCGCGTCTTCGCGCTGGAAGAGGCCGTCGAGGCGCATCGCCTGATCGAGGGGGGGCAGGTCGAGGGCCGGCTCGTGCTCGACCTCGCGTCGCCGATCGGCGGCGGCTCGCCGGAGCGCACGCCATGACGATACGGTTCCGGCGATCCGGAGGCGGTTCCGCGGTCGCGGTCCTCGTCGGGATCGCCCTGTGCGCGCTGACGATCGGCTGCGCCTCCATGACGGGGCACGAGGCGCCGCCCTCCGAGCGCGTGAGCAGCGGCTGGCGTGACCCGTCGGCGCTCGCGCCGGTCGCGGGGTTCGATGCATACGTCGCGGGCGTGACCGAGGCGCTGCGCACCCATCGACTGCCCTTCGATCCGTCGAGGGCGGATACCGAACTGGACCTGGTGGCGCCCTTCCGGATGCCTCCTGGCCCGGGATGCGGAGCCGGGACGCCCCGCGGCATCGCGCTCCTCATCCACGGGCTGTCCGACACCGCGTTCGCGATGCGCGATCTCGGGGGCTCGCTGTCGAGGCAGTGCTTCGAGTCGCGCGGGCTGCTGCTCCCGGGGCACGGGACGCGACCGGCGGACCTCATGGTCGTCGATCATGAGGACTGGCTGAGCCACGCCCGGGCCGCAGTCCGGCAGGCGCGCAACGAGAGCGATTTCGTCGTGATCGCAGGCTTCTCCCTCGGCGCGGCGCTCGCGCTCGCCGTGGCGGCCGAGTCGCCCGGCAGCGTCGATGCGGTGATCGGCGTGTCGCCGGCCTATCGGGTCCGCTCGTCCTTTCTCGCGCGGCAGGCACGGTGGATCGCTGCGTTCCGACCCTGGCTCACCGAGGGTCCGCGCGTCGAGTTCGCGCGGTACGGCGCGACGCCGACGCGGGGCCTCGCCTCCACGATGGCGCTGCTCGGGACGATGGACGATCGCGTGCGCCGCCGAGGCGCGCTGCGCACGCCCTGGCTGGTGGTGCAGAGCGAAGACGACGAGGTCGTCGACGTCGCCGGGAACCGGCGGTTCTTCGACGCCGCCGCCGGCGATCCACGCAGCGTCCTCGTGAACTACTTCTCCGACCCGCCCAGGGACGCACGCGGCGACCGCACGACCTGGCTCCCCGCGGCCGATGCCGCGCTGCGCGTGGTGGGACTCTCCCACCTCGCGCTCCACATCTCGCCGGAGAACCCGCACTACGGCGTGTCGGGCACCTACCGGAACTGCGGCAGCACCCCGTACCGCGAGGAAGACGACGTCCGTGCCTGCAGGCAGGCCGAGCGGGTCTGGTACGGCGTCGGCGGGCAGTCGCCGCCTCCCGGCGAGGCCGGCGCCCGCGCGACGTTCAATCCGCACTACGCGGACCTGGAGCGACGGATCGGCGAGTTCCTGGGCAGGGTCGACGGTCGCGACGGCGTGGGCGTGGGCGTGGTGTCGGTGTGGGGGGCGCCGTAGTGCCGATGCGACCTCCGTATTCGTCGGCACGCGCCCGGCGCCCCATGCTGCTCGCCCTGCTGCTCGCCGCCGTGCCGGCCGCCTCGGCGGCGACCCGGCGGGCGGCCACTGGCGCCTGGAGTTGCCCCTGCGCGGCGTGTCCGATGCGGACGATCGGTTCGCGTATCGCGGCCTGGCGCTGGAGCCGAGGATCCAGTGGAATCACCGGGACCTGGCGGGCTGGCGCCTGACCGTCAGCGCCGGTGCGCTGCTGGGTGACCGACGCCTGGTCGGCGCCTTCTACGACGTGGCGCCTGCCTTCGCCACGGCCGCGAGGCTGGCCTACGATGCCGAGGCCGGCCTGATCGCCTGGCGGCTGGGGATGACCGCCTCGTACCGCCTGACGCGCGACTGGCGCGTCTTCGGCTTCGGCCGTCTGGACAGCGTGGCGGGCGCCGCCAACGCCGACAGTCCGCTGGTGTCGCGCGCCACGGGCTACGGCGCCGGCGTGGGCGTGCAACGGACCGGGATGCGCTCGGAGCGGTCAGCGGTCGATTGAGCGAGCGCGACCGAGGCAAGCCCACCTGCCGATCCGCCAACACGGATCCGGTTGTCGGCACCGTCGCGTGGCCGATCGAGGTGACTGTGCCGTCGCCGCGGTTCGCGTGCAGCCGCGGCAGGTCCGGCGGCACGCTGCGCCCTCGGTGCAGCGCATCGTCGGCACGCTCGCTGCGCGGCCGCTCCCCCGGCCAGCGTCGCGGCCAGGCCCAGCGTGCGTAGCAACGCGGCCGAGCCCGCGGCACCCGCGTCGCCCGCCGGGCTGCCGTGCCGACGCTTCAATGGACGAAGGCGCCGATGAACGGCGATCCCGCCAGGTGCGGGTTGCGGACGAGCGTGCGGGGGATCGGCATCGTGGGTCTGCGGAAGTGCGCGAGCCGAGGGTCCGAGGCGGCCCGCGGCCCGCGTCAGGCTGCGATCAGCGGCAGGCCCCGCAGGGCCTGGCTGAAGACGAGGGCGACCAGGCCCACGTAGGCCAGGGCCGCGAAGCGGACCGGGGCCCGCGCCGCGGGGCCGAAGAGCCGGGCGCAGGCCACGCCCGCCAGCGGGACGGCGTGCATCGCGTGGGTGGCGAGGAAGTGGGCTGCGCGCAGGTCGCCGCCGTCGCGTGACCAGCCGAAGAAGAACAGGCCTCCGGCATCGCTGGCCGTGCCGCCGATCCAGTGGCTGCCCATGCCCGACAGCGTCTGTGCCGTCACGAGGGTCAGCGCCAGGGTGAGGCCGAGTCCCCAGACCAGTCCGGTGCGCACGGCCGGCGACACGTTCCCGGCCGGGTGCCGGTGCAGGGCCCAG